>SHZD01000196.1 GCA_009692465.1 Myxococcales bacterium
CCGGCCGATAACGCCAAAGATTTGCAGCACATTGCCCGCTTTGCGGATTTCTACACCCCATCGGTGCCGACCGGGGTGCATGTGTAGATCTGCGTAAAGTTAGGGGTTCTGAGGCGGGTACGGTCAAACGAGGCGTATCGAGGTCGGGCGAGAGGCTTTTTCGGGGCGAGGTCGATCGGGCCTAACAGCCGAAGGGATTCCGTTGCGCGTACGCGACAGGTCGTGTAGGGTTCTCGGCCAGAGGCGGCCCACGCACGCGGAGTTCTCCATGCAATCCTGGGTACCTACACTGGCCCGTGCCCTCGTCCCGCTGCTGGCCACTGCACTGGTCGGGTGTTTGCAGAATTCCCCCGCCAGCCAGAGCGCGCCGGTTGCGCCGCAGGCTGATGTGGATGCCACGCCAAAAGCCAAGGACGTCGTGGCCACCACCGACGCCACCATCAGCGACACCGACGCCAGCGCGGGTGATGTCGGCGACGCCGCGGCCGACGCCGAAGCCGACCTCGATAGCCCAGCGGGCCCCGCGGATGCCTACAGCGGACCGGCCTGCACCACCTCGGCGGCCTGCAAGAACATGCCAGGCCTGCCGTACTGCGCCGTGCCGCTCAAGCAGTGTGTGCAGTGTCTGTTCGACTCGCAATGCGCCGACACCGGCCATTGCGCACAGAACAAGTGCACCGTCTTCTCGTGCGCCCCCGGCACCACTCTGTGCGACGGACCGTTCTTGGCGACCTGCAACCCGGACGGCAAATCGACCACCAGCAAACAGTGCCCGGCCGCGGCCCCGGTCTGCACCGAGGGCAAGTGCAAGGTCTGCGAACCCAACGCCACGTTCTGCGCACCGCAGGCAGACGGCGGGCCCTCGCTGGCCGTGCGCAAGTGCGATGCGACGGGTGACGCGTCGACGCTGGTCCAAACCTGCGAGGGCGAGGCCACCTGCAAGGGCAAGCAATGCCTGGTGTGCGTGCCGGGCACCAAACTGTGCGTGGGCAGCGTCGCGAAATCGTGCGCGGCCGACGGCGGCGGCTTCGACGTCGGCCTCGATTGCGGCGCCAAGGGCTTGACCTGTGTCGGCGGCCAATGCATCGAGGCTTGCGGCGCGGACCTCAAGAACAACTCCAACGTCGGCTGCGACTACTGGGCCGTCGATCTCGACAATGCCTTCGAGGCATCGGGCGGCAAGGTCTACGATGCCCAGAATGCCCAATTCGCGGTCATCGTGTCGAACACTTCGCAGACCCAAGCTCTGGTAACCGTGTCGCTCGGCGCAACTGCCGCACCCGCGACTTCCAAGACCTGGTCGGTGCCGCCCAAAGGTCTGCAGGTCATCAATCTGCCCGATCCGGCATGGGGCGTCCCCAACCAGAGTCAAGAGGGCAGCGACGTGAACAGTCGCGTGTTCCACATTCACGCCACCCAGCCCATCGTCGCTTACCAATTCAACCCGTTGCAGAACGTCGGCGTCTTCAGCAACGACGCGAGCCTGTTGTTGCCGACGGGCGCACTCGGCGAGGAATACTGGGTGGTCAGCCACGCCCAGCTGGGCAACCACCGCAGCTACTTCACCGTCGTGGCGGCGACGCCGGGCACGACCACAGTTCAGGTGGTCGTGGCGGCGCCGACGCTGGCGGGCCCGGGCGTGCCGGCCATGACCGTGGGCGCCAAGCAGACCTTCAGCTTGCAGCAGGGGCAGGTTCTGAACATCGAGTCCAACAAAGACAAGGCCGACCTCACAGGTTCATGGGTCAAGGCGAACAAGCCGGTCGCGGTCTTCGGCGGCTCGGAGGCGTCGATTTCGCCCGATATCGGCAACTGCATCAACAACCCGCTGGGCACGCCGCCCAAGGTCTGCGCGGTCACCAGCGGCATGATCCCTTGCACCAAGGACTCTGACTGTCCGGTGAGTTGCTGCGCCGATCACCTGGAAGAACAGCTGTTTCCGGTCAAGGCCTGGGGCAAGACCTATGTCGGTGCCCGCCTTTCGCCGCGCGGCAAGGAGCAGGACGCTTGGCGCATCGTGGCGGCCGAGAACGGCACTCAAGTCAAGCTGATTCCCGACATCGGCATCACCCTGCCGACCCTGAACCAAGGCGCGTTTTTCCAATTCCAGACCACCAAGGACTTCCTGCTCGAGGCCGACAAGCCGGTCATGCTCGCGCAGTACATGGCGAGTTCGTTTTCGACCATGACATCTGCCAACGCCACCTGCACCAACAACGCGATGTGCATGAGCCAATACGGCTTCCTCGCCACCTGCGAGGGCACTGGCACCACCAAGTCGTGCGGGCCCATCGGCGACCCGTCGCTCATCTTGAACGTGGCCACCAGCCAGTACCTCGAAGAGTACCTCTTCCTGGTGCCTGACAAGTATGCCCTTAATTACATTACGGTCATTGCGCCGCAAGCCACGGTGGTCAAGCTCGACGGGTCGTCTCTGGGCCCAGCGGCATTCGTGCCCGTGCCCGACACGACGTGGCAGGTTGCGCGCCTGCCGATCGGCGCCGGCACCCACACGCTTGTCGGCAGCAAGAAGGTCGCCCTGTTCGTGTACGGGTACGACGATGATGTCAGCTACGGCTATCCGGGTGGCGCAGGGTTGTAGCGCAGGCTACGCGAGGCCTACCAACCTGCGGCCGGTGGCAGCGTGGCTGCCTTGCTGGCATCGCCCCAGCAAACGACCTTCTTGTCCGTGGTGACGGCGCAAGTGTGGGCGCCGCCAGTAGACACTTGGCTGTAGGTGCCTGCCGGCACATTGCACTGGCCGCTGTCGTTCGGCCCCCAGCACAACACTGCCCCGTCGTCGCGGACTGCACATACGTGGTTGCTGGCGCTCAGTTGCGTGAAGGCGCCCTTGGGTGCAACCGTCGACCCAGCGTTGTTCTGACCCCAGCACACCAAGCTCTTGTCTGTGCGAATTGCGCAGCCGAAGTTCTTGCCCACCGCGACCTGCTGGTAGGTGCCGGGCGGCACGCTGAGCACTCCCACGAAATTGAGGCCCCAGCACGTGACCATGCCGTCGCCGCGCACGGCGCAGGTCTGGTTCGTACCCACCGCGATCTGCAGCCACTGCCCGGCCGGCTGCTGGTTGCCGAACGACTGGGCGCCCGAGCCCCAGCACTGCACCGCCCCGCCCAGCAGCACAGCGCAGGCGTGAAAAGTGCCGAACGCCATCTGCACCACCGGCGCTTGCTGGAGGTCCTTGAGCCACGCCGGCTTCTGGCCCCAACACTGCACGGCACCGTTGGCCAGTGCGCAGCTGGTGATCTGTGACACTGCAACGTGGCTGACGCCCTCGAGCGCCGGCGGCTTGTCCGCACCCGACGGGTTGCTGCCCCAACACAGCAGCTTGCCCGCCACGGTGGCAGCGCAGGTGAAGTCAGCGGCGGCTGCGACTTGCGGCAGTGGGTAGGCAGGGGGCTGCGGCCCGGTCTTGCAGTCGGCCGGGCAGTTCTGCGGCGTCTCGGACGACTCGCAGACCTGGTTGCCGCAGGTGGCGACGGCGCCCGTGCAGTCGAGCGCGCAGTTGGTCTTGTTCTCGCCGGCCTCGCACAGCTTGTTGCCGCACACCGGCCCCCCGCTGCCGCAGTCCTTGGGGCAGGTCACCTTGGTCTCGCCGGCCTCGCAGGTGCCATTGCCGCAATTGGCACCGGCGCAAGTGGCGTTGGGCGTGTTCTTGCACACCCCCGCCGCATCACCCGTCGCTTTGTCACACAGATCGTCCGTGCACGGGTTGCTGTCGTTGCACTGCAGGTTGATCTCGCAGCAGGCGCCGGGCTGCTCGTAGCTGCAGGTGCCCGCGGTGCAGATGTCTTTCGAGCAGGCCTCGCCGTCGTCGCAATCCTTGGCGGTGACGCAACATCCGGGTGGCTGGGCGTGCTTGCAGGTTCCGCTGGCGCAGGTGTCGGTGGTGCAGGGGATGCCGTCGTCGCAGTCGTCTTGCACCGCGCAGCAGCCGGCCGCGGCGGCCTTGTGAACGCAGGCGCCGGCCGTGCACAGGTCCACCGTACAGGGTTTCTGGTCGTCGCACTCGGTGGCGTTGCTGCAGCCGGCGGTGTCCGGTTTGGCGGTGTCCGGTTTGGCGGTGTCCGGTTTGGCGGTGTCCGGTTTGGCGGCATCGGCGGTGTCGGCCGCGCTGGCAGTGTCGGCGTCGGCCGCGACAGCGGTGTCGTCTCCGGCATCGCTGTCGGCCGCGGCGGCGCCATCGGCTCCGGAGTCGGCCTTGCACTTCGGGGTCGTCTGGGTGCACGGCGCTCCAGCCAGGCAGCTGCAGGCCGCAGCAGCACAAATGCCGTCGATGCAGGCGAGCTGGCCGCAGTCGAGGTTCGACTTGCACGCTGCTGGCCGGCAGGCCCCGTTGGCACAGACCGTGCCGCTCTCGCAGTCGCCCTGGACCAGGCATGACCGTAGCGCCGGGCCCACCGGCCCGCTCGGCGGACTGGTGCAGCCGATCAGCGCCACCAGCCAGACCGCCGGGGCCAACCTGACGCGGACCCCGCCGCCGTGCGGCAGGCGGATCGGAACTGCAACTGCCCTCGCCATTTCCGCCCCTTCCCAAAAACCGAGTTTAGTCCTGTTGCCCGCCGCCGGACTTTCCAGCAGTGCCGCCCAGCCAGTCTGCCGCAGCACATTCTTGCCGTCAACCCCTAAATTTTCTGCGAATTTTCGCCAATTGAACGCAGCCATCCCGCCGCGGTAGCGTCACCCCGGTGATGCCACTTTTTCACTCCTTTCTGAACGTAATCCGTATCTTGTGTTCGCCGTCCGGTTCCAGCCGCTTGGCCGCGGATAGATGCTATGCACCGCCCGCCAGCAACGGCGGCTCCTGCGCGACGGCGGCTTGCCGCTGCGCCAACGCTCGGGGCCTTACCCCGGACCCCGCAGCCTGCGCGGCCGGCGCCAAAGGCCTGCCGGCCTCTGGACTCCGCGCAATGTCCGTTCGGACCCGGTCGCACGAACCGCGCCGCCTTGCAGATTGCGGGGCGGCGTCTGGGTCAAGCTTTCAGCGGCGCGCGGGCGTGGGGTCCGGCAGCGCCACAACGGTTCATCACCAAGGAGACAGTCATCACCGGCCAAGTGCGCCGCCGGAGGCGGCAGAGACCACCACCGCCATCAATTCTACCTCCAGCGTCCGCGCCCTGTACATCGCTTTCGACATGGGCAAGGACGCCTGACAGTTCGCCTGCGGCGATGGCGGCAAGGCCCGCCGCGAGGGCAAGATCCTGCGCGCCGACGTCGAACAGGGCAAGCGCGACCTGCTCGTCGAAGTCGACAAGGCCCGCGAACACTTCGGCTTGCCGGGCAACGCGAAGGTTTACGCGATGTACGAAGCCGGCCGCGACGGCTTCTGGTTCGCCCGCTGGCTCAACGGCACGGGCATCCAGTGCCTCGGCGTGGACCCGTGTTGCATTCTGGTCGACCGCCGCGCCAAACACCGCAAGAACGACGCCATCGACGCGCGGGCCCTGCTCGGCTTGGCGGGTCGCCCGTTTGACGATGTCGGCAAGCAGATCCGCTATGAGATCCGTATAAAGTCGGGGGGCTGGCAGGAACTTCAGCCCGTCGGCCGCTCGGTCCCACACGCCGTCAACAGCAAAAGTGTGTCAATGTGGAAAGACTCTTAGGGCCCCATCGAACCACTGTACTACTGAAATTGCTTCGAATTGTGGAGAGACGGCACCAGCGACTTCGCCTTGACCGACGTAGTGCTTCTCCAGCGCTCGCATGATGGCGGCCAGCACCCAGTTCCTGAATTCAGCATTCCACGCCAAAACCCACCGAATATGCGGCGGAAACGTCAGCACAAACTGCCGCACAGGCACAGCCGGAATCACCGAGTCCACGATGTGGGCGGCGAGTTCCGTCATTCTTTTCCATCGCAACTCGCGCAAATTCCTCGATATTTACACGAGAACGCTACAAATTGATCAGTCCGGCAGCCATGGCAATACAGCCGCACGAAGCCCTTCGCCAAAATGCGGAGCCACTAGAGCCCTACCGCGGCGGCCGACCAGCCGCAGGCGGCCGTGTAGTCCCAGCCGGCGGCGGCCGACCTCCACCACCAGCGGGCGGCGCGGGCGGTTTGACCTTGGGTTTGACCTTAACCTTGGGTACGGCGACGGTTGGACTCGACTCGGCCTTCACTGCAGCCGGCGCCACCGGCGGGACCAAGGCTGGCGCTACTGCTGGGGCCACCGTCGGAGCCACAGTCGGTTGGGTAGCCGGTGCCGCACCCCCATCCACCGGAGCCGCAGCCGCAGCTGGTTCGGCCACAACTGGCGCTGGCGGAACGACCACCGTGGGCGGCACTACCGCTGGCGGCGCTGGCGCTGGCGCTGGGACTGGCACTGGCACTGGCACTGGGACTGGCACTGGCACTGGGACCACAGGCGCAGCAATGCCAGCCACTGGCGGTGCCACCGCCTCGGTCGCCATCCCGATGGGAGCCTTGGCATCGCCATCGCGACCGTGCAGCCAAAACGCCGCCGCTAAACTGCCAGTCACCGCAATAAACCCAAAAAGATAAAGTGGAATCAGCGAGCGCGACCGCGGCGGTTCCGGCGGCTTGACCGCGGCCCCGGTCATTTCGCGCACTTGCTGCGGCCGCATCGGCGGCGGGTCGACGCGCGCAGCCCGCACCGGAGCGGGAGGCTTGGTAGCACTGGCATCGCGGTTTGCCGGCGGCGGCGAGGGTGGCGGCGGTGGCGGCGCGGCGGGCGTTGGAGCTCGCATCTGGGCCATCGCTGACGGCGGAGCCAGACCCGCGGCCCCAGGCGCATGCAAGTGTTCGCCGCGCGCCAGCGGCTCCAAGGCCTCCCGCATCACAACTGCCGACTCGTAGCGGTCGGTCGCCTGCTTGGCCAGACTTTGGCCGACCACTTGGGCAAACCTGGCGCTGACCCCGGCAACTTGGGTCAAATCCGGCGCCAGTTCATTGATCTGCATCATCATCACGGTAAATGTCGACTCACCGCGAAACGGCACTCGCCCGCTGACACACTGGTACAGCACCACCCCCAGCGAATACAAGTCACTGCGCGCATCGACCCCTTGGCCCATCACCTGCTCGGGGCTCATGTAGGCGGGTGTGCCCAGCGCGGTCCCGGCCTGCGTCAGTTGTTGGTCGCCCGTCTTGGCGATGCCGAAGTCGAGCACCTTGATGACCGTCTCGCCACCGCCCAAATCGTGCAGGAAAATATTGGCGGGCTTCAAATCGCGGTGAACCAAACCGACGCGGTGGGCTTCGGCCAGACTGCGCAGGACCGCAACCGCAATGGTCGCCGCTTCCTGCTCAGTCATGCGCTTGCCTTGACCGGCGTATTCGGCGATGCGGTCGCTCAGCGTCACCCCTTGCAGGCGCTCCATGGCTAAGAAAAACACCCCGTCATCCGACTGCCCAAAGTCAAAAACACGAATTGTATTCGGATGTTGCAGCGCGGCAGTGATCTTGGCTTCCAAGAAAAAGCGCTTGACCGCCGCCGGATCGTGGACCGTATCGAGCAGCAAGGTCTTAATCGCCACCCGCTGGCCGGTACCGGTGTGCTGAGCGTCGTACACCGCGCCCATTCCGCCGCGCCCCAGCGTGCCGGCCAACCGATAGCGACCGGCAAACACGGTGTTGACCGGCAAATCGCCCGCTGGCGGCTTGACGCCAGTGACGATGGTGGCCATGCCGTCTTTGGGGCAATACAGGCCCTCGGTGGTTTGGCCACATTCCAAGCAAGTGCGCATTCCAAGAGCCTTTGCCGTTCGTTGCGGCGGCGGGACCATAGCATGGGCAGCAGGAGTTGGCATCGGTGCCTTGACACTGCCCCCCCTAAAAGGCACAGTGCCCCAGTTTCGCAAGGATAGTCACCATGACCCGTTCCATCCCCGAGGACATCGACATTGCCCGCGCAGCGTCGATCCAGCCCATTGCCGCCATCGGCGAACGCTTGGGGATACCCGCGGCGCAGCTGCACCCGTTTGGGCACTACAAAGCCAAGATTGAGTTTGAGTACCTCAACACGCTGGCCGACCGCCCGCTGGGCAAGCTCATCTTGGTCACCGCTATCTCGCCGACCACGGCCGGCGAAGGCAAAACGACTTTGAGCGTCGGCCTGACCGATGGGCTCAATCGCATTGGTAAAAAGGCCGCGGTGTGCCTGCGCGAGCCGTCGCTGGGACCCTGTTTTGGCATGAAAGGCGGCGCAGCGGGCGGCGGCTATGCCCAAGTCGTGCCGATGGAAGACATCAACCTGCATTTTACCGGTGATTTTCACGCCATCGGCGCGGCCAACAATCTGTTGGCGGCGATGATCGACAACCACGTTTACTGGGGCAACGAGCTGGGCATCGACCTGCGGCGGGTGACGTGGCGGCGGGCCATCGACATGAACGACCGCTCGCTGCGCTCCATGGTGACCGGCCTGGGCGGCCATGCCGACGGCAATCCGCGCGAAACCAGCTTCAATATCACGGTTGCCTCCGAAGTGATGGCGATTTTTTGCCTGGCCCACAATCTGACCGACCTGCAAAAGCGCTTGGGTCGGGTGTTGTTTGGCTATACTTTGGATAAGAAGCCGCTTTTCGTGCATCAGCTCAAGGCTGAGGGCGCGATGACGGTGTTGCTCAAGGATGCACTGATGCCCAATTTGGTGCAAACCATGGAGGGCAGTCCAGCATTTATCCATGGCGGTCCATTTGCCAACATTGCCCATGGCTGCAACTCGGTGATTGCGACCAAAACGGCGCTACAACTGTGCGACTACGTTGTGACTGAAGCTGGGTTTGGCGCCGATCTGGGAGCGGAAAAGTTCTTTAATATCAAATGTCGCACCAGTGGATTGCAGCCTGCCGCAGCGGTGCTGTTGGCTACAGTCCGCGCGCTTAAGGCTCACGGCAAGGTCGAAAAGGCCGAGCGCGACAAGGAGAATTTGCCAGCATTAGCTGCGGGTTTAGCCAATCTGCGCCGGCATATTTCTAACTTGAAGCAATTCGGGGTGCCCGCCGTAGTGGCCATCAACCGTTTTGACACCGACACTGATGCTGAAATCGCCCTGGTTCGCGAGGCGGCGCAGCAGATGGGCACCAAGGCGATCTTGTGTACCCACTGGACCGATGGCAGCCGCGGCAGTGAGGCGTTGGCGCGTGAAGTCGCGCACTTGGCCGACAGCGACATGGCCCAGTTTGCCCCGTTGTACCCCGATGACATGCCTCTGTGGGACAAGGTCAAGCTCATTGCCACTCGGCTTTATGGCGCCGACGAACTGATTGCCGACAAGAAGATTCGCGACGAATTTGCCCTGTATCAAGCGCAAGGCTATGGCCATTTTCCGATTTGTATGGCTAAGACGCCGTACAGTTTTTCCACCGATCCCAATTTGTTGGGCGCGCCATCGGGCCACGCGGTGCCGATTCGTGAGCTGCGCTTGGCGACCGGTGCCGGCTTTTTGGTGGTGATTTGCGGCGAAATCATGACGATGCCCGGCTTGCCGCGCCAACCGGCCGCGCAGTTGATTGGGCTCAATGCCCAGGGCTTAATAGAAGGCCTGTCGTAACCCGAGGTGCAACCTTGAAACCAGCAGCACGCTGTCCAATTGCGGCGCTCCTTGCGCTGATCCTGAGCGCCGCAGTCGCGGGTTGCGCGGTCAATCCGGTGCCCACTCCGTCGAGTCCAACTGGCGCCGGGGGTGTGACTGCCGGAGCCGATTCCGCGGATCTGACCAACCGCAAGGCCCAAGATGCCGGCGTGGTTGGCGCCACCGTCGATTCTGCCGTTCCGCCGGTGCAAGACGCCGCTGCAGCGGATACCTCAGCCGCAGCCGACAGCGCTCAGGCGGACGCGGCCGAGGCGACGGCGCCAACGGACGCCGACGATGGCGGTGCGACGGTTCAGGACAGCGGGGACGCGACTGCTATCGCGGTGGATACTCTGGAGGCCACAGATACCGCCGTCGGCGATGCCGTTGCTGCTGAAACGGTCGCTGCAGACACTGCTGGTGCCGAAACTGCTGGCGCGGAGACTGTCGCCGCCGAATCGCTGCCGCCAACAGAGGAAAAGGCGCTGTTGGCGTGGCTGACCGCGGGCGCCTATGCCGGTTGGGCCGCAGAATCGAAAGTCCACCAGTCGACTGGCCCGCATTTTGGCGGTGTCCGCACTTTTATATCGTCTAAGTTGCTGCAATCGCTACAGACCAACACCACTCCCCATCCCCTAGACGCGGCGACGGTCAAGGAAATGTACGGCAGCGGCACCAAGGTCTTGGGCTGGGCGGTGATGCGCAAAACCCAAAGCGGCGTCGGTGGCAGCACCTGGTGGTGGTACGAATACTACAACGGCAAAGTATACGCGGCGAGTCAGGGCGCAGGCTTGTGCACCGGCTGCCATGCGCCTGGCAAGGATTACTTTGTGTCGCCATTTCCGCTGCAATAAGGGCTCGTAAATGAATAGGTCATTCATTTACAGTGCCGGTGTGCTTGCTTGGTGAGTCGCTAAGCTCGCGTCTATTCAGCCGTCTCGGCGGTCTGCTCCGCTAGCCGATCGATCGAGCTGATCTTTCACGCCTTAGAGCCCCGACCAATAAACGCCGAACCTCAAAAAATTCCCAAACAAAACGGAACGGCCTGACGCCAACCCGCAGGCCACTGAACAAGTGCCGCAGGCTCGCGACGCACAAAGTAAGCACTGAGACGCCGGGCAAATCTGATTTGATCGGCGCTCTAGGAGCCTGTCGGAAATCAAATGCATTTTAAATGTCTATCCGGTTATACATAATGAATCTATTACGATCCGATAGTCTCCTAGCCATTCAGAAATTCTCAACTGTCCAAGAACTGCCCAGAGAACTGGCCCTATCAAATTCGTGCAGTTTCGAACAGTTGCCGCCGTCTAGCCAGACGGCGCTAGGAGCGAGTCGGAATACTCCGACACGCTCCTAGGAGCCTGTCGGAAATCAATCGATTATAAAATGTCTATCAGGTTATACACAATGAATCTATTACGATCCGACAGGCTCCTAGCCAGTCAACTATTCTCAACTGTCCGAGAACTGCCCGGAGTGAATCCGTGCAGTTTCGAACAGTTGCCGCCGTCTAGCCAGACGGCGCTAGGAGCG
>SHZD01000197.1 GCA_009692465.1 Myxococcales bacterium
TTTCGTTCGCCAAACTCTGTTGCGGCTTTTTCATGGCGACGTTAGATCGCAACGGCCATGCCATGTCAAGATGCCTGCTGGCAATTTCAAGGTTGTGTAGAATCTTGAGACGCGAGTACGCCACTGGGCGAAAAGCTCCTTGTTCCTTGTCGAGCGCCAGCGAGCGACAGGGCACGGGCATCCCAAATCGGGGGCCGCGGGGATCTCGATGGGGAATTGTGGTCGGCCCAAGATTTGCCATCTATCGCCCAAATTAGGCATGCTGGTCCGCTAAGCTCGGCGTTGCTCCTACGGCGCCGCACCACAGGTTTGCCCCATGTTCATGCTGCGCTCCGCGATTTGTTTCTCAACCCTAGCCGTTGCGGCAACCCTGACCGCCTTGACCATGGCGGCCTGCGAAGCACCGACCGATTTGAGCGTTGAAGAGGTAGCGGCGGCCACTGCCGATGCCAGTGACGGTGTCTCTGTGTTTGATAGCGGTTTCGGTGGCGAGCCGCTGACCGACATTGCGGCTGAAGTGCCCACACTTATGGATATCTCGGCCGAAATTGCCGGCGAAATCGCTGGCCCTGAAGCCAGTGCATCGCAAGATGCCGGTTGCAGCGAGCCCGGCTGCGCCTGCAGCCTCAATGGCGAATGCAGCAGCAGCCAGTGCATTGAGGTCGGGGCTGGCAAGCAGTGCGCTGCGCTGTGCGTGACCGGCTGCGCCGCCGGCTTCAAGTGCACGCAGGTCGCGGGCAGCAGCGGCGATGTGTTCAACATTTGTGCCCCGGCCAACCCACGGTTGTGCGAACCGTGTGGCGCCGACAGCGACTGCAACAACGTGCTAGGTGGCGCCGACAACCGCTGCGTACCGTACACCGACGCGTCGGGATCGCTGGTGGGCAGCTTTTGCAGCGTAACCTGCAGCGCCGCCGCCCCGTGCGCCCAAGGCTACGCCTGCCTGGAGAAATTGAGCGTGGGCGGCATCAAATCCAACCAGTGCGTTAAGCTTGACCAAGTATGCACCTGCGACGCGCGCGCCGTGCAACTGGGCTTGGCCACCGCCTGCAACAACGTCGGCAGCGCCGGCACCTGTGCGGGCAAGCGCGTCTGCACGGCGACTGGCCTGACGCTGTGCGACGCGGCCACCGCCAAATCCGAGCAATGCAACCTCAAGGACGACGACTGCGACGGCCAAACCGACGAACCCAGCGTCGGCATGTGCGACGACGCCAATGCCTGCAGCTACGACAATTGCGTCGGCGGCGGCGAGTGCCAGCATCCGCCCAAATCCGGCACCTGCGACGATGGCAGCGCCTGTACGGCGACCGACGGCTGTTCGGACGGCAAGTGCGTCGGCAAAGACATCGCCTGCGACGACAAGAATCCTTGCACAACAGACGGTTGCGCCATCGCCACCGGCTGTACCACCACCGCCAATGACAGCGGTCCTTGCACTGACAACAACGTGTGCACCAGCGGCGATGCCTGCACCGCTGGCGTGTGCTTACCCGGCGGCGCCACAGCGTGCGACGACGCCAATCCTTGCACGACCGACAGTTGCGTGCCCAAGACCGGTTGCGTGTTTGCCAACAATTCGCTGCCGTGTAGCGACAACAACGTCTGTACCGTCAGCGACACTTGCACGGTCGGCGTCTGCACTGCGAGCGGCAAGCTGGCGTGCAGCGACGGCAACCCGTGCACCGACGACGCCTGCGAAGCCTTGGTTGGCTGTGCGTTTGCCACCACTACCGCGGCGTGCAGCGACGGCAACACCTGCACCGAAGGCGACAGTTGTTCGAGCGGCAGCTGCCTGCCCGGCGCGCCCAAGAGTTGCGACGACAACAACGCGTGCACTGCGGATAGTTGCGACGCTAAAAAAGGCTGCGTCAGCGCCAACAACAGCGCGCAGTGCAGCGACAATAATGTGTGCACCGACAGCGACAGTTGCCTAAACGGTCAATGCAAAGGCGGCGCCGCCAAGCTGTGCGACGATGGCAACCCGTGTACGACCGAATTGTGCGACGCCAGCAAGGGCTGCATCGCCATCAGCAATGCCGAGGCCTGCTCGGACAACAACGTGTGCAGCGAAGGCGACAGCTGCAAAGCCGGCCAATGCCAGCCCGGCAAAGCCAAGTTCTGCAGCGACGGCAACCCGTGCACCGACGACAGTTGCGACTTCGCCCAAGGCTGCGCCGCGGTCAACAGCACGGCAGCGTGCGACGACGGCAGCGTGTGCACCATCGGCGACGTCTGCAGCGGCGGCGGCTGCAAAGGAGGCAAGGCCAGCAATTGTGACGACGGCAACCCGTGTACCGACGACAGCTGCGACAAGGTCCAAGGCTGTGCCCACTTGGCCAACAGCGGTGGCTGCAGCGACAACAACGTGTGCACCGCGACGGACACCTGCAAAGGCGGCAGTTGCACCCCCGGGGCGCCGCTCAACTGCGACGACAAGAAGCCGTGCACGGCTGACGTTTGCGACTCCAAAACTGGCTGCGCCAACCCCAATTCCAGTCAGCCGTGTGACGACGGCAGCGTGTGCACCATCGGCGACATCTGCGGCGACGGCGCGTGCTTGGCCGGCAAGGCGGTGGGCTGCGACGACGGCAATCCGTGCAGCGACGACAAGTGCGACCCCGTTACCGGCTGCACCCACGCCGACAATGCGGCCGCGTGCAGCGATAACAATGCCTGTACCGGCGGCGACGCCTGCAAGGCAGGGGTGTGCACCCCCGCGTCGGCCAGCGCCTGCGACGACGGCAATCCGTGTACCAGCGAGACGTGCGACCCCAAAGGCGGCTGCCAGTCGGCCGCCAACAGCTTGCCGTGCAGCGACGGCTCGGTGTGTACGCTCGGCGATGCCTGTAGCGGCGGCAAATGCGCGGCCGGGGCCACCGCCAGCTGTGACGACGGCAACCCGTGCAGCGACGACAGCTGCGACCCCAAAGTGGGCTGCGGTCACAAGGCCAACACCGCGCCGTGCAGCGATGGCAACGGCTGCACCGTCGGCGACTCCTGTGACGCCAAGGTGTGCGAGCCCGGCTCGGCCAAGAACTGCGACGACGGCAACCTGTGTACCGTGGACGCCTGCAATGGTTCGTTGGGCTGCAGCAACAAGCAAAACACTGCGCCGTGCAGCGATAATTCGGTGTGTACGGTGGGCGACACCTGCGCCGCTGGTTCGTGCAAAGCCGGCAGCGCGGTGGGGTGCAACGACGGCAATGTGTGCACCGACGACGGTTGCGATGCCGCCAAGGGCTGCACCTTCGCCACCAACACCGCAACTTGTGACGACAACAACGGCTGCACCACCGACGATGTCTGCGCCGCCGGCAAGTGCACCGGCCCTAAAGGCTGCGGCACCAATGCGCTGTGTAGCGCTGGCGTCCAAAGCGTGGCGTGCAAGTGCATCAGCGGCTACGTCGGCAACGGCTTGACCTGTGCGGACGTCGACGAATGTACCACCGGTTCAGCCAACTGCCCGAACAACACCGTGTGTCAAAACACTGTCGGCTCTTATACTTGCAACTGTGCACCTGACTTTTTTGATTGCAACAAGAGCATGAGCGACGGTTGCGAAGCCAACATCAAGACCAGCGCCGGCCATTGCGGCGGCTGCGGCAAGGTCTGTTCCAACAAGGGCATAGCGGTGCCGACTTGTGGCAATGGGGTCTGCGACGGCTCTTGCGACAATGGCTTTGGCAATTGCAATGCCGACAAACTCGTCGACGGCTGCGAGGTGAGTATCAAAGGCAGCGATGCCGAAAACTGCGGCGGTTGTGGCCTGATTTGCTCGGCAGTCAATGTCGCCAAAGTGTGCAGCGCTGGCTCGTGCACCGGCGCCTGCGCCACTAACTACACCGATTGCAACAACACCAAACAACTGGACGGCTGCGAAGTGCTCACCGGCGGCGCTGATGCCAACAATTGCGGCGGCTGCGGCACCAAATGTCCGGTGGTCAATGGTTCGCAAGTCGCGTGCAATGGCGGGTCGTGCAGCGGCGGTTACGCGACGGTGAAACTGGCTTCTGGCAACCAAAATCTGGCGTTCGTTTACGCGCCTGTCGGCACTTCATTTAAGACCAACGCCGAATACGCCAGCTTTTGCACCAGCCGCGGCTTTGAACAAAACATGAATGGCAGCACCTCAGGAGGCGACTACGCCGCGGCCAGCATGTACAACGCGTCGATCTACTACTGCAAGGAATATTGCTGCTACCTCGGGGCCGGCAACAGCCAGTGGAGCCAAGCCAGCGGCTTTACCAACTTTGGCCTGCCGACTGGGGTCAGCCTGCGGGTGTTCGATCGCGGTTGCGGCAACTATGGCGGCAGTTTCAACTTTGGCATCCAGACCAACGATGCCATTTTGGTTAACTCGGTGAAAAGCGTGACTTATCAGGTCAATAAGTACGGGACGCAAAACTACTCGCAAGCCAAGACTGTCACGCTCGACATCAATGGGGTGGTGGTTTGTCAGATGAAGTAGGCGGTAGTCCATAGCTCAAAACCGCAACACCTGCAGTCGTTGCGATGTTGCGTTAGGGCACCAACAAAATCTAAGGGCTCGTAAATGAATAAGTCATTCATTTACCGTGCCCGTTTGCTTGCTGCGTGGGTCGCAAGCTCGCGTCTTTACAGCCGACTCGCTGCTCCGTTCTTTTCGCAGATCGATCGAGTTATTCTTTTACACGCCCTAAGCGATTTTGTTTGCGCCCGTTTGCGTGTTTGGTGGTTCGCTAACTCTCGGCTTTTCAAGCCGACTCGACGCTCCGTTCTGATCACAGATCGATCGAGTAATTCCTGCACGGGCCCTTACAGGCAGTTGTTTTTCTGCCCGCAAATGAGCAGATCGACAGCGGTTTGATTGGCCCCGGTGCCGCCGGGCAAGCACTTCTGCAAGCACGCCCAGTCGCCGTTGCAGCCCAGTGAGCATTGGACGCTGGTCTTGCACTTGGTGTCGGTGTTGCACTTGTTGTTTTCGGCCACGCATTTGGTCGACAGGCAGGTCGCGCCGCCGGCTTGGCAGTCTTTTTGGCAGTAGTATTTTTCGCCAATGTCGCACTTGCCGTCGCCGCACACCCAGCCGCCGCCGCTGCCGCTGCTGGTGCAGTCCTTTTGGCAGTAAAACTGCTCGCCGATGTCGCATTTGCCATCGCCGCAGGTCCACGAGCCGCTGCCGCCTTGGCAATCGGCTGGACAATTCTGGGTGGACTCGCCGGGCTCGCAGGTGCCGTTGCCGCATGGTTTTGGCGGCGCCACATCGGGAGGCGGTTGCGGCACATCCGGTGGCGGCAGGGCCACATCTGGCGGCGGCGGTGGTACGTCCGGCGGTGGCAGCGGTACATCTGGCGGTGGCAGCGGTACATCTGGCGGTGGCAGCGGTACATCTGGCGGTGGCAGCGGTACATCTGGCGGTGGCAGCGGTACATCTGGCGGTGGCAGGGCCACATCTGGTGGTGGCGGCGGTTGGTCGGGCCCGAGCGCCGAGTCCACAGCGATAGCGCCATCGGCGGTCCCTGCGCTGTCGTCGGGGCCAACCGCCACGCCATCGAGTGCCTGCTGGTCGGCTGGCTCGGCATCGGGTTGGTCGCCACCTTGGGCGGTGTCCGCGCCTGCTTGGTCGTCCAGACCGGAAGCGTCGCCGGCACCGCCGGTTTCATTGCCCGTTGCGGCATTGGCGTCTTCGCCCACTAGGTTGCTCAGGTCCAGGCCAGCCCCATCGGCGCTTGTCGACGCCGATCCAGAAACCAGCGACGGCTGCGGCGGTGCATTCGCGCTGCAAGCGGCCACGGCCCACCCAGACATTAGCAAAACGGCCGCCGCTGTCACCGGACGAGTGGCTGATTCTAAACGAGCGAAAAAGGTTGCAAGGAGCTTGGCCATGGCCCCAAGGTACGGCAGCGGCCGCTGTTGCGCAAGCCGCTAGAACCGCCGCGATCCCCCGCTTTGGGCGCAGCTCGGCGTCACTGCGTCGCTTTTCTGCCAGCAACGTACGCGAGTACGCCACTGGCAGAAAAGCTCCTTGTTCCTTGTCGAGCGCCAGCGAGCGACCGAGCACTGGCATCCCAAATCGGGGGCCGCCGGGGATGTCGATGGGGAATTTGGGACCGCAGCCGAACGCCAGCAGTCAACGGTTGGCGATTGGCCGGGGTCGGCCTTGGCAATTCTTCACGGGTTCGGCCGTTTGGCTGCCCGCAGGCAAGGGACTGCGCAGCCACCTAGGAGTGTGTCGGAGAACCTCTCCGACACACTCCTAGCGCCGCGTCTTGCGCGGCGACAACTCGTTGAAATCGGACGAATTCACTTCGGCCGATTCTCGACGAGTTGAAAAAACCAAGCTGGCTAGGAGCCTGTCGGAGTGACTGAAATGGTTTATGTATTCGATATGGAGCATACAATGTTCAGAGGTTCTTCGACAGGCTCCTAGCGCACCACCTCTTGCGGCGCCAACAACAAGTAGGCCTCTCGCGACTCAACGCTAGGATCACTGGCCAACCGCAGCAGCAACCCGTGGCTGCCGCCCCAAATCAGCGTCGACGTCCCGGCACTGGAGTCGTCCACCGTGACCGCTTGTGCCGCCGTCTCGCCATCCGGGCCGCATCCGCTGACCAGCCACTGACCGTGCGGCCCGTCGTCGGGCTCATAGCACACCACCGCTACCGGCCAAGCTTGCCCTTGGGCCTTGAAGCGCATGCACATGCCGCTGGGCAGTTCAGTGTGCGGGTCGACAAGGACGTCGACAAAGTGGCTGGACTGCGCCATGGCGGCTCCGGTAATGCGGGGCCACTGTGCGGCCTCCCAGCGCACCAGCGTAGCACGCCTTGACGCCCGCGCGTGGCCGATCCTACGCTGCGCCTGCGCCAATACAGCGTGGATCGGCGACCAGCGGAGCACCACCGTCATGTACCGTATCAAGATCTGGCTGGGCTGGGTCATTGCCGCCTTCGGCGCCAGCATGGCCGCCGTATGGGTCGACAAGCTGGTGCACGGCGAGCACACCGGCATGGTGTCGATGGGCTTTGTGGTTGGCAGTTTCTGTGCGGGCGGCGTGGCCCTGATTCGCAGCGGGCGAAGGCAGGCCCAGGCCGCGGCACTGCACGATGAGCGCGGCACGCCACAGACGGCCGAACACGTGGTGCTGCACCTGGCCGTCCAGCACAAGGGCACGGTGACCGCGACGCTGGTCGCCGCCAACAGCGCCTTGTCCTTCGATCAAGCCCAAGCCGAGTTGGATAATCTGACCCGTAAAGGCGCCTGCGACATCGATTCTACCGAAAAGGGCGTGGTCGTTTATCGCTTCGCTGGGTCGTTGGGAGTGTAGAGAGCCGCGCAAATCTGATTGGCTCGGTGGCTTAGGGCTTGTGTGAGGGGTGGTAATCCGAACCCACTGCGCCGGCTTCGGTTGGGCGGACCCTGTCTACAAGGACCCCAAGACCTGCACTGGCGTGAGCGATTCCGTCCCCCCGTCGCCCAACTGGCCCTGGCCAGGCGAGCCCCAGCACCGCGCCGTGCCGTCGTCGAGCAATGCGCAGCTATAATCGATACCACCGCCGACCCACACGGCGCCGAGCAATCCGAGCACTTGCTTAGGAGCAGGCATAATCGCGCCACCCGAACCGCTGCCCGAACCGCCGCCACAGCCCGCCGGCACAGCCCGCCGCCACATCGCGGCCCCAGCACCACACCGCGCCGCCAGCGACAATCGCGCACGCATGTTGCCGGCCGGCGCCGACATGGGTAGCGCCAGCAATGCCAGGCACAATCGTCAGTTTCGCCGGCGCACCTGGCACGCCATACTGGCCGTAGCCGTTGTCGCCCCAACACGCCACGGTGCCGTTGTTAGCAGAAACACAAGCGAATGCTTCGCCCATCGCGACGTGGTTGGCCAATGGCGCATCGGCAACCGGTTTGGCAGTGGCGCTGTCCCAGGCCCACACCGAACCGTCGGCGCGCACCGCGGCGCCTGAGACGCCGACGGCGATGTCGATGGCGTTGGTCAAGCCGCCAATTTCAGTCAAGGTGGGCCCAAACAGGCCACCCCAGCAGGCTACGGAACCATCGGCGCGCCGCGCGCAACTGCTGTTGAGTGCGGCGATTTGCACCACGTTGGCGAATTGCCACTTTTTCGGGTCGACGGCGAAACCACTGAAGTTGGGCGACAGGCTGCCATTGTTGGCCATGCCCCAGCCCGCCATAATGCTGCCGCTGCTCGCAAGCGTGAAGTTGCTGCCCGCAGCCACCAAGCTCATGCCCGTCAGGCCCGGCACTGGCGTAGCCGCGCCGACAGAGCCGTAGTAACCGAGGCCAAGGGCCCCAAAATTGCCGCCGCCCCAGCAGCGCACGTCGCTGGAAGTCAGGGCGCACACGTGCCCAGAACCGGTGTCCAGTGCGGTGGCGGCTTTCAAGTTGCTGACTTTGTGCAGCCCGCAGCTGCCACCTACGCTGCCCACGCCCAATTGGCCCTTGGTGTTGCCACCCCAGCACCACACCTGCCCCTTGCTGTCGATGCGGCAAGCGTGCGCTTTGCCTAACGCGATGGCCGTGGTAGGTCCGCCGCCCAAGCATTTGCCGAGTTTGCAGTTGCCTTCGGGGCACGGCAAGTTGTCGGCAACTGGGGCATAAGTGCAGCCGCCGACTTTTTGGTCGCAACTGTCCGTTGTACAAACCGATCCGTCGTTGCAATTGAGCTGCTTGCCGGCAACACACTTTCCTGTCACGAACCCATCGTTCATGGTGCACGGGTTGCCATCGGTGCAAGCAGCCTGGTTTTGTATGTGAATGCAGCCCTGTTTGGCGTCGCAAGAGTCGTTGGTGCAAGGGTCGCCGTCGTCGCACGAGTCGATGACACCGGCCACACAGCCCGCATTTTGGCATTTGTCGCCCACAGTGCAGGGGTTTGCATCGGTACAAGTAGCTGTCATGTTGAGAAAAACACAGCCACTTTGCGCCGCACAACTGTCGGCCGTGCAGCCATTGGCGTCGTCGCAGGACACCGCTGGGCCCGGCTGGCACAGCGCATTTTTACAGCCATCGCCGGCCGTGCACGCGGAGTTATCGCTGCAAATTGCGCCATCTTTTAACGGTGTTGCCGCCATTCCACATGCAAATGGAAAAACCGCCGTGTCGCAGAATTCCGCACCATTGCAAGGCGCCCCGTCGCTGCAGTCGGCGGCGCTGTGGCAACAAATGTCTTGGCCAGACACACATTTCCCAGCAGCATCGCACACATCGCCGAGCGTGCACTTGGCGCCGTCGTCGCAACGGCCGTCGACGTTGGTGGCTTTCGTCGCGCATTTTCCGGTTTTGGCGTCGCACAAGTTTTGGCTGCACGCGGTGTCGCTGCCGCCGTCGCAAACCGTGGCGGGCGTGGAAACACATTTGCCTTCGCTAAGTTTGCACACCAATTTGCCGTAACAGGGGTTGCCGTCGTCGTTGCAATCGCTGTCTTGCTTGCACGCGTAGGTGCCGACGCCGCCGCATACCCCGGAATTGCAGCTGTCGGCGGTTGTGCTCGGGTCGCCGTCATCGCAGCTGCCCAAGTAATTGACATTAGTCAGCTTGCACTCGCCACTGAGCGGATTGCACAGGTTTTTTTGACAAGCCGTGTTCAGCACACTTTTGCAGACCACGACCGTTGTGGGGTTGACGACGCATTTGTGAAGGGCTTTGTCGCAAAACGGCTGGCCGTTGCACATGTCGCCATCGTCGGCACATTCGCTATCTTGGGTGCATTCGCACGTGTTGGTATCCGAAGTGCACACACCCTTCTTACACGTGTCGTTTTGGGTGCAATTGGTGCCATCAGCGTCGCATTTGAGGCCGTCGGGTAGCGGGGTGGCGGCGCATGTGCCTGTCGCTTTTTGACAGAGTTGCGCGCTGCACGCCGTATTCAGGCCCACCGGACAAGTGACAACGCTGGCGGAGTTGACGACGCAGTGCAAACTATTGTCGCAGAAAAGTGTGCCGTTGCAGGTGTCGCCGTCTTCCTTTTTGGCGCAATCGGCGTTGTTTTGGCAATCGCAGGTATTGGCGGCGGCCGTACAGCTGCCTTTCTGGCACTTTTCACCGGCGGTACATGGATTGCCGTCGTCGCAGGCCTGCGATTCCTGGATGGGCGCGACCACGCACTGGCCCGATTTGGCCACGCACTGGCTTTTTTGGCACGCCGTGTTGTCGACTGTCTGGCAAAATACCACAGATTTCGGGTTGACTTGGCACGCCTTTTTCGCCTTGTTGCAAAACATCGTGCCGTTGCAGAAGTCGCCATCTTCGTATTTGCCGCAGTCCGCGTCCTGGACGCAGAGCGCTGTTTGGGTGCCCACCGCGCACGCGCCTTGAGCGCAAACATCGCCGATGGTCGAGGATTTGCCGTCGTCGCACGGGGTGCCGTCGGTTGCGAACCCAACGCCGCAACTCGCAACGTCGGCCGCGCCGCCTTTTTCGCCCGGTTCCAAGCAGACGGCGACTTTGCAGGCTTCTTCGCTCGCTGGGCAATTGACCAAGCTGGCGGGGTTGACAGCGCAGGACCAGACAGCCGCGGATTTGTCGCAGAACAAGACCCCGTTGCACAACTTGCCGTCGTCTTTCGCTTTGCAGTCAGTGTTGTTTAGGCAATTACACGGTGCAGCCAGGGCGCCGCCTTGGCAACTGCCTGCTTGGCACGTCGCATTGGCGGTACACGGCTCGCCGTCGTCGCAGGGCAAGCCGTCGTCTTGCTTTTGCAACTCGCATTGACCGCTCGCTCGGTCGCAAAACGCCTTTTTGCACGGATCGCTGGTGACGCAAATCGTGGCACAAGTTGGCAAAGTTTCGGAGGATTCCGCGGGAACATCTCCGGCGCTGAGCAAATCTCCGCCGGCCACTTCGCCCGCATCGGCTGCGGAGTTGGCGTTGCCCGCCGTGTCGCCGGTTGGCGCGGAGTCGGCATCGGCCAAGCTGTCAGCTGTGGCATCGGAGTATAGTCCACGCAAATGGCATACCGCCCGAATCGACCCGCTAGCCACCGCGATCGCCGACCGAAGTCGACGGTTTGCAGGTCTAGCAGTACCCGCGTGCCGCCAAATTCACCGGCAACTTCCAGCCTGCGTCGCCTGTCAACCG
>SHZD01000198.1 GCA_009692465.1 Myxococcales bacterium
CGACCCTCGGCCGCGGTTAAAGTGGGCAACCCAGCGCTGTTCGAAAAGGCCGGCGCGGCGAGACGGCCTGCCCGCTGGCCTGCGACCCACGAAACAAGCAACGCGTCGCCGAGCAAGTCTTAGTTGATCGGCTCGCCAAATTCACCATCGAAATTCTCCGCGGCCCCCGATTTGGGATGCAGATCAAGGATCAAGGATCAAGGAGCAAGGAGCAAGGAGCAAGGAGAAAGGAGAAAGGAGAAAGGAGAAAGGAGAAAGGAGAAAAGCCACGCAGCGGCGCAGAGATGCGCCCAAAGCAGGGGATGGCGGGCTCCCAGCCAGTCAACTATTCTCAACTGTCCGAGAAGTGCCCGGAGTGAATCCGTGCAGTTTCGGACAGTTGCCGCCGTCTAGCCAGACGGCGCTAGGAGCGAGTCGGAATACTCCGACACGCTCCTAGCCTCTCGACGGGAACGCCGAACGCACGTTGCCTTCCATGTCTTGGATATCCAACGCCTTGGGCTTGACCTCTCCGTAAAAACCGCGCTGGCGGGTCAGGCCAAAAGGCATGTCCACCCCGGCCAGCGTCATCTTGCCCAGCGTGCGCTCGTACAGCCACCAGTCTTTGCTGTAGGTCGAAACGCCGATCGCGTCGTAGTAGGCGAACAGCCCGACCGCGCCCTTGAGCGCCAATTCCCACGCTGCCAAGCTGAGTTTGCCGTTCAAGCCGAAGTCGCCGGTGGTCGGATTGTAGCCCAGTGCAATGTTGGCGCTGGCAGGCTTGCTGGCGTTCAGACCCAGCTTGGCTTTGACACCGACGCCGGCCTCGGCAATCCACGCGTCGGCCGACACGCCAGCCGACAGTGCCAAGAAGCCCTCTACGCTGATGCCGGTTTCCAACGACCCTTCGACTTCGTACCAAGCGCCGCCCTTGTCGTCTTTGCGCCGCTTGACCACGATGTTGTTGAGCATGACTTCGCCGACTTTGAAGGTGATCCCGGCTTGAATGCCTAAGCTGACGGCCAAGCCAAAGAACGGGGTCGGGATATTCTTGCGCCACCACTTGTCGATTTTCTTTTCGGTGCCGGCGTACAGTTTCTTGACGCCCGATACCCCCATTTGCCAGTCGCCGTCGCGGTTGGGCGGGGTAAAAGTGATGCCGCGATCGCCACCGATCGGAATGGTAATTTGCGACGGATTGTTGTGCTCGCCCGCCGGTGCAGCGGGTGTACCCGGCGCTGCGCCACCGCCAGCCGGGGTGCGCGGGGCGGCCCCAGCACCCGCTGGGGTGGTCGGTGGGGCGTGTTGTTCTTCGGAATCGCCAGCGCCCTGCTTGATTTGCGAGCGGCCACCGGCTTGAGCAGTTTGGGCGGCCTGATCAGCTTCAGCTTCCTTGGCGCCGGTCCCGGCGCCGCCAGCGGCAGCAGGGCCCTTGGGTAGCTTGTCTTCGGGCGCGGCCGGCTTGGCCGCCGACTCTGGTGCGGCTTCAGTCGCCGGTGGTGGGGCTTTGGGATCGGCGGCCGCCCCGGGTTGAGCGGCGTCGGGCTTGGCCTGACTTTTCTTGTCGTCCGGATTGCGTCCGACGCGTTTTTGGACGATGTGCGCGCATTCATGCAGCAAAATCTTGTCGTAACCGGCCGATCCCGGCGCACCCGCTTGGCTCGACATGGTGATCATGGAGCCCACTGCATACGCCGAGCAGCCGCGCTTTTGGCATTCGGAATCGGCGCCGGGACCACTGCGGACGACCACATCGGACAGGTCGGTGCCCATGCTGTCCTTGACCTTGCGCACGGTCGCCGCGTCCAGCGGCTCGGTCTTCATCACCCCCGACGGCGTCTGTGCCGCACCGCCCGCATCCTCTTTCTTGCCACCGCCTTGAATCGCAGCCTGCTGCAGATCGGCCTGGGCCTTGGCTGGCTGCAGGTTTTGCAGCGGTGCCGCGGTCTCCTTGGCGGGACCGGCGGTGCGCGACTGAAAAGCCCGCCGTTTGGCGAGCTTGTCTTCGTTGGATTTGGGCTGAGCTTCCATAGGGCCTCCGGCAGGCAAAATTGGGCAGCGCAAGCGTGGCGCTGCACCCCAAAACATGCGCCCAGCCAAGCGCGATGGCAAGTTAGCCGTTAGCGGGCGCTGACCGCTCGTGGGTCTGCAGGCCCCAGTTGGACGCGGTGCGGATGGGTGCGAATCGCCAGCCAGTTGGCGATGGCGGTGGCCACGGTTCAAATGAACAGCGTGTCCTTGACACTCGCCGCTTGCAAGCCAACAATCGGTGTGGTGATCGGTGGGCCTGCGGCCTTGAGCCCGCTTTTACGGTTTACCCGTTTGCTGACTTTGTCGGTCTCTAAGGAACTGTCCCAGAATAAGTCATTGTGGGACTGGTTCCGTTTGCTTGCTTGGTGGGTCGCTAACTCGCGGCTTTGCAAGCCGCCTGCACGCTCCGTTCCAATCGCGGATCGATAGCGTTATTCTTGCACTAGCCCTAAGCTCGGGTCTATTCAGCCGCCTGCACGCTCCGGTTGGACGTTGAACGGTCGTCGATCGAGTGGGGCCTTGAGTGCCCAAAACGAGTTTTGCTCGCTGGGTAGGTGGCATCTGCCTCGCACTGGTTTCACCTGCCTTGCATCGGGAGTCGCGCGTGATCAGCGAACACAGTCGCTTTCAGCTGGAAGCCAGCAAACTGGGCCGCGACTTGATCTTTCAAGTGACGGTTTTTGAAAAAGAAGAGCGCAAGCGCAAAAAACTGTTTGCCGAAACGCAGTGCAGCGATCCGTTTCATTTGGTTATTCAGTTCATTATCCGCGAAGCGCCTGATTTTGAAACCCTTTTGCAGCGATTTGTCCGCCAACTGCAACACCGCGGCTTTGCGCCGATTCGTATGCGCATGCGCGACACCAGCAAGTGGTTGGAATGGCAGGCGGTGCCCTACGTCCACGACGGTCCGGTGACGGCGCAACCCGATCCGCCGGTCACGGAAATCGCCGCGCCCAAACCGGCTGCTCGCCACAAGGGCGCGGCGTAAGGAACTGTCCTCAAATAACTCGATCGATCTGGGCACCACAGGAGCGGCGAGTCGGCCTTTCAGGACGCGAGCTTAGCGACCAACAAAACAGGCAAACGGAACGAGTCCCAGAATGAGTTATTCTGGGACAGTTCCTACCCGCGACTCCCCGCTCGATGCGACACAAGGTCTCGGTTTGATGTGGAAAAAGGCAACATCGTAATGCGATCCGTAACTTTGGCGTGGGCGTGTGCAGCGTTTCTTGCTGGCGCGGCACTGTTTATGGGCGCGACCGTGGGTGCGGGTGAACTTGCCGCCCAAACGCGGGCCGCCGAGTCGTTCGGCGCCGACGAGCCGGTCAAGTACGAAGCCGACAACGGCGACCCGTTAGTGCTGTACCGCAAGTCGTGGGCGGTGGTCATCGGCATCGACGCCTACCACCATATTCCACAGCTGGGCGGCGCGGTGCGCGATGCGACCCGGGTCGGCGAGTACCTGAAAACTCAGGGTTTTGACGTCCTGACGCTGACCAACGACAAGGCCACCCGCGGGGCAATTACCGAACTGATTGGCGACAAGCTGCCGAGCAAAGTCGGCCCCGACGATCGGGTCCTGATCTTTTTCGCCGGCCATGGGCTGTCGCGCGGCGAGGGCGACACCGCGATGGGCTACCTGATGCCGGTCGAAGGCAAGCGCGATTCGCCGGCCTCGACTGCGATTTCGATGGCCGAGCTGCAGCGCTGGTTTGCCCAATACAAAGCCAAGCACATCCTGTACGTCGCCGATGCCTGCTACTCGGGGCTGTCGATCGGCACCCGCTCGGTCGGTCTGTCGCCGGAGACCAAGGCCTATGTGCGCGAAGTGATCAAGCGCCCGGTGCGGGTAGCGCTGGTCGCCGGCAATTCGGGTCAAGAGGCCCATGAATACCAAGGCCATGGTTTGTTTACCTATTTTCTACTGCAAGGCCTACAAGGCGGCGCCGACGCCAATAAAGATGGGCTGGTGACCACTGACGAACTGGCGGCGTTTGTCAAACCGGCGGTGGCGCAGACGGCGACTCAGCAATTTCGGGCGCTGCAGCATCCGCAGTTTGCCCGGATGGGCGAGGGCGAATTCTTGTTCCTGACCAATCATACGCGGGTGGCGCCAGCGCCAGCGGGGCCAGCTGCAAGTGGCGGCAGCACCCGCAGTGCCAGTACCGATCGGCCAATTTCTGAGCCAAAAACGGCGGTGGCGGCGGCCAAGCAACCGATCCGGGCGGCAATTCTGTATTTTGACTACGAAGGCAAGATCGAGGACCTGATGCAGCTGCGCAAAGGCTTGGCGCAAATGCTGATTACCGACTTGAGCGGCCAACCGGGGGTGCAACTGGTCGAGCGTGAGCGCCTCGAAGAGGTGCTCAAGGAGCAAAATCTTCAAAAATCCAACAAGTTTGAGGCGGCCACCGCGGCTAAGGTCGGCAAGCTGTTGGGGGCGCAGTATTTGGTGGTCGGTCGGATTATCGATTTCATGGGCAAGCTGAGCCTAGAGACGCGGGTGCTGCACGTCGAAACCGGGGCGGTCGTCAAGACCGGGCGGGCGCAGGGCAAGTTGGAAGACTTTTTGCAACTGGAAGAAACGTTGGCTAATGTGATGCGCGAAGGGCTGGACACCGTGCGGTCACCGGCGTTCCCGGCCGCTGCCAAGCCTGCGGCGCGCGCCCCGCGACCGGTGCAGCGCGAAGTAATTGTGGCCTATTCGCTAGCTCTGGACGCCCGCGACCGCGGCGATGTGTCCGAAGCGAAAAAGCTGTTGGACAAGGCGTTGATCATCGATCCGCTGTTTGCACCGGCTAAGGACGCGCGGGCGCGCTTGGGCTGAATGTGGAGCCACCATGGCCGACGACCTGCTGACCGCTGAGCTTTTTCGCAGCGATCCCAGCGTTGTCGCCGTCGGTTTTAGCCAGCCCCAGCCCGATGGTCGCCTGCTGTGCACCTTGTGCCCGCGCGGCTGTACGTTGCGCGATGGTCAGCGCGGCCTGTGCTATGTGCGCGGTCGCATTGGCCAAACCATGGTGCTGACCACCTACGGGCGCTCGTCGGGCTTTTGCGTCGATCCGATTGAGAAAAAGCCGCTCAACCACTTCTTGCCCGGCTCAGCGATCCTGTCGTTTGGCACTGCTGGCTGCAATTTGGCCTGCGCGTTTTGTCAAAACTGGTCGATTTCCAAGTCGCGCCAGACCGATACCTTGGCCGACAGCGGCGATCCGGCGGCGATTGCCCAAGCGGCGCTGCGGGCGGGCTGTCAGTCGGTGGCGTTTACCTACAACGATCCGGTGATTTTTCACGAGTACGCCCGCGACGTCGCCGCGGCCTGTCGCCACGTGGGCCTCAAGACGGTGGCGGTAACAGCGGGCTACATCACCGACACCGCGCGTGCTGAGTTTTTCGCCAGTTTTGACGCCACCAACGTCGATCTGAAGGCCTTTACCGAGCCGTTTTACGCCAAGACCTGCGGCGGGCACCTGCAGCCGGTGCTCGACACTTTGGAGTACCTAGTCAAACACACCAGAGTGTGGACCGAAATTACCACCTTGTTGATTGAAGGCTTGAACGACGGCGACCGCGAGATCAGTGAACTGGCGACTTGGATCGGCGAACACTTGGGGCCGGATGTGCCGGTGCATTTTTCGGCTTTTCACCCCGATTACAAGCTGTTGGACCGCCCGGCGACCTCGGCGGCCACCCTGCAGCGGGCGCGCACCATCGCCAAGGCTGTCGGGCTGCGGCATGTGTACACCGGCAATATTGCCGACACGGTCGGCGGTTCAACGTGGTGCCACCACTGCGGCACCCGGTTGGTCCATCGCGATTGGTACCAGTTGGGCGCCTATCGCTTGGGGGACGGCCACTGCCCCGATTGCGGTGCGGCCTGCGCCGGGGTGTGGACCGCCCAAGCGGGGACATGGGGCCCCAAGCGGTTGCCGGTGCGGGTGGGACCGCGGGGCGGGTGAGCCAATTCTTGTCCGCTGCAGTTGCTTGACCTCAGTAAGTCGGATCGCACCGTGCTCACGGACCGAGAGAGCCGAGCAAATCTCATTTGATCGGCTCTGTAGGCTGGCTTGCCCGCCAACTTGCAGCCCAACCAAGCCATGGGCAGATAGGCCACCAGCACGTCCAGCCCAATAAACCACGCCGGCGCCGGCAGCATGAACGAGCTGGCGATGCCGCCGAGCAAGAAAAAGCCGCCGACGATAAGCGCCAATAGCGGCGAGCGGTTGGCCGCCAATTTCGCTGCGCCAAAGGCTCCGGCCAAGCTGCCAACGGCGTGGGCCAAGAACGGCATCAGAAAGTGCTTGGGCTCAAAAAGGTGCATCGAAGCCTTCAGGCTGTCCATGTCGGCGAGGTTGACCCCGGGCGGCGGCGCAATCAGGTGGCCGCTGGCCGTTATCAGCCCCATGTTGACGACAGAGCCGAGCACGATGCCGATCAGGACAGCGACGATGTTCTTGGTCGTTGGATTCATTGATGAAAACTCCTTTCAATGCACCGGAACCGACGGCATGGCTTAGCATGAATCGCCCCATTTTTCGAGAGGCCGGCGCTGACCAGTCCAGCCATTTCGGGTGGGCGGGCCCGCACTGGCGTTTGCACCCAGCCGCATCCCAAATTCCCCATCGAGATCCCCGCGGCCCCCGATTTGGGATGCCAGTGCCCTGTCGCTCGCTGTCGCTCGACAAGGAACAAGGAGCTTTTCGCCCAGTGGCGTGCTCGCGTACGTCGCTGGGCGAAAAGCGACGCAGTGACGCCGAGCTGCGCCCAAAGCGGGAGATCGCGGGCATGTTGCTCGCTGGCCGCAACGTACGCTTCATGCTAGCGTACTGCGCCGATGATCCAGCTTTTCCACGTCTACAAGCGCTACCCCAACGGCACCGACGCACTGGTCGACCTGACGCTGCGGGTGCGCGAAGGCGAATTCGTTTTTCTAACGGGGCCTTCGGGCGCTGGCAAGTCCACGCTGCTGCGGTTGTTGCTGGTGATGGAGCGAGCCACCGAAGGCCAAATTCTGATCGGTGGGCGCAATATCCACGTGCTGCAAGAAAAGAGCATTCCGTTCTTGCGTCGCAATATCGGTATTGTTTTTCAAGATTTTCGCTTGATCCGCACCCGAACCGTGTTTGAAAATATCGCCATCTCGCTCGAAATCATGGGCATGAGCGGCAAGGAAATTAATCGCCGGGTCAATCAGTTGCTCGACGGCCTGCGCTTGAACCACCGCGCTGGCGCCTATCCGGGCGATCTGTCGGCGGGCGAACAGCAAAGGGTGGCGATTGCGCGCGCTTTGGTCAACGAACCGGCGATTTTGCTCGCCGACGAACCGACCGGCAATTTGGACCCCGAATTGGGTCAAGAAATCTTGCAATTGCTGATTGAAATTAGCCGACGGGGCACCACTGTCATTGTGGCCACCCACGACCACGGGCACATCGACCGCCACGGGATGCGCACATTGGTGTTGACCCGCGGGCAACTGAGCGAGGACCGGCCGCGCCAGGCGGTGGCCGCAGTGCGCTCGTCGGCGGTGGTGCCGCAATCGCCAGTTCGAGCGACCACCCCGCTGCCAGTGACGAGCGCGCCGAACTCAGAACAAGATGACGACGAAGTACGAGAAGTGCTGGATGATACGGAAGAATTGTCCTAAAAACTTAGGTTTTGATTTGAATCCGCAGGAATTGCCGTGAAAAGCGACGCCAAGCCGCTGTACATGCTGCGCCAAGCCTGGCTGCTGGTGCGCGGTTCGCCGTGGTTGACGACGGTGTCGGCGCTCACCATTGCGCTGGCGCTGACGCTGGTCGGGCTGCTGGCGATGGTGCTGTTCAACGCCAACCACCTGCTGCGCGAGCTGGGGCAAAACCTGACGCTGTCGGTGTACCTCAAGGACAGCACTAGCGTCGAGCAAGAAAGCGCGGTGCGCAAACAACTCGAGGGGCACGCGGGTATCAAGAAAGTCAAGGCCTTAAGTCGCGAAGAGGACCGCGCGCGCAACCGGCGGCTGTTGGCCCCTGAGCTGTTGCAGGGGCTGGACGAGGCGGCGATCCCCGGTCAGCCGATGCTGGACGTCGAGATTGACGCTGAGTTGGCCTCGCGCGGCGATGTCGAGGCCTTGGTGCAGTGGACCCAAGCGCTTAAGCATGTCGATTCGGTGGAAGACGTTGAATTTGGCGCTGAAAAGCTGCGTTTGCTGTTCGCGATGGTCGAAATCGCCCGCACGATTGGGCTGGTGCTGGCGGTGGTGCTGTTGGCCAGCGCGATGTTCTTTGTGTTTTCGACGATCCGGCTGGCGGTGTTTTCGCGGCGCGACGAAATCGAGCTGCTGACGCTGGTGGGGGCGACGCCGACCTTTGTGCGCCTGCCGTTCTTGGTCGAAGGCGGCTTGCAAGGGCTGGCTGGGGCGGTGATTGCCGCTGGCCTGCTTGGGCTTTTGCATATCGAATTGCTTAGTTTGGTCCGCGATGTCTACATGCTCAACGTCAATTGGTCGCTGTTGCCGCCGGGCATGGTGGTGTGGCTGATTATCGGCGGGCCGACCGTGGGGTTGCTGGCGAGTGCGCTGTCGGTGGGCCGCTACTTGAAAGTCTAGTTCGATGGGGATTTGCTGCGATGACCACGACACGATGGGGCGTTTAGGCGATGAGACAGGCTGTTTGGCTAGTGATGCCGGCGCTGGTGATCGCTGCCCATGGGTGGGCAAGCGAGCGGCTAGAACCGGCTGAACGCGAACAGTTGTTGCAGCGCTACGGCCAAGTGCTGGAAAAGCAACTGGGTCTGCTGCAAACACTCGATCACATTGAGCAACACGCCGATGACGTCGACGGCCAAATCCTGCGCTTGTCGGCCGAGCGGGCCCGCGCGACCTCGGCGTTGCACGAAGCGGAAAAGCAGCGCGCCAATTCGGCCGTTCAACTGGAAAAGATGCGCTTCGCGGTGCAGGCGCGGCTGCGGGCGGTGTTGCACATCGCGCAGATGCCGACGTTGCGGTTTGCCCTGTCGCATCACGACTTTGCCGATTCGGTGCGCAAGGATCGGCTGCTGCGGCGGCTGATTGCCCACGACAAGCAGCGCCTCAGCCAGTACCGCGCTCAGCTGACGGCGTTGGAGACCTTGACCACCGAGCGCAATGCCGCGCTGACTAAGCTGCAGGCTTTGGATCTAGAGCTGCACCAGCAAAAAGCCGGAGCCGAGCAGGAACGCCGTGACAAGACTGCACTATTGGCGGAAATTGACGCCGATCGCCACATCCATCAGCGCGCGGTCAAGGATCTGGAAGCGGCCCACAAGGCCATGACCGAGCACATTGAGGCCTTGCAAGAGTGGCAAGAGCGCAAGTACACGTTTTCGATGGTGCAGGGCAAGCTGCTGCCGCCGGTGCCGGGTCGAGTCGAAGTCGGTTTTGGCGAAATTAAACACCCGCGCTTTGGCACCACCACTTTGCACCGCGGCGCGGATTTTCGAGCGGGCAGCGGGCCCAACCAGGCAGTGCGCGCGGTGTTTTGGGGCAAAGTCGCCCACGTCGGCTGGCTAACTGGCTATGGAGAAACCATTATTGTTGATCACGGCCGCGGCTGGCACACCATTTACGCCCATATCGAGCAAATCAAGGTCGGGGTCGGTGAAATCGTCAAATCGCGGCAACGCATCGCCGATATTGGCCAGACGGGGTCGCTCAAGGGTCGCTATTTGTACTTTGAGATTCGGCACAATGGTCAGCCGATCGATCCGGCGCAATGGCTGCGGTAGCGAGCCGAGCCAATGCGATTGGGTCGGCGTCTCGTTGCTTGCCTTGGGTGCCGCGAGCGGGTGCTCTGGGCGTCATGCCGCTGCCGACTTGTTTGGCAATTCCAACTCAAAACTGGCGATAACCGCTTGAAAACACATAGCCCGGCGATCCAGTTTCATCCATCGAGGGCGCCGGTCGCGGCGGCATGCTGCAACCGTCGTATGACGCCTAAATTGGTCTGGCCTGTTCAGATGCCGTGGCTTACGCGCTCCGCAAACCCCGACGAGCCACCGCATAGCTTGACCCAAATTCACCACCGAAATTCCCCGCGACCCCCGATTTGGGATGCAGATCAAGGAGCAAGGGGCTTGACGACTGAGGCGTACTTGCGTACGCCGCAAGGAGGAAAGCGCCGCAGTGACGCCGAGATGCGCCCAAAGCGGGGAATCGCGGTTGACCTACCCCACCCTGCCAGCCACTGCCGCTTCGTTGCGCAAACTTTTCGCCAGCAACAAGTTGACGATGCTGCCAGTGCCGCCGTCGTCACCGGCGACAATTTCGGGCACTAATTGCTGGCTACTTTGCGCAAGCGCTGTCGCCACCGCAATCGCCGTGTAGTTGTCCTTGCCCATCGCAGCCACTTTTTGCGCGCTGACTTTGGCTTCGGACTGGCCAATCATCAGGATCTTGCCGGCTTCGGCCTCACCATTGACTTTGGTGACCTCTGCATCGGCTTGGGCGTCAATCTTTTTGGCTTTGGCCACCCCTTTGGCTTTCTTGACCGCCGACTGCGCGTCAAAATCAGCAATCTGCACCCGCCGTTCTGCCGAAACCACCTCGGCCTCAGTGTCAGTCAGCGCCTTGGCCTTTTGCAGCTTGGTGCGCGCATCCTCAGTCGTCATCTGGGTGGCAAAGGTCGACTGCTGCTCTTGGGCAATCTTGCGATCGGTCAGCGTCTTCATCAGTTCTTCGAGCGCCGACATCGAGTGGTTGAGGTCCACCACAGCCATGAGCCGCAAAAATGGACCGATCGTCAACCATCCGATCCCTGCAGATGCGCTGCGGTTGGCGAGATTGACCTCGCCGCGCTGCTTGGACCCCACAAAGTCGCCACCTGCAGCCTCCTCTGCTAGACTGCCGCCGCGGTGCGCGGATTCGGCCGCACCCAAGAGGACTTCATGCTCAACGTCCGGGCCTGTGCTACTGCAACGGTGGTCTGGTGTGCCATCTGGATGCTGCCGAGTGCAGGGTATGCTGATCCGGCGCCGGCGCCGATTCCGACCGCCGATCCAGCACCAGCCAGCGCCCCAGCCAGCGCCCCAGCCAGCGCCCCAGCCAGCG
>SHZD01000199.1 GCA_009692465.1 Myxococcales bacterium
AAGCCACTGCTACGATAGCGCAATGCCGATGGTCAGCACGAAAGAACCGGCATTCCACAGGCCGTGCAGGACCACGCTGGCCCATAAATTGCCCACCCAGACATAGGTCAGGGCAAAGCCGACACCCAAGACGGTGTAGGGGAGCAGTTGGTCTGGGGCCATGTGCATCCCAGCAAACAGCAAGCTCGACACCGCGACCGCGGGCCATAGGCCAAAGCGTTGGCGCAGGTAGCGGAGCAGAAAGCCGCGAAAAATCAGTTCTTCGGCCAAAGGGGCCAGGACGACTGCGGCGATGCCCAGAGCAACAATCGTCACTGGATCATGGTGTTGTGCGGCCAACAACGCGATTGGGTGCACGGTTTGAGCATCGCCAAAAAACAGGGCGCTGATTACGCTGGCCAACGGAATAATCGGCAATAACACCGCCCACGAGCGCAGCGCCGCGGTCGAAGCTCGCCAGAACGGAGCGGCAGGATCGCCACCTAATCGCGCTGCATGGAACAACGGTGCGCGCGTCGGCGACAGCAGCGTTACCGCGGCTTGAGCGCCAACGACGGCAACCATGCCGCCCATCAACACCGCAAAACCAGATTGTTTTCGGCCAAAAACTGCCGCAATGGCTAGGCCAGCGGCGCCTTGCGCGCCCAGCCAAATCGCCAAGCCCAGAAAAGGAGTCAAGATATCGCGCACGTACGGATTGTCAGCCGGCAGTCCCGGGTAGCGCGCCTTCAGCCATTCCCACACTGGCAGGCCTTTGTGGCTAGCGAGCACGGCGCGGGCCAAAGCGGCAATCAACATGCCAAGCCCAAATAAGGCACCAAACACATAGACTTGCAATGTTGTGAACAAAGCGGCCACAACGCTGCGATCGCCTGCCCCCAACTCGGTGGTCAATCGCTTCACCGCGACACGCGCCCGTGTTTTAGCCTCTGTCGTTACTGTTCCGGCCGCAGCTACCGTGGCCGAGGCGGGCAGTCCGGTCACTTCTACATGGCCTTCCATGGCGCGCACTGCGATTTGCAACCGAATGCGATCGCGAGTCCACGGGCTCCAGCCTGCGCCAAAATTCGCTGCCTCTGCCACGAGTTGAGCATGATTGACGGCTACTATGTCGGCAGCCTTTGTCACCAGCGTCGCGGTGTGTTCAGCCGGCAGCGCTGCCATTGCCGTGGCCAGATCGGGCGACCATATCCTCACTTTCGCTGCGAATTCAGCTGCTTGTGCATGTTGTTCGGTAGCCAGACAATGCGCAACGATTGCGACGGCGCCGTTCTGACTTTGGCGCCCATCCGTCAGCGACTGGGCGCGGGCAAACAGGATCTGCAGGGCCTCTCGGCGCATTCCATCGATCGCGGTCAAGTTTGAAGGCGTTTTTTCGCCATGGCCCGCGCCGTGAATTTTGGCGGCTTTTTCGCGTTTAGACTCGCGTGGTTGCTCTGCCGCGCTCATTCGATTTGCGACCCGCCACATGGCATTGTGGGTGCGCAACTCCATGTCGAGCACTGCGGCAGGATCGCTAGGCACGCGGTGCGCCAGTACGGCGCCAGCCAGCGTCGAAGCCAAGATCGACAGCGAAAATAACCACAATAGCCCGCGCGCAACCGGACTCGGTGGCCGTTGCCAGGGCGGATCGGGCTGGACCGACAATGCGGGTTCGGTGGGTTCAGTCATGCGGTTTGGCTGGCCTCAATTTCGCCGTGGACTGGACAATCGACACATCGGCAAAGCTCGTGTAGGGCAGGGCGGCGAATCAACTGATTGTTAGAGAGTTCCGCATGCCGCCCAATCGGCACCCTCGACGCATGAAACTCATTGAGCGGCAGGTGGAATGTGGGCCGCAAATGCGGACCACCGCCGGGGGGTTTGGGGGCGGCGCGCGCCCCCAAGTTTCTAGTTAGGTGCGGCCCTATTCCGGCAAGCGGTCGCGTTCCAGCAACCGCAAGCCGTTCTGGCAGGTCTGGACTGAGACGCGCCTAGTGCGGTCTCGCCACGTGTCGCAAAGCTCTGCCGGATTCTTGTCATTGCTCAGGCTGGCTCGCTCGCACAGCTTATCAGCGAGCTTGCTGCAAGAGCGATCGCAGCCTGTGGCAGAGACCGCAAGGACAGCAATGGTCGTCAGGACCCAGGTTTTGGCAGTTGCAATGGCAATTGTATTCGGCATAGTCGCAGCGCGCGCGGGTGGCATCGGGCGTCGGCCCGCGCATAGTAACCGCAACACCCAGCCATTCCAACCCTGGTTTGGGTCCACGCCATGTCTCACTGAGATCGATGACGTTGAAGCTGTTTTTGAGCGACTGCCGCAGCCATAACGGCGCTAAAGGCTGTCGCGCTCGCTACGACCAAGCCATTAAAAAGGGGCACTGGCTGGTTGAAACGCAACGGATCTCCGGCGATATCAGCAACTTGACCGCCGGCCTCCGCGATCAACAGCGCGCCTGCGGCCGCGTCCCACTCGCTGCGCGGTCCCAAAGTGGCATGACCATCCGCTTTCCCAGCCGCTACCAACGCCATCTTGTAAGCAAGACTACCCATCGGACGCAGCGCAGCCGGTGGCCAAACCGTTGCCCATTGGCCTTGGCCAAGATCGGTGCGTGAGGCTAAAAAAATCATTGCGTTGCGGTCAAATGTAGGACGAACATGCAATGGGCTGTCAGTTTCGTCGCGCGCTCCATGGCCTTTTTCCGCAACAAAACGCTCTGCAGTCATTGGGTTGGCAACTACGGCCAGCAATGGACCAACTCCGCTGCGAACTAAAGCAATGGAAACACAGAACTCAGGTTCGCCTGCCAAAAGCGACTTAGTCCCGTCGATCGGATCGACGACCCACAACCACGCGGCGCTCAACCGTTCAGCGTTGTCTTTGGTCTCTTCGCTGAGCCAAGCGGCCGGCGGAAAAAGTGCGCGCAGTCTGGTGGTTAGCAAAGCATCGACGGCCTCGTCGATCACCGTGACCGGCGAATCATCGCTTTTTTGGCGGTGCTTCAGTGGATGTTTCAACATGCTCAAGACGAGCGCGCAAGCCTCATCGGCTATGGCCAAGACTGCGGCAAGCGCGGGCAATTGCGCGCCAAACTCAGACGGCATCGGTCGCAGCTTGCGGTTGCACGCGGTGGGCCACTACGTAAGCCACCAGTTCGTCCTGCAAATGTCGAGCGTCCTGCGGGCTTCGGCCGCACCAACGCACCATTGCCCGCGCCAAATCGGCCGCCACTGCTAGCAAGCGATCGCCGGTTAGGTAGTACAGCGGAGTGCGTCGAACGCATAAATCTATGAGATTCAGTGCCATTTCTTCACGTACCAACCAACCCAACTCGCCCCAGCGGAATGGCAAGTCGGCCAGCACGCGGTCCATGCCATCTGGTTCCGCACCGCAGGCTGCCACCACGGACTCGCAATCGCTGCCGTAGCGGTCAGCAAAGTGGCGCGCGGACTCGGCATCTAGGCCGTGAGTCGCCATCAGCGTCGCCGCAATGACATCGAGAGGTCGTGTTTGAGAGGGCATGCGATCGGCGCCTGGCAACGGCAACTCGGCTGTTTCGCAGGGCTTGGCCGCCGCCGCAGTCGCTTCTGGCAACAACTTGAGCGCGGCATCGACCGTTTGTTGAGCCATGACCCGAAAAGTCGTCAACTTACCGCCAGCAATAGTGACTAAACCCCTTGAATCTGTAGAGATTACGTGCTCGCGCGAAGTCTTGTAGCTCGAAGCTCCCTGCTGAGCCACCAGCGGTCGAATTCCTGCCCAACTACTAATAACATCATCCACTTGCAGGTCGCCACCGACGGGCCTCAAGCAACTATTGGCGGTCTGAACCAAATACGCGGCGTCAGCATAAGTACACACCGGTTCGGCCAAGGGACCGGTGTAAACCGTATCGGTGGTGCCAATCACGGTCGCGTACGGCCACGGCAAGGCGAATACCACGCGCCCGTCTAGGTCCGAAGTCATCGTCACCGCGTGGGTCAGCGGCAACCGCGATCGCGGCACCACGACATGTACGCCTTTGGACGGCGTCAACGGCGGCAGCGGCTCTGCATTGCCCGCCTGAATGGGGAACACCCGATTCCACACCGCGGCAACTCCATCGGTCCACGGCCCCACTGCTGAAACCACCACTTTGGCGGCGACCCGGATCTCGTTGCCTGAGCACAGATCGCGCACAGTGGCGCCGACGCATTGGCCGGCCTCCACCAACGGCACCAGCCAATCGACCCGCGAAGCCATCGCAGCGCCCGCAATCACCGCCCCGCGCACATTGGCCATCACCAAGCGCGCGTCATCCGTCGTGGCGTCGAAATAGCGAGCACCGCCGCTCAGCCCCTTGCCGTTGAGCAGCGGTTCCATCCGCAGCAGCGGCTTCTTGCGCAGGGCGCGGTGGCGCATAACTCCCGAAAACGACGCCAACATATCGTATAGCGTCAGGCCGACATCAAGCGCGAATACACCGTGCTTGCTGTGTTCAAGCACCGGCAACACGAACGACTGCGGTCGCACAAGATGGGGGGCCAGCAACAGCAAGCGTTGGCGCTCACGCACCGCCTCAAAGACCAAGCCGACGTCACCCATCTCCAAGTAGCGCAAACCACCGTGGATCAGCTTGGTTGATCGCGACGAAGTGCCGACGGCAAAGTCGCCGCGCTCAACCAAAGCAGTCTTGAGGCCGCGCAAAGCCGCATCGCGGGCAATGCCCGCCCCGGTAATCCCGCCACCGATTACGAGTATGTCGAAGTGCTCGCGCCCGAGCCGATCCAAGATCGCCGGCCGCTGGTGTACAGAAAACGCCATGAATTCCAATGTGTGCCGAGCGAGCGGTTGCAGTGGTGCCACCCAAGGCAGCCCGTAAGGTGGCCGAATCCACGGCAATTGCAAGTTGCGGGCACCGATTTCGTCGCGGCAGCCAACGCGAAAAGGCTATCGGTGCAGCAGTTCCTCAAGCGCCGTTTCCAAGTCCACGCGATCGACAAGGTTGCGCAGGTAGTCGAGCTGTTCGGTCTCGATCACCATCTTGGGCCCCAGATCGTAGGCATCAATCCATGCTTCGTAGGCGCCTTGTAAATCCTTGAGATACTGGGGATCCATCGCTTGTTCTTCCGGTCGGCCGCGCTTGCGGATGCGTCGCTGTAAGCCCTTGAGACTGCAACGAAGATAAATAAGCAGGTCGGGCCGCGGCAACGTGTCGCGAATGCCGCGGTACATGCTGTCGTAGGTCTCAAAGTCGCGGGCGCTCAACGTGCCGCGTGTGTGCAGCGTTCGGGCGAAGATCTCAGCATCTTCATAGATCGTGCGATCTTGCACGAACACTGTTCGCGGATTGGCGTCGAGTAGGCGGGCAAGGTTGAGGTGGGCACGGAACTTTGCGGACAGAAAGTAGATTTGGCTATGAAAGGCGAATCTGTGCATGTCCACATAAAAATCAGGCAGGTACGGGTTGGCGTCGTTGGGCTCGTAAAACGGCTCAATACCAAAGCGGGAGGCCAAAAACGCGGTCAGGGTCGACTTTCCCGCGCCAATATTGCCAGCCACAGCCACGAATCGCGCTTGCGGGCGCGGAGGGCCGCCATTCAGGTGGACGACCGGAAAGCGATCTGTAATTTCAGTAGCTTTCGCGGTAGGACGACTGACGCGCCGAGATCGGCCGCTCTCTGCACTCCGCGGTGGCGCGCTCTGAGGTTCGGCAGTCTGCACTGCATCGCTGACCGCGGCGCCATAGGCCGAAGGGCCAGCGTATAAGTTCATAGCATCAAACAGATCTGTCGACCGCTGCCAGTCCATACACTGCCTCCTAAGCGTGGTCGTACGCTACCCCAAAGTGGCGTTGGCGTCGATGGATAATCCATGTCAGTGCCGGTTGACCACAGACCGATTTCTTGTCCGCGCTTGAGGCCGGAGCGCGTTGGCCAATGGAAATATCCACAAACCATGGAACCGAATAGCTGCCACAAGCCCGAATCGGACCCAAAAAATCACCGCAGATTGCGCCAACTGGCGCGCCCGTTTGTCTAGAGCGCGCTTCGGCCGATCCCAGCAAATTTGGCTAGAGCCAATAAGTGCAGTGCTTCCGCAATCGTTTGCGCACGCCGGGGTGGTTTGAGGGCAGCCAACTCGGCAATTTGTCCATCTGTGGCCGCAGCTTGCCGCCAGCCGGCCGATGGATGCGCCGATCGCCATGCCGCTGATCCGCGCTGCTCCACTTCGTAGTCGACGGCCGCCACAGCTTCCTCTGCAGTTGAAAAGCGAGCGCGCTCAGCCCCCAACAGCGTGACTAGCCAGCGCTTGCCGCGCGTAGCGACGGACTGCACCCGCGCTTCATCCAAGTGCCCGCCGTGCGGTTGCCAGTGCAGCGCCAGCCCCGCTTTGCCCAGCGACACCCAAGCAAGCGGCGAGATCGCGGTAATTTCAAGATCTACTCGCATCGTTAGCGGATCGAACGCCGCGGCGCGCTCTTTCACCTCCTGCAGGGTAATAGCGCCGGCCTCCCACTCGAACCCCGGATGATCAAACTGTAAATCGCGCCAAACCTTGGCGGCCTCATCCGCTCGCTCGCCTTGCAGGTCCAGATCGCGTGGTGCGCCGTGCAGACTCGGCAGCGAGCACAGGGAAAGTTGGGACACATCAACAAAATCAAGCACAAGGCAGTCTTTCTTGCCGTCGTTCAGGCGAGTCCCGCGGCCCACGCACTGAGCGTAGAGTGTTTCACTGCGCGTCGGCCGGGCCATGGCAATGCACGAGACGCCCGGATCGTCAAAACCCTCAGTGAGTACAGCAACATTGGTCACTACCTGCAGGCGACCTTCGCGAAACAGCCGCAAAACGCGGGCGCGATCTTCACGCCGCATTTCGCCGTGGACGTAACCAGCCGAAAGACCAAGCAAATTGAGCGCTTTGCACAAGTTGATTGCGTGGGCAACCGTCACGCAAAACGCGATTGTTCTGCGATCGCGTGCCAGTTCCTGAATTGTGCGGGCGACTAGCGCATTGCGCTCCTCAATGTCGATGGCCTCAGCCAGAGGTTGCACCTGCAAATCGCCGTGGTATTCCGGGCGCACATTGGCCAGATCCGCAGCAGTTTCAATGCGAAAGCCGCGCATGGGCACCAAATAGCCATCGTCGATCATGTCGACCAGCGTGCGGGTGTACACGATTCGATCAAACACCCGATCCAGGCCTTGACCATCCGCGCGCGCGGTTGTTGCCGTCACGCCGAGCAGCGTGCCGTGCCAGTCGCTGTCGAATGCGCCCAACCGTTGCAACACCCGCAGATTGTCGTCGGCGGTCGCATGGTGACATTCGTCATAGATCACAAGGCCAAACTGGCGCAGCGCCATCACCCGCTCCAGCCTGGCGTCGTGCAAAGAGCGCACCGAAGCCACAATCGCCTTGGCACCGCTGTGGGCAACATGCCCGGCTTGCTCAATTGCCACGAGCGCCGGATCTCCCAGTGCCGCCACCAGTTTTTCGCGGGCCTGCTGCACCAACTCGTCACGGTGGGCGATCACCAACACGGGTCGCTGGGCCATGCGGGCCAACTGTGCAAACACAACGGTCTTTCCCGCGCCAGTGGGCAGCACCACAATCATGCGGCGGATGCCAAGTTTGCGCGCCTCCACCACGGCCTCAATGGCGGCCTTTTGATACGGTCTCAAGATTGGCGCGGACATGCGATGCTCATTGCCCGCACCGGTTGCGGAGGCCGCCGAATTTTGCCACGTTCCCGCCGCTTGCGGCGACTGCCGCTTCCTGTGTTGCCGATGGACCATTTCGAACCTCCCGTTCTGCATCTGCGCACTGCGCCAAGACAAATCCTGGCTAACGTTCAGGTTGTGTTGACCGATATTGACGGCACCATGACTGGCGACGCCCGCATTACCCCTGCAGTTATCGAAGCGAGCCTGCGTCTTGCCGCAGCAGGAGTGGATATTTTTCCCGTAACGGGTCGATCTGCAGGTGAGGCTCTTGGGCTCGCTCGCTATATCCCCTCGTTTTCGCGGGCGATTGCCGAAAATGGCGGCGTGCTGATTGTTCCGGATCGGCCGATCGTGTACTTGCGCCAGCGCGTCGACGCCGCTGAAATGGCTCGCGCCGCTGCCAAGCTGGGCCACGGTAATTGGCGGTTGGCTCCGTGCTCGGCCTTTCGCTTGACCGATCAAGCTTGGGATCGCGCCGATCACACCGAAGCCGAATTGGCTCAAGCCCGCACTGCCGCTGAAGATATGGGCATCTGTTTGACGTGGTCGAGCGTTCACATTCACTTGACCGCGGCGCCACCCGACAAGGGTTTGGGTGCGCTGACTGTGCTGGCGCAGGACGGGATCGACCCCCTGCGCGCGTTAACGATCGGCGATGCCCCTAACGATGAAGGCCTTTGGCAGGCTGGCCGGTTTGGTATCACAGTGGGAACTGCAGATGTTGCCCATAGTTGGCAACGGCTGCGCCACACTCCTGCTTATACGGTGGCGCGCGAGTCTCAAGGCTGGCGGCAAATGGCGGAATTGATTCTGGAGGCGCGGCTGGCTCCGGCTAGCTGACATCCACAGGCAGCGAGACTCTCATGCAGGTTAGCGAACTGCTTGATAAATGGCCTGACTGCGACTGCGACAGCAGATACGCTGGCTTCCTTGCATTGTCGCGCGAAGATGCTGAAACGTTTTTCGGGCTATTGCCCGCCCACGATGCTGCTGAATTCTTACTAGAATTGCCCATCGTCGAGCGCAAGACTTGGATGCGTCTGTTGCCGCCGGACGACGCCGCCGACTTGCTGCAAGAGGTCAACGTCGACCAGCGAGTCGGCTTGCTCAACTTGCTCGATGAAGTAAACCGCAAGGAAGTCGCAGTATTGCTGGCATACGCTGAGGACGACGCCGGCGGCCTGATGTCGACCCGCTTTGCGCGCGTTCGCCCCGATTTGCGCGTCGACGAAGCGCTTCTTTATTTGCGCCGACAGGCCCGCGAACATCTTGAAACTATTTACTATGTCTATGTGCTCGACCAGGAACAGCACCTGCAGGGCATTGTGTCGCTGCGACAGCTTTTTCAGGCACCTGTCGGGGCCACGGTGCGCGACGTCATGCAGACGACCGTGCAAACGGTGCCCGAAGACATGGACCAGGAAGAGCTATCGCGAAAATTTCGTCAATACGGGTACTTGGCAATCCCCGTCGTCGATGGTGAGCGCCGCATCAAGGGCATCGTTACGCTCGACGACATTGTCGATGTTGTAGACGAAGAAGCCACTGAAGATGCACAGAAATTCGGCGGCATGGAGGCTTTGGACTCGCAGTATTTAGAGGCCAGTTTCTTCGAGATGTTCAAAAAGCGCGCCGGCTGGCTTGCCGTGCTTTTTCTGGGCGAGATGCTGACTGCAAGTGCCATGGGTCACTTTCAGGACGAGATCGCCAAGGCGGTCGTCTTGACCCTCTTTGTTCCCCTAATCATCAGTTCCGGCGGCAACTCGGGGTCGCAGGCCTCCACGTTGGTGATTCGCGCCATGGCCCTTGGCGAGCTGCGCTTGCGCGACGCCTACCGAGTGGCTCGACGTGAACTGGCTGCGGGTCTGGCGTTGGGTAGTATGTTGGCAATACTGGGAATTCTGCGAGTAGTGCTGGCCGACACTTTCTTTGGTGGCTATGGCGATCATGCGTTGCGAATTGGCTTGGCGGTGGGTATTTCTCTTGTCGGGGTCGTCGTTTTTGGTACTTTGGCGGGCTCGATGTTGCCATTACTGTTGCATCGTGCGGGGTTTGACCCAGCAAGTGCCTCGGCGCCCTTTGTGGCTACTTTGGTCGATGTGTCAGGGCTGATAATCTATTTTTCCGTTGCCACTTTGTTGCTCAGCGGAACCTTGCTATAATGCCCCTGACGGCAATTGGTCCCCGTCAACTTCCCAAACGGGATTCTCGAACTCGGCTCATCCGCTAGCGAAAATAAGGATTTAACAAAACCTTTCATCGCGTTCCCCCACCTAGTAGAGCGCGTGATTTCTTTGTATTTGTTTCCGCCCAAGACTGTCCGGTGCCCATGCGTAGCCCTGTGGGCCGCCCATGCGCAACCGGTGTAAGTTTAAGGGTTGTAAGAACTACAGTGAAATCGCGGATATAATCTCAGCGGTCTACAAGACGGCGGTTACGAACCGGGCATGCAGGACCTATAACGACCGCAACTGCGGTCGCTGAGGTGTTTCTATGTCCCAGAAATTGACCACTGCTCCTGCGTCTGTTGACCACATCCTGCTAATGGCCACACGCCTGCGTGTGCTCGGTGAGCCTCTGCGTTTGCGCTTGGTTCACCAGTTGCTGCAGGGCGAATTCAATGTTACCGCGCTGTCTGTGCAACTCGGCACGACGCAGCCCAATGTGAGCAAGCACCTCAAAGTGCTGCAGCAGAACGGCATCGTCACTCGCCGCACCCACAAGTCATCGGCCTTTTACGGCATCGCCGACAAGTCGGTGGTTGCGCTGTGTGACACCGTCAAGACCGGCTTGGGTCTGGCCGTGTAGTAGAATCTGGGCCCCACAGGCCGACCTTCGGTCCCACAGGCCGACCTTCAGTCAGCGAGTCTTTGGGTCTTTGCAAATGAACCGCGCAGGTTCGGCCATCGCATTGCGGTGTGTCGAACTTGCGCTGGTTGTTTTTGGCACAAGCCACGGATGTTCCGCCACTTCCGACAGCTGTCCTTGGGACGCGCCACCGCTGTCCTTCCCTGACTTCGGTGTATTTCGGTGACTCGGGGATCGGAACCTGAGCAGGTGGCGATGGCATCAATGCTGCCTGCAACCCGATCCAGCTGAGCGCCGCCCTTAGGACCTGTCCTAGGAGCGTGTCGGAGTATTCCGACTCGCTCCTAGCGCCGTCTGGCTAGACGGCGGCAACTGTCCGAAACTGCACGGATTCACTCCGGGCAGTTCTCGGACAGTTGAGAATAGTTGACTGGCTAGGAGCCTGCCGGATCGCAATAGAT
>SHZD01000200.1 GCA_009692465.1 Myxococcales bacterium
ATTGCGATCCGACAGTCTCCTAGCTTCACAGATATTCTCAACTGTCCAAGAACTGCCCGGAGTGAATCCGTGCAGTTTCGGACAGTTGCCGCCGTCTAGGCAGACGGCGCTAGGAGCGAGTCGGAATACTCCGACACGCTCCTAGGAGGGTCGCTAAGGGCCCGTGCAAAATCAAACCGATTTTGCACTTGGGCCCACTGCTTGTTTGGTGGGTCGCTAACTTGCGGCTTTGCAAGCCGACTCGACGCTCCGTTCCGATCGCGGACCGATCGAGTAATTCTTGCACTGGCCCTAACTGCCGGCTTTACAAGCTGACTCGCCGATCCGGTCCTCGGGCGGATTCATCCGCCGATTCCTGCGCGCGATCTAGAGCCAGCGAACGCATGACTCAGTTTCTTGCCGATCATGCAATGTTGAGTGTGCTGGCCCCAATCGACGTAGACAGCAGCCATGGATCTACTCAAAATCACCGACGAACTCAGCACAGAACTGGGCGCAATGCGCTTTGGCTCGCCGGTTGACGTCGTCTATCAGCCGCTGCACTACGCCCGGCCGCTGTGGGCGGAGTATGTGCGCCGGTTTGGCCAGACTCAGGGTCGGGTGGTGCTGCTGGGCATCAATCCAGGGCCGTGGGGGATGGCGCAGACCGGGATTCCGTTTGGCGAAGTCGCCGCCGTCCGCCATTGGCTGGGAATCAATCAGACATTCACTGCTCCGCGCCAGCAACATCCGCGAGTGCCGATCGAGGGTCTGCAGTGCTATCGCAATGAAATCAGTGGCCAACGCCTGTGGGGCTGGGCGCGAGCGCGTTTCATCTATCCGGAGGCGTTTTTCGCGCGCTTTTTCGTGTTCAATTACTGCCCGTTATGCTTCTTGGAGTCCAGCGGTCGCAACCGCACCCCGGACAAGCTACCCAAAGCCGAACGATTGCCACTGGAACAGAGCTGTGACCGCGCGTTGCGTGCAGCGATCGCCGTACTGCAGCCTTCGTTGGTCGTGGGCGTGGGCGTGTATGCCCACGAGCGCGCGACCACCGCGCTGCGCGATACCCAAGTGCCGATCGGTAGGATCTTGCATCCCAGTCCGGCCAATCCGCTGGCCAGCAGAGACTGGGCTGGGCAAATCGAGGCGCAGTTGACGGCGTTGGGCGTACAGCTGCCTTAAACGAATTCCGCCGGGTTACTGCAACACCAAGATCACAATCGCAAACTGGGCACTGTCGGCCATCTTGGCGGCGCCAATCGCCAGTTTGCGGGCCTGCGGGTGCAACGTCACTGGCGGCAGCGCCATTTTGTCGGGATCGGCGGTGAGCGCCGCCGACGCATTGAGAGATCCCTCAAATAAATTGTGGTCTTTAGCCTGAACCACTGCCACAGTGGCGGTGCCGGCGAATTCGTCGGGCTTGGCCTCTTGCGCCGCTTGTCGGGCAGTCGCGGCCAGTTCGTCGTCAACCAGCAGCGCCGAAAGTCCTTGCGCGGCACGAGCTTGGGCAATTCGCAGACGAATGGCTGCTTCGACTTCACGGGCCGTCCAAGTCAAGGCGGGCTTGGCAAACAACTGGGTCAACCACAACCGACGGCGCTTGCCTTCTATGACGAGCGCGATACCGATGCCGATCCGCGTAGGCTCCGCGCTCAAGATGTTGCGGCGGTGACCCAAGCTGTGCATCAGGCCCTCTTGAGCCTCAAAAACGGTGCCGTTGTGGGCGACGTTTTCGGCGTTGCTCGACGTCAAGTAGTGGGCAGCCTTGAGGCGGTCCGCCGGCAGGCCAGTGCGCGCCGACTGGTGGCCAAAAAAGTGATGATCGCGCATGTCATCGCTGTGAGCGCGGGCAATTTGGGCCAACTGGTTGTCCCACAGCAGCGCAGGCTTGCGATGGCGGGCGCGATCGGCATTGAGCAACTGCAGAGCGTAGGCCTCCGCGGCCGCAAACGTGGTCTGCGCCGACTCATCGGCCGGCACCGCGGCTGTCAGGCGATCCGGCGGATTTTGGTCAATGTAGGCGCGCAGTTGCACGATTTTACCCGGCCCCGACGGCCCTTCACCCACCAACTGAACGTCAAGGGCACCAGCGTGCGGGCCAGCCACGACGTCGAGCGTGAGCGCATCGCCAACCACGGTCACTGCGGCTTCACTTTCGCTGCCGTCCGGTTGCAGGACCAGCGCTTTGAGATCGCGCCACGCCGCGACCAACCGCCCGCGCACTTGCCACGTCGCCCCGGCCGCCAATCGCACCGCCAAGGGCTCAATGTTGACCCCGACCCGGGTGCCGACCACCCCGATATGCCGCGGCAACGGCAGACCGTGGCGGTAGACCTCGCCGACCCCAACCCGCAGCGGGCCGTCTTGGCCCTCGCGATCGTTGACCACTGCGGTGATCGCCTGCTTGAGCGGCCCCTGCCCTTCGTCGTTGGTACGGATCTGCTGAAAGGTCGAATCAGCCGCCAATGCCCCCGCCGAAGCGATCGCAAATTGCCGAACTTCAGAAGGGACTACCTCGCCAAACTCTGTGGATTGATAGACTAACTCGCGGGCCGCCCGCCCCAAATTGGCATCATACTGGGCCCGACCGTGGCTCAATTCGCGCACCAGATTGGCGTAGTGGTGATCAGACTCTGTGGCTTGGGCGCTGCCGTAGCGGGTGGCGGGCGGTTCGGACAGCACCACCGTGACCATTTTGCCCTTGGGCAACTGAGCGTCAGGCGCACGCGGCGGCGCGGGCTCCGGCGGCACAGCGGCCACCGGCTCGGCGACCTCGGGCTGGATGACCGGCGCTGGCGGCTCTGCAGGCGTCGCGGTCGGCGCAGCAGGTTGCGGAACCAGCCGGGGTGCGGGTCGGTCGGTACGGTGCAGCACCAACCAACCCACGCTGGCCACAATCGCTACAATCAACCCAATTGCCACTGAGCGCATGATGCAGGCCACTCACCGCGCAGGCAACGGCGGTGAGGGCGACGCTAGCGGTTTGGTCTGCCTTGCGCAATCTGCGGTCGTTGGCTACCGTGCGGCTATGCGTTACTTGCTTTGGTTTGCGTGGTCACTTGTAGCTTGCAGCGGCCCTGAGCAGGTGGAAATGCACGGCGTCGGCCGCGAAATCCCGCCAGCGCAAGGGGTTGAAACGGACGCGGTGGTGGCCAACCGCACTGCCGATCCAGCGCCCAAAGAAGCGACCGCAGCGCCGACCAAACCACCGTTGCCGACGACTTCGGCGATCAAAACCGAAGCACCGCTCGACGTCGCCGCAGCTCCAACCGATGGCGTGCGCTTGGAATCTGGCTTGGTCTACAAGACGTTGCGACCGGGCGACGGCGCCTTAGCCAGCCCTGATGCCACTGTCAGCGTGCATTATGCCGGCTGGACGGTGGACGGCGCCCTATTCGACAGTTCCGTCACCCGCCAGCAAGCGTTGACCATTGGCCTACACCAAGTGATTCCGGGTTGGCGCGAAGGGGTCGGCACTATGAAAGTGGGTGAAATTCGTAGGCTTTGGATCCCACAGGCCCAGGCCTACGCCGGTCGCGACGGGGCACCCAAAGGCATGCTGGTTTTTGACGTCGAGCTGCTGCGCATTGAGTAGGCCCGGCGATGCCTAAGGACGGTCACGCCGACTCCATCGATTTTACAAGCAATTGTCGATTCCGCGGATTTTGGGAATCAGCCCGGCGCGCACCACGGGCACGGAGCTGACCGAAAACTTGGTGGGCAGCAGTTGCTTGGTCCGGTATTGCACATCGGCGAAGTAGACGGCATTGGGCGGCAGCGTAACCGGGGCCAACTTGCTGCACAGGTTGCCTTTGCAGTCCAGCGTGGTGCCGACAAACACATAGGCATCGTCGGCGCTGGCCCAAAACTGGACGTTGTCGACCTAGAGTTTGTCGCTGCCGGTCGACTGGCAGCCCACGTGATACCAAACGCGACAGCTACCTGATACCAAACGCGACAGCTACCTGATACCAAACGCGACAGCTACCTGATACCAAACGCGACAGGCAAGGCCACTCCGCGCATCTGACCGTGACCCAATTGGCGCATTTCGCCGGCCCGCAGCGGCACCGCCGACGGCCCTTTGTCGTCCAGCGGGCTGTGGCCTGCCACGATTTTGATGCCGCGTTTGCGCGCCCGCGCCTCGAGCATTTTTTGGCGCTTAGCGGCGCGCGCGTCGGCTTCCTTGCGCAGCTTGTCTTGGCGCTTGGCTTCATCGGCGGCGATTTTGGCTTCCTTGCGCCGTTCACGCTTGTCGACGAAATGATCGACCAGATCGCGGGTAGCCTCGACCATCACGATTTGCCCGCGCGTCAACAAGGTGTCCGTCAGTTTGTTCATCGCCATCAGGGCGTCGACAGTGGACCCCAATTGTCGTGCAATATCACCAAGATATCGCTCATCTTCGATGACAACGGTCAGCTGCTCTTGCGGACGCTTGCTGGGCACGATATTTTTCAGTTGGGTCTTGGCAGCCGTACCTGAGCCCGCTTTGAGCACGGTGGTCGACAGCGCGTGCAACTCTTGGGGGGGTTGGCAACCGACCGCTGGCCAGCCGAGCAACACGACTACAAGCGACGAAACTGTTTTATTAACATAGTATTGTATCATTTTGTGCACCTAAACCCGGGAGGACCACCACCGCCGAATGCAGTTGTACCGCCGGGGACCAAACTTGACGCAGCTACTGGATTGGAGTGGCATGTAGTGGCCAACGAGCGCGCCCTGCCCGCGCTAGCGGGCCAAGGCTAGAGTGACGCGCCCTTTTCGCAAGTTTTTTGGCAGATCGTGGCCTGCCAAGCCGTCGGTGCACGCGCTGCTTTCGATTGCGGAGCGGCCGGCGCTGTCACTTCCGATGGTTATTTCCTTTCATTTAGCGGTGTTTGGCGCTGCGGTGGCTTGGCAATCGCTGCTGCCCGCCGGGGTGGCTGCGCTGTGGCGACCGCCCAAGGACTTGGCGATTCCGTGGTGGGTTGCGGCGCTCGGCGCGTCGTGGCTGCTGGTGTTGGGGCCGGCAGTGCTGGAAGCTCGTTTGCCCGCGTTGCGCGACCTCGCGGCTGAGTTGTACACCTCGATTGCGCCGGTGACACCGCTGAGAATTGCTGTTTTCGCTGGACTTTCAGGTCTATGCGAGGAGCTTCTGTTTCGCGGGCCGGTCCAAGAGACGCTAACTTGGCCGGTGGCGGCGCTGCTGTTTGGCGCATTGCATGGGGGCGGCAGCCGCAGGCTGTGGCTGTGGTCGGCTTTTGCGGTGATCGCGGGTATGCTGTTTGGCGCTTTGGTCGACCTATACGACTCGCTCAGCCCGGCCATTGTCGCCCATACCACAGTCAACGCCATCAATATGCAGCGATTGCGCCAATACGCGCCGGTGGCGGGCAGGCCGCAGCGATGACCGAAGCCCCATTTCGCTTTGCCGGTTGGTTTACGCTTGACGTCCGCATGCTGGCGACCTTGCTGCTGTTTTCTGCGGCCCTAGCCACCTTGGTGCTGGCTCTGCGCTACCGCAATCGGCGCTGGGACGAATACGTGGTGGGTTTTGTAGCAGTATTCGCGGTAACCTTTGCCGTAACACTGACGGTAACCAACTGGATCGCTGTGAATCCGGCCATCAAGGTCGAAACTGTGTTTGCCGTCCCGTGACTGTGGCAACCGGTGAACCCGGTTCGAGTTGGGTCAGGGGCGTTGACGGTAGTGTTCACGTGCTGATCCGCGCGCAGCCGGGCGCCAAGCGGTCGGCGCTGCTCGGGGAGCACGGCGATCGCCTCAAGGTTGCGGTGCATGCCCCACCCGTCGACGGCAAGGCCAATGAGGAGTTGCTGGCGTGGCTCGCGCAAGTGCTGCAAGTGACCAAGAATCGGCTGGCTTTGGTGCACGGCGCGACCGCCCGTGACAAAGTGGTGTTGGTGCAGGCGCCCCTTGCCGACGTGGTTGCCAAACTCAGCGCACTGCTAGTGAGCGCAGGGCAAAAATAGGCACCGGCGGGGCGAATTCGCTGACCTTGGCGCGGGATTTTAGGAACTGTCCCAGAATAAGTCATTGTGGGACTGGTTCCGTTTGCTTGCTTTGTGGGTCGCTAAGCTCGCGTCCTCAAAGGCCGACTCGCCGCTCTTGTGTTGCCCAGATCGATCGAGTTAGTTGAGGACAGTTCCTTAGCTCGAATTTCTAGTCTGAGATTGAGGAGTACGGATGAGCCTACACGTTGCCATCACTGGCGCATCTTCGGGAATTGGCGAATCGATCGCCCGCGCTTGGGGCCGCACTGGCGCGCAACTGACCTTGGTGGCCCGCAGGCAGGCCGCGCTTGAAAAGCTCGCTGGCGAGTTTCCAGGTCAATGTCAGGTTTTCGCGCGTGATTTGGCCCAGTCCACCGTCTGTTGCGACTGGCTGGCGCCGGCTCAGGACCATTTTGGACCCGTCGACGTGCTGGTTAACAACGCCGGGGTGGAGAACACTGGGCCCACCGCCCTTGCCAACGTCGATCAGGCCATTGCCCTGCTGCACCTCAATCTACACACCCCACTGCTGCTGACTCGGGCGCTGCTGCCGGCCATGCTGGCGCGCGGTTCGGGAACGATTGTCGACGTCGCCTCGGTAGCCGGCTTGGTGCCAACGCCGATGCAAACGTGGTACGGCGCCTCTAAGGCCGGTTTGGCGGCATTTTCGGAGGCGCTGCGCGGCGAGGTGCGCGGTTCGGGCGTGCATGTGGTCACCGTGTATCCGGGACCGGTGACGACGGCAATGGCCGAAGCCGCTTACGAAAAATTTGGTGGCCGCAGTGGCCTAGTCGGCATGGTACCCGAAGGTACCGCCGACGAACTGGCTGAGCTGATCTTGGATGCGGTGGAGCGCAAGCGCCCGCGGGTGATCTACCCGCGATTTTACGCCGCAATGCGCTGGGTGCCGTGGTTGGGTCGGATGTCTGTGGATGCCCAGTTTGGCGGCACTTGGAAGGGGCTCCCCTCCAAACAGTGAGCCCAGCGCCAAACCGTGAACACGCCGCCAAAGCGTGAAGGCAGCGCTAAACGTTCGGCGTTCTTGGTCAGCGAATGAGCGCGACCACCACGATGCTGGCGTCATCGACCTTGTCTACCGACGCCCGCCACACCCCGCCTTGACCAGTGATTTCAGTAGCTACCGGCAATGGCGGCAGGCGCAGGCGCTTTTTGGACGGCCGCAGCACACCTTTTGCGGTGATCACCAGGGTGTCGCCACTCTGGGACACTGCAATCAAGTCTTTGTTAACGCGTACAAAAGCGAAAACTGAGGTGGCGGTGCGCAGCAGTTCTTTGCCGGTCGGGTCCAATTGCAACAACACCGGTTTCTGACTGGCGTCGAGTCCAGCGACCCATACAAACCCTGCATGTTGGGCCACCCGGCGCGGCGTCACGTCGGCGGGCAGCGGCAAGAACGTAGTCCCGCCGCTATGCAATGGCGGTCGACACAGCCAGCCCGAGTCCTTGCCATCGCGATCGCGGGTAGTGCCCACCACTGCCAGCTGGCCGCCAGATTCGATGTCGAACTGCACCGGCCGATCGTCGCCTTGATTGCCCGCGGTCAACAACCGGCGCTCGCGCATCGCCACATCCAGCTTGCGCAACCGCAGCTTGCCGCCTACCGGCCCATAATCCGCCTGGGTCAGCAGCCACGCACCCCCGTCTGGGCTGCGCAGCACCTGCACGATCGCCTCAGGCACATCACCGCCGCTGCGACGCACAATTGCGCCCTTGCCGGTGACCGCCAGATTTTGCAAAAACTTGAGGCCTTGCGGCACTGTGCTGGCCAGTTGTTCCTGCTGCAATTCAAAATCACGGCGCGCGGCTTGCAGGGCCACCGCCGCTTGCGGGCGCCGGTTGGCTAACAAAAGGTCGATCGCCAGTTCAAGCTGAGCGAGCGCGTTGCTGCGGCGCGTCCGTACCAACTGCGCCTCGTCTTTGCACAAAAGTGCCGCTTTGGCCCACGCGGCGGCTGCGGCTTCGAAGCGCCCATCTTGCTCAAACACGCGGGCGCGCAACTCCAAGTCGCTGTCACCACAGACACCACCGGCAACTGCTGGCCGTTGAGCCAGACAACTGGCAGCGCTGGCCCACTTGTTCGCGACCGCCAATTGCCGGCACGGGTCGCTAGCTTCTGATTGCGCCCATGCAGGGGTCGCCAGCAGCAAACCGGCGAGGACGGTCAGGGTTACAGGGTGACAGGCATGGGCAACACACTGGCTTGGGTACTCCATAGCGGCCAGAGTGCCAGCTTTGACAAGTTGTCCGCAACTGGGTGGCGGTGCTGATCGGCGATGGCAGGATGAGTCGGCCTAAATTCATAGCGCACAGGGTGGTGCCCGCTGAGCGGTAGCGGGGCTTGAAGACCTCGGGTACGCTCGCTGACGCAACTCGCGCTCGCAACAGCGCGCATCCGTGGAGGCAACGATGGCAATCCCCACTGGCCCAGCGACGCGACCCAAGCGGCGGGTGATTGAAGAGCCCAACAACGACGGCAATTACGGCCAAACGGCGGCAGCGGTGGACAGAGCAAGCTTGGACCGAGCTAGTGCGGAACGCGCAAGTGCGGAACGAGCCAGTGCGGAACGAGCCAGTGCGGAACGAGCCAGTGCGGAACGAGCCAGTGCGGAACGAGCCAGTGCGGAACGAGCCAGTGCGGAACGAGCCAGTTTGGACCGCCAACCCGTTTCCCATGCGATGGCTGCGGCTGCTGCCAGTGCGGCGGCGACGAGCCATGCGCCAGTTCACAGTGCTACGCCAGGGCACGGAGCCAATCTAGCCTTGGGTGGCAATGCGTTACATGGCGGAATTCTTGGGCATAGTAGCAATCTTGCCCCAGAGCGCCTGCGCTCGCGCGATAGCGTGCGCCAGAGCGGTCGAATTCCGTCAGAGGCGTTTCACCGCGATGCGCTGTTGTCTCCGGCTGTTTTGGCGCTAACATTGCTAGAATACTTCGAATTGGCCTATGGCGATGAGCAAAGGGTCAGCGACGTGACCTTGCAAGACTTGTTCCGCATGCGCGACCAAGCGGCATGGCCAGACTTGTTTGGTTCAGGCGACCCGCGCACCTTGTTCACCGAAGACATGTGTCGCCGCGGTCAGTTTGCACCCGTGGCTTGGGGCGCAGACGGCTTGAGTTTTGCCACCTGCAGGGACGACGGCGCCCAAGACGAGCTCATGCGGGCCTTGGACCTTTTGGTCGGCCTGCCGGTCACACTGTACTCGGTCAGTCCTGAAGCGGTCGACGCGGGTGTCACGTGGCTGTATCGGCGTTCTGGCTAGATTTTGGGCGCTTGGGGCCCGGGCAAAATCAAGTCGATTTTGCACTGCGTCCCATTGCTTGCTTTGTGGGTCGCTATACTCGATCGCCGAAGTCCGGCATCAAATGCCGGACCGCCGATCTCGTGCTTGCTCAGTGGGTCGCCAAGCTCGCGTCTGCTGCGCAACCGACTCGCGGCTCCGGTCAAAGGTTGATCTCGAATTTGGGTGACCATGTATCACTCGCGGCTTTGCAAGCCGCCTGCACGCTCCGTTCCTAGCACGGATCGATCGAGTAATTGTTGCTCGGGCCCTTGGCTGCTGTTTCAGCCTGCAGGCATCGACCACGGCGGCGGTCGGCCCGGCAACGGCGGCCACTGCGCAGGCCGATTGCAGCCCAACTGCGTGGCCAAATCGCCGGCCGCCCGCAGCGCCGTGAACTGCCCCATCCAGCTCGCGCGCCACAGGTTGTCGCAGTGGCTCAGCCCGCAAGCGCTGTACCAAATAAACCGTTGAAAATCATGGCGCTCTCGCCGCTGGTAGCGCGCAAATGTGGCTTGGCTCAGGCGATCCCCCAGGGTCGGGCTGGCGACTGACCACGGCAACGCGCTGTCGCCCAACGTTTTTTTGAGATGCTGCTGGGCGTGACGCCACGCCCGAGCCAGATGCCACTGCGCTGCCAACTGATCGAGGCGTCGGACCTGCAACTGCGGATGGGCACGGATGAACAGCGCAAGATCCACCGTCCACACCGGGCGCTCAAAGTTGTGCGCCGCGGCATGGGCAGCCAAATAGATCAGCTCAGCGTGGGGCTCAAGCTGACCCGGAGCGCCCATCACTTCGTTGGCGGCAATCGCAGCACCAAAGGCGAGTAGCGCGCAGCTGTGCAAGTCCAGTGGCGGGCTGGCCGCCCGGATAAACTGGACATCGTGGTGGTGCCGACGCTGAAATGCCGCCAATTTGGCGCTGCGCTCGACGTAGTCCAAGGTCCGCACCGCCTGCTCAGCGCGCTCAAAATCTTGGGGCAGGACCAGCAAATCGGTGTCGGTGCAGCGCCGTGCCAGTTGGGGCGGGTAGACACGATCTGCCAACGCGGTGCCTTTGAGTTGCACGACGGCAATGCCGCAGGCCGCAATCGCACCGATCGCCTCTTGGGCCAGTAGCCGGTAAAATGCCTGCTCGTTTTGGGCCGCCCGCAGCCGTTCTGTGGCCAGCGTCAGGATTTGTTCCGGCACGCTGAGCAGCCCGGCCGCCGCCAAAAACGGCACCAACCCTTCAACACCGCACGCTGATCCAGCGTTAAGCCACTGGCTGGCGTCTGCGGGCCGGTGGCCACAGCCCATCAGGTCGGGAGCCTGGGCGATCAGCGTTTCAATGGCGAGTGGATTGCTCAGCGACATCGGCGGCACCATACGAAAAGTGCGGGCGACTGTCAGTCGTCACCTGATCATCACGGGCAACACTAGGAGAATAAGCCCATTTTGCTCGATCAAACTGTGCGACCGCCGCCAGCGCCGACCTTGCGCGCCACGCTAATTTCGCGCCACGCTAATTTCGCGCCACGCTAATTTCGCGCCACGCTAATTTCGCGCCACGCTAATTTCGCGCCACGCTAATTTCGCGCCACGCTAATTTCGCGCCACGCTAATTTCGCGCC
>SHZD01000201.1 GCA_009692465.1 Myxococcales bacterium
GACAGCGAGCGACAGCGAGCGACAGCGAGCGACAGCGAGCGACAGCGAGCGACAGCGAGCGACAGCGAGCGACAGCGAGCGACAGCGAGCGACAGCGAGCGACAGCGAGCGACAGCGAGCGACAGCGAGCGACAGGGCACTGGCATCCCAAATCGGCGGTCGCGGGGAATTTCGGTGGTGAATTTGGGCTGACGGACCGCAAATTCGAAGCCGGCTAAGACCTGATTTGGGGCGGCTTGGGGCACTAGTCGATTGGTTTTACGGCCTGTTTTTGCCCATCAAATCGCAGTGTCGGCGCAGACACGCAGACACCGTGACGCCGATTGAGCTTGCAAGCCCAGTCGTAGCATCAACTTCTACCACGCGCCTTCAATGACCACTTTGGAACGCCACACGTGCCAAAGTTGATCAGGCTCGCGCTCGCGGTCCTGCGTTTTGTGCACATACTCTAACAAATACGAAAAACGCACGCCGGCATAGCTCATGTTGATCGTGGCGCCGGCCGTCTGCCGGTTGGTCACATCGTCGCCATAGCCTAACTGCAGGGTACCCTTGCGGTTTTTCTCGTCCCAGTGGTCAATCTGGCTGTGGATTCCCACCCGCAAGCCGTCTGCCACAGGCGTCGACAGCTTGAAGCGCACGTTGATGATCGACCCCGAATAGTCGTCGTGCAGCGCGCCGGGACCGGCCAACCGCCGATAGTCGACGTCGCGGATGGCCTTGCCTTTGACTTCCACATCGATGCCGTTGCCGAACTCAAGCTGATGTTTCACTGTGATCACAGAAAGATCGGTGCGCCGAAACTGGTTGCGGCGGTACACACTGCGCGGGTCGCGACCGCGGTCGCTCACATTGGCGTAGTCGTAAATCAGGGTATCGGTAAACCCGTCGCCGTGCAGAAAATCTGGATAGGTTTTGTCGACATCGCGATCCTGACCGTTGGTTGCGTATTCGATGTGGGTATATTCGGCTTTCACTCGGGTATCGCCGCGATCAAGCGTCAGCACCCCAGTGCCGCCCTGCCAACCGATGCACGACTCAACCCACTCGTCGTCGAAATCAACGAATTCATTAGCTAGATTCAACGTTGGCAACTGGCCGCCGCTGCCAATCAGGCCGTCCGTCAGCAAAACATCCGCTTCGCGGCGCGCACCAAACACGGAGTTCCATTGCTCGCCGATGTGAAAGCCTTCTAGCTGGAGCGAAAGCCCATTTTCAAACGGATCGGTCGCTGTCAGCCGCACGGTAGCTGCCAAATCGCTTGTGTCCTTGTAAACCAGCGGAAACACGCCTTGATTGAGCTGTACCCCATTGCCCGCCAGCCGCGGATCGATGCGCTGGGCTGAAAAGCCCGCCAAAGCCTGCACGCGCAGCCAGTCGGTGGGCTCAGTCTCTACATCCAGCGTCGCGTTCAGACTGGCATAGCGTGTCAACAGGTCGACCGCATGGTCGAGGGCACACCCCGCAATCGCATTGCCCAGACCGTCTTTGCACGTTGGATTGCGCGAGCCAACGGCGTCGGGATCGGCCGTGTTGACTTCTAAGTCTTGGGTCACATTGCCGAATAGGCGAAGGGTCGTGGTGTCGCCAATGCGATAGCGAACGGAGGCCGCATAGGCCCAATCGCGCGACCAGAAGGCATTGGACAGCGCCGGGTCGCCGATACCGGTCGACCAACTGGGTCCGACCCACAGCTTGGGCATGGCGATAGCGCCGACAAAGTACTGACCCGCGCTGTCATCGCCGAATTTACCGCCCAAAAAATAGCCGCGGCCATTGTCGCGGTCGATGTATCGGACTTTGCCGATGGTCCACGGATTGAACATCGAAAAATCGCTGGCACCAATGCGCACATAGTCCAAATGCGCGAATTCGGGAGCAACTTGGATGTAAGAACCGCGCAATTTCATGTAGCTTGCGCGATTCATCCCTGCGGAATCGCCGGAGGTGTTCTGCTTGCGGTCGTACCACGCGGCACCCGATTCCCACCAATCTTGCCACCGTTCGCCGAAACGGGAGGCCAGGCGGGCGCCGCCTTCGGCTAGCTGGCTGATTTTGCCCCTGAAAATTAGTTCAAACTCGCTACCAATGCCGTTGTGGCCGGAGATGTCATCGGGCCAAAACGGATTGCCCAGCGACAATAGCCCTTGATTGTCATTGTTTTGAAATAGATGCTTGGTAAAAACGCGGCCATCGATCTCGAACTTGGCGAGATCAGCGTGGGCGTGACGGGGAGCAGTCAGCCCGACTAAGGTGACCACAGTCAAGCCAACAGCGAATGACTTGGCGTTTACGATCATGCCCATCCACAGCGCGCGAGGCGCGGGCCCGACTGTAGCGCAGGCCGCCTACGTTGGTCGAGTCGCTAAGGTGCGGGATAAATCATTGGAATCGTAGCAACTTTTCCACCGCAAGCGTAACCGAGCGCTTTATGCTGGGCCTCAGCTTCACTGCGCTCGCCTTTGGCAGCGCCCGCGAAAATATCGATGACGTGTGGATCGCAGGGACCATCGTCGCCACCGCCAAAGCGGTGCGGTCCAACGGTTTGGTTGACCGGGCGCGTCAAAATATCGCGTTCAATCGGAAAACCCTCATTGGACTGCACCACCGCTTGAAAGCCCCATTTGCCAGTCGGCTGGCCCAGTTCTGCCTTCTTGACGACCGCAATCAGGGTTTTGCCGCTAACTTTGGTGGTCTTGGGCACAATGGCGGCGCCGCGCATGTTGCCCGCCTTGGCCTTGAGCTCAGCACCGAGCCGCCCACGCGGTTGTGGTGAAATCAACACGACCTTGTCCCACGCTTGGGCGTTGTCGAACTGTGCATTGCCAAGTCCAGGCAATGGTTTGGTAAAACCAGCGCCGGGCTGGTGATCGGTGTCGATATACACTTGGACAAATTGCAGCGAAAAGCCATTGCCGCCGCCGTCTGGCCATGTCGTCGAGTTCCACGGATCTTCGATGGTGGTGCCTAAGGTGACCCGAAACTCGACATCGTCACCCTTGTCGACAATCTCCAGCTTTCTGAGATCAAACGATTTCGGCTTATACACCGCGTCTGTTGGATACTTGTAGGCGCCAGTACCGTTGTCATCGCCATCGGGGTCGAGCAGCGTGATCGGCGGATCCGCGGCCCGCAGAGCGAACGGCACCGTGGCAACGGCAAGCGCCAACAGCAAGCTAACTGTCTTTCGTAGTTTCAACAGGTTGCGCAACATCGATCCTCGGTGGCGCCAGCGGCGGGCGGCGAAATTGTGGCTGCAAACGCCGACAGGCGCAAGCCTTGTTGTTGGTTTGCCCAGCGCCAGGTGACCCAAATTCACCACCGAAATTCCCCGCGACCCCCGATTTGGGATGCCAGTGCCCTGTCGCTCGCTGTCGCTCGACAAGGAGCAAGGAGCTTTTCTGTCAGGGGCGTACTCTCGTAGGTCCCTGACAGAAAAGTGACGCAGTGACGCCCAGATGCGCCCAAAGCGGGGGATCGCGGGTGACGACGCCATGGACGGCCCGTGCCCCTTTCCCCTACCATGGCCGCCCCGATCGCCACGGCGGCAGACGCCAAAGACCAGTCCAGCATGAGCAAACCCACCCCTAATCGCGTTTTTGCCAAGCCCGAAAGCGGCCCCAATTTCGCCGAACTGGAACGCGAGATTTTGGCGCTGTGGCAGCAACACGGCACTTTTGCCAAACAAGTGCGCGACGGCGGCGCGGGCGACTTCGTGTTTTACGACGGGCCGCCGTTTGCCACCGGCACGCCGCACTACGGTCACCTGCTCGCTGGCACGCTCAAAGACATTGTGCCGCGCTACTGGGCCATGCGCGGCTATCGGGTCGAGCGCCGATTTGGCTGGGATTGCCACGGCTTGCCGGTCGAAATGGAGATCGAAAAAGATCTAGGCCTCAAGTCGCCCAGCGATGTGCACGCCTATGGCGTGGGTCGCTACAACGAGGCCTGTCGGGCGATCGTATTGCGCTATACGGCGCTGTGGCAGCAAACCGTCGAGCGCATGGGGCGCTGGGTCGATTTTGAGCGTGATTACAAGACGATGGACCCGTCGTTCATGGAAAGCGTGTGGTGGGTTTTTCAACGGCTGTGGGATCAAGGGCTGGTGTACCGCGGGGCAAAAGTGATGCCCTATTCGTGGCGGTTGGGGACCCCGCTGTCCAACTTCGAAGCCGGCATGGACTACCGAACGGTACAAGATCCTTCGATTACAGCAGCTTTTGAAGTGACCTCGCCTACGCCGTGGACGCGCGGAGCAGCGGATCAGCGCGTGTTCTTGCTGGCGTGGACAACGACGCCGTGGACTTTGCCCTCCAATATGGGCCTGTGCGTCAACCCAGCGATCACCTACGCCGTCGTCCGACCCAAGGCCGAGGGCCCGGCTTACATTGCTGCGAAATCATTGCTGGAAAAGCTCGTTGGGCCCAGTGAGGAGTTGGCGACCGTTGTCGGCACTGAACTGGTCGGCATGCGCTACAAGCCGCTGTTTGACTGTTTTGCCTCGGCGGCTGCCGATGGCGCTTTCCGAGTGGTTTCTGATGGTTATGTCACTGAGGACCAGACGGGCATCGTCCATACCGCCCCGGCTTTTGGCGAAGATGATCATCGGGTCGCCCTGCATTGGGGCTTGCCCATGCGCGATCCCGTTGATAATGAAGGTAAATTTACCGGAGACCTCGCCAGTATCGCCAACGGCCAAGTGGTCGGTGTTTTCGTCAAAGATGCCGACAAGACGCTAATTCGCGACCTCAAGGATCGCGGGTTGTTGTTCAAACAAGCGACCATCAACCACGACTACCCGTTTTGTTGGCGATCGGGCACGCCACTGATCTACAAGGCGATGCCGACTTGGTTTGTGCGCGTCGAGTCGGTCGCACCCGATTCCTCTGCGACGCCGTTGCGGGAGCGCATGGCCCAGTTGAACGCCAGCACCAATTGGGTGCCCGATTACGTCGGTCACAAGCGTTTTGGCAACTGGATCAAGGATGCCCGCGATTGGGCCATCTCGCGCAACCGGTTTTGGGGCACGCCGCTGCCGGTGTGGCAGTGCGTCGGTTGCGGCAAGCTGGAATGCGTGGGCAGCATTGCCCAATTGCGCGATCGCTGTGGCATTGAAGTGCATGATTTACATAAGCATTTCGTCGACACTTTGGAATGGCCGTGTACGTCGTGCGGCGCCGCCACCATGCAGCGCACCCCAGAGGTGCTCGATTGTTGGTTTGAATCGGGAGCGATGCCTTACGCCCAGCATCACTATCCATTTGAAAATAAAGACCTAGTCGAAAAGAATCTGCCGGCGGCCTTTATTGCCGAAGGTCTGGACCAAACCCGCGGCTGGTTTTACACCTTGCTGGTGTTGTCGACGGCGCTTTTTGATCGACCGGCCTTTCGCAACGTCATCGTCAACGGGCTGATCTTGGCGGAGGACGGCACAAAAATGTCCAAACGCCTCAAAAACTACCCCGATCCGACCGAATTGCTCGACAAGTACGGGGCCGATGCCCTGCGCGCCTACTTGGTGACTTCGCCGGCCGTTCGCGCTGAGCCGATGCGTTTTGCCGAAGCCGGAGTGCGCGAGGTGGTGCGCGCAGTGGTGCTACCGCTTTGGAATTCCTATAGTTTCTTCGCCACCTACGCGGTCGCGGATCGCTGGCAGCCCAGTCAGCAATGCCCGCCCCTGCACCAGCGCGGCAAGTTGGATCGCTGGATTGTCAGCGTGTTGCAAAGCGTCGTCGCCGACGTCAACCACGAAATGGAGGCCTATCGGTTGTACAGCGTGATTCCGCGCGTCCTCGGTTTTATCGACGACTTGACTAACTGGTACATCCGTCGCAGCCGTCGCCGGTTTTGGAAGTCCGACAATAGCGCCGACAAGCGCGCCGCCTACGAGACGCTGTACGAGGTGCTGACCCTGTTTTCGCGCTTGCTAGCGCCGATATTGCCGTTTTTTGCCGAGTTGCTGTATCAGCGGCTCGAAGCAATGGAGAGCGGTGATTCTGTGCACTTGCAGCATTTTCCGCAGACCGACCAAGCCAAAATCGACACTGTGTTGGAGGCGCAAGTGGCGCTGGTGCGCACTGTGGCGCGTTTGGGCCGCAATTTGCGCGAGCAGGCCAAAATCGCGGTGCGCCAACCCCTGCGCCGGCTGACCATCGCCCTGCAAGATGGCGAGCGTGATCCGCAGTTTGGGCTGCTGACCGCCGATAGCGAGCTGTGTGACCTGATCGCCGATGAGCTCAATATCAAGCTGGTTCAAGTGTCGGCGCAGGGCCCCAGCGAGTTGGTGACGTGGGCGGCGCGGCTCAATTTCAAAGCGGCGGCCAAGCGATTAGGGAATAAAACCAAAGATATCGCCGCAATTGTCCTGGCCTGGAATGCGGAGCAGATCAGCGCGGTGCAAAGCGAATTGGCAGCCGGCCAACCCTGCGTCGTACAAGGCGAAACGCTAAGTCTTGACGACTTTGAATTTCGCGCGACGCCCAAGCTGGGCTGGCAAACCGCGGTCGAAGGGCGCGTCACCGTGGCTCTGGATACGGAGCTCGACCATGAGTTGCGCCAGGAGCGCTTGGCGCGCGAGCTGGTCAGCAAGGTCCAAGCCGCGCGCAAAGAGGCAGGGTTGGCGGTGGAGGATCGCATTCGCTTGCAGCTGACCACCGATTCCGCCGAGATGCTGCAGGCGATTGACCAGTATAGGCGCTATATTATGGATGAAACGCTGGCTGCCGACTTGGCGATTGGCGCACAAGTGGCCGGCGAGAGCGCGATTGACGTGGTCGGCCATCGCGTCGATTGTTGGGTCGCTGCCGTTGTGGTGTAGCCGTCGCTACACCAGGATTCCCCATCGAAATTCTCCGCGGCCCCCGATTTGGGATGCCAGTGCCCTGTCGCTCGCTGTCGCTCGCTGTCGCTCGCTGTCGCTCGACAAGGAGCTAAGGAGAAAGGCGACGCCGCGACGCACAGATGCGCCCAAAGCGGGGGATCGCGGTACAACATTCGCCGTGGCGATGATAGTACAGGTCAACCGATTGAATAAAGAACGAAAACTCAACACATTGCCAGTGTGCTCACGGACAGGAATTGCAAGCTTTGGTCGCCGCGCTACAGCCTGCGCCGCCGAAGCAGTTGACGGGGCACTGCAGGTTCTTGCACGAATTTGAGCCCATACACAGGGTTTCGCAGGCACAAGACTTTGAACACTCTACGTTTTTGCACTGGCCACTGCCGCCGGCGCCCTTGCTGCCACAACTGATCTGGCACGGACCGGAGCCGCACTCGACCAGCCCACCGTTGCAGGAGTTAGTGCCTAAGCAGTTGAGTTTACACGATTTTCCGATGGAGCAGTCGATTCCACCGTTGCAGGTGCCGACACCGCCCGTTACGCCGCAATGGACCGCGCAGTCGCTTTGGCCGCAATCGACCTGACCGTCGCAAGCGTAGGCGCCGGTGCAGTCGACGTTGCACTTGTCGGCCTCGTTGCAGTTGACGTTGGCTCCGCAGGTGCCGACGCCGCCCGCTTTGCCACAGCCGACGTTGCAGGGGCCTTTGCCGCACTCGACGTTGCCTTTGCAGGCGTAGGTCCCAGTGCACTGCAGGTCGCACGATTCGCCGTCGGCGCAGTCAATGCCGCCTTCGCAGGTGCCGACGCCGCCACTGGCCCCGCAGGCCACTTTGCACACACCGCCGCAGGCGACAATGCCTTTGCAAGAGTTGGTGCCCACGCACTCCAAGTCGCAGGTTTTGGCGTTGCTGCAGTCGATGCCGCCTTTGCAGGTGTTGGGCGCGCCATTGCTGCCGCAGCGAACCTTGCACGGGCTTTGGCCGCAGAACACTTTGCCAACGCAGGCGTCAGGCCCGTTGCAGGAAATGTCGCAACTCACGGCGTTTTTGCAAATTACCGTACCTTTGCAGGTACCTAGCGCGCCGTTGCCGCCACAAACCACGGTGCACGGTCCATCGCCGCATACGACGGGCGTCGGGCAGGCATTGGCGGTCTTGCATTGCACGTTGCAGGGCCATTTGGGCGGGCAAATCGGGTAGTAGGCGTCGACGATATGGCACACGCCGCCAGCGCAGCCGCCATTGCACACCGCTGGGCAGGGCCCGAGATCGGCATCGACAGTTGTGGCGTCTGGCTTGACGTCCGCGGTGTCAACAGCGATCTCAGGTCCACTATCCAAAATGCCGTCGACAACGCTGTCTGTCTTGGTGTCCGTAATGGTGTCCGCAATGGAGTCCGCAATGGAGTCCACACTGGTGTCCACACTGGTGTCCACCGGGGCATCGGCGAACGAGTCTACACTGGAGTCAGCGCCAATTGGCTCACCGTCGGCGCCGGCAGTTTCGCCGCCGTCGAGCGCAACGGTGTCCTCGGTAGGGGCGGTTGCCAGCTCGGTGCTGCCCGCGTCTTGACTCTGGTCGGCCGGCACAGAATCAGTGGCCAGCGCAGCCAAATCGTCGCCCAGTGGGGCATCTGCCGCGGCGGTGCCGACGCCATCGGCGGCGTCAAGGCTGGCGCCCACATCGGCCAACCGCAGCGCGACGTCTTGCCCACTGTCTGGTTGGGAACCGGCCAATAATGTAGGTGAAACCGCGGCATCTTCGCCACAGGCCACGCCCAATACAAGCAAGAACACGATGGCGGTGAGCAAACCTGAGGTGGTGCGAGCGCGCATGGGCCGAACCTCTACCAATTGCCGGCCACAGCGCGCGGAATTGTGGCTGCGCATTGCTGTGGTCGAATCCAGGATTATGCGTTGAATTGTAGACCTTATCTTGCGGCCAACACCACCGCCAGCACCGCTGCCACCAGCACGGCTGCAGCGAGCCACCACCAGTATAGTGGCAGAGCCGGCGGTTTTGCCGGTAGGGGCACCGATTGCCCCTGAGTGCCGGGACGTTGAGTCGTATCCAGCACGTCAGTGGAGTCGCGGTCTAGCGAATCGGTCAACGGTCGCGATTCTCGCCCGGCGTCGTCGGTGCCTGCCATGGGCAACGCGAAGTCGCGCACGACCGTCGCCAAGGCTGTGGGCGCCAGAGGCGTATTGGAGCGCGTCGGCGCATTGGGCGCAATCGTAGGCGGGTCGCCACGGGCTACAACCGAAACGACTTCGCGAGGCGTGCGCTCTTGACCTTGGTCGTTAAACGACCCGCTGGAGGTGGCGGTGGACACCTCGTTGTCGCGCAAAGTCGGCCAGGCTTGGGGTCCCACGGTGTGCACGACTTGCGCACCTGGAGTCGGCACCGTGGTCCTGCTGTCGCCGGTGTGATCCTCAAGTGCATTGCCATTGAGCGCCGTCGGAGCCTGAGGACCGGGGCCGGATTCCTCCATCGAACCAGGCGCCTGAATGGCCACTGGCAGCGGCCCATCTATCGGCCATTTGCCCTCGCCCTTGCGCCGGTCACAGGCCTGCAACAGCTGAATGCGCAACGTGTCGGCCGTAGGCGGTCGGTCTGCCGGATCCTTGGCCAAGCAGCGCAACACGACTTCTTCCAATGCCGCTGGGATGTGCTCGGTGCCGGGATCGCCAATCAGGCGCGGCGGACCTTCCAAAATATGTTTACGTAATACTTCCGCAGTGCTGGCGGCGTCGAACGGCAACCGCCCAGTCAGACACTCGTACAGGACAACCCCAAGAGAGTACAGGTCGACCGTAGGACCCACAGGGCTGCCCGACGCTTGTTCGGGGGCCATGTACTCGGGCGAGCCGACCACGAAACCGGATCGCGTGAGTTGATCGCGTTCGTACTCGCCGGTAATGAACTTGGCCAAGCCGAAATCCAAGATCTTGGCAAAATCGCGCTCTCCGGCGACGGCTTGCAGAAAAATGTTGTCCGGCTTGACGTCGCGATGGATGATGCCTTTCCGGTGGGCTTCCTCAAGCGCTTTGCACACTTGGGTGCAAATATGCACGACTCGTGCTGGCTCCAACATCGGGGTCACGCGCAAGGTGTCGCTGAGTTTGCCCCCCGCCAGAAACTCCATGATAATAAAAAGAGATTTCGACTTAGCGTCGCTGCCAAAATCGATGACCCGCACCGCATTGGGATGCGCCAACAGGCTGGCTGCCCGCGCTTCTCGAGTAAAACGCCGCACCTCCACGGTATCGGCAGCCAAGTCGCGCCACAGTACTTTGATCGCCACGGCCTGATGCGTCTCGCGCTGTTGCCCTTTGTAGACTGCGCCCATACCGCCGACACCGACCAGATCGGCCACGACGTAGTGATTGAGCAGCACGTCGCCCTGATGCAACCGGCCGGGAAACTTGGTGTCCGCGCGAATGATCTCAGTGGCATTCTGGTCGCGGTCGCACACAAACGCGTCGGTTCGATTGCCGCATTCGGAACAAATCCGCCACACGCCTGTCTACCTCTCCGTTGTGTCGGCACTTATGCCGCGCAACTTGCAATTACGGACTGTTAGCTACTACCGCGGCCGGCAGATTGGACGACCACGGGGTGCGCAAGTCGATCGAATTGGCGGTCGGCAAAGTGCCTGCGGTCACATCATCGAATGCGGCGCGTAGATTGTACGTCGGAAGCGACAATTCGCAAACTGCAGGCGCGCGAGGCCGCGAAAACTGCGGCGGGCGCGGGTCCTGGGCACCTCTGAGAGCGTCGCGGCTAGAGAGCCGATCAAATGAGATTTGCTCGGCGTTTCAGTGCTTGCTTTGTGGGTCGCGAGCCTGCGGCACTTATTCAGTGGCCTGCGGGTTGGCGTCAGGCCGCTCCGTTTTGTTTGGGAATTCTTTGAGGTTCGGCGTTAATTGGTCGGGTCTGTAGGCTCCGGCAGCTGACCCAGTTTTCCGCACGCGACTCAATTCCAGCACGCGACTCAATTCCAGCACGCGACTCAATTCCAGCACGCG
>SHZD01000016.1 GCA_009692465.1 Myxococcales bacterium
GAACGGGCTTGGTGGGTCGCTAAGCTCGCACTGGCTTGGTGGGTCGCTAAGCTCGCACTGGCTTGGTGGGTCGCTAAGCTCGCACTGGCTTGGTGGGTCGCTAAGCTCGCGTCTATTCAGCCGACTCGCCGCTCCGATCCGGCTTGGTGGGTCGCTAAGCTCGCACTGGCTTGGTGGGTCGCTAAGCTCGCACTGGCTTGGTGGGTCGCTAAGCTCGCGTCTATTCAGCCGACTCGCAACTCCGAACGGGCTTGGTGGGTCGCTAAGCTCGCGTCTATTCAGCCGACTCGCAGCTCCGATGCGTACGGAGTCGTGAAGTTGATTGTGTTGGGGCCCTGAGTTGGCCCTTCGCGCTAGGCTCCTCACGCTAGGCTCCTTACCAATTGGCACCTCATCACCCCACTGTTCGTGAAGGCATTCGGCCCTTGGTTGCGGACGACCTGCGCGCCATTGCCGCCGCTGCCGATTATCTGGAAAATCCAAGATTCTTGATGCGCGTCGCAGACTTGGTCGGCCGACCTGCAGAAGCGTTGCTCAAACGCTTGCCCGATCGCGCCCACCGGGCGATGGCCAAGGCGGTCGATGCGGCCATGCACAAAGCCTTGGATCTGGCGATTGGCTCCTTGCACAGTGGTGCTCACGGCAGTCCGTCGCTGCACTCAGCGGGTGCCGCGGCGCTGGGCGGGGTCGCCGGTTTCTTTGGCCTGCCCGGCTTGGCCGTCGAATTGCCACTTTCGACGGCCTTGATGTTGCGTTCCATTGCCGCGATCGCCCACAGCCAGGGCGCCGATCTGAGCGACCCCGGCGTTCGGCTGGAGTGCCTGACCGTGCTGGCTTTGGGGGGCCAGATGCCGTCCCCAATCGATGTTGAAGTGCAAGGTTCGCACGAAACTGCCCACTTGGATGCCATGGATTCTGCCTATTGGACGGCGCGCTTGGGCTTGGCGGTGGCTTTGCGGCAAGCGGCCAGCCATGTCGCCACCTCGGGGGCGGCGCGGTTGACGGCCACCGATTTGGCCAAGGGCAGTAGCGCGGCGGTCGGCAAGCTGTTGGCTAAGGTGGCGGCGCGCTTCCAGATTGTCGTTTCGGAAAAGAGCGTTGCCCAGGCCGTGCCGGTGGCGGGGGCCGTGGCCGGCGCGGCCCTGAACGCGGCGTTTGCCGAGCACTTCAATGAGGTTGCGCGCCATCACTTTGGCTTGCGCCGTCTGGAACGGCAGTGCGGCGAGGCAGCAGTCCGCAAGGCCTATGGGGCGGCACTGGTGGCCAGTCGCGCGGGTTCCCCCAAGTAGCCCTTTTTCGGCTGCAAGCCACCGCAGCCAAGGCCAGTCGCTACTGGGTTCAGGGCCAACAGTTGCCGGCTCCAAGCTCAGCCGTCACCGCCAGATTTTGGGCTGGTTGCGCTTGACACCTGGGCTGGAACCGGGCAGTCTACTGAACAGATGTTCCGGTTTGCTCGCCGGTCATCTGGAGTCTCCATGCCTCGTCCGCCTCCGCCGCCCACCGCGCCCGCACACACATACCCGCCCGGACAGACATACCCGCCTCCTGTGGCCGCGGTTGCCCCCGTGGCGACGGTTGCCCCCGTGGCGACGGTTGCCCCCGTGGCGACAGTTGCCCCTGTGGCGACAGTTGCCCCTGTGGCGACAGTTGCCCCTGTGGCGATCCGGCCGTCGCCGTCTGCGGCCCGCTCCGACGTCGAACTGACGGAGCGCCAACAGCATATCCTTTCGTTTGTTCAGCAGTTTTCGAGCGATCACGGCTATCCGCCGTCGATGCGTGAAATTGGCGAGCATTTTGGCATACGCTCGACCAACGGCGTGTCGGACCACCTCCGCGCTCTAGAACGCAAGGGTTTTTTGCAGCGCGATGGCCAGTTGTCGCGCAGCTTGACGGTGGTCAAGCAGCCCCTGACCGAAGTCGGGCCTGCGAGAGTTCGTGTCACTGAACCCGAATTGCTCAGGTCACGGCCGGCGGTCGACGGACCGCTGCCATACAGTGCCTTGTCCCTGCCACACAGTGCCTTGTCCCTGCCACACAGTGCCTTGTCCCTGCCACACAGTGCCTTGTCCCTGCCACACAGTGCCTTGTCCCTGCCAGCCAATGTCGTTCCGCTGCCAGCCAATGTCGTTCCGCTGCCAGCCAATGTCGTTCCGCTGCCAGCCAATGTCGTTCCGCTGCCAGCCAATGTCATGCCACTGCGGCCACACAGCCGGCCAGTTCGCAACTCATTTGGCGAGCGCATGATTCGCCGCGACGAACGGCCCTCGTCTCCGCTGCGATCCGAACAAAGTTCGCTAGTTCCGGTGCTTGGTCGGGTGGCCGCCGGCCAGCCGTTGTTGGCTGTCGAGGACGCCGAAGAGACGTTGGTCGTCGACCAATTCCTGCTGGGCGGTCCAGGCGAAGTCTTTGCGTTGCGCGTAGTTGGCGAGTCGATGATCGACGCTGGCATTTTGCCCGGCGATTATCTGTTTGTCCGCAAACGCGAAACCGCTCGCTCCGGCGAGATTGTGGTGGCGATGCTCGATGGCGAAGCGACCGTTAAGCGCTATTTTGCCGAAGGCGACCGAGTGCGGCTACAGCCCGAAAACACCACCATGTCGCCGATTTACGTGCGCCGTGGCGACCGCACCGTGTTTGAGCTGGTCGGCGTAGTCGTGGGCGTGTACCGCAGAATGTAGTGCTCTGGCGTCGCCGAGCTTTGCCGAAATTGACCACCGAAAACTCCAAAAGCGGGGAATTGCGCTCTAGGAGCGTGTCGGAGTATTCCGACTCGCTCCTAGCGCCGTCTGGCTTGACGGCGGCAACTGTCCGAAACTGCACAGATTCACTCCGGACAGTTCTCGGACAGTTCTGGGACAGTTGAGAATAGTTGACTGGCTAGGAGCCTGTCGGATCGTAATAGATTCATTGTGTATAACCTGATAGACATTTAATAACCGATTGATTTCCGACAGGCTCCTAGCGCCGGATTGGCGGCGGCCAGTCAGGGGGTACGAGCGCGGCAAGCTCGGGGGCCGGCCAAAAGTCCGCGGGCGGCGGACAGGTCCACTTGACGCGCCGCCCGTCGGGGTCATGTACGGCCAAATAGCCACCATGCAAGGCAATTCGGGCCGGCGCCCCGTTGTCCGCGGCCAAATCGTGGGTATCGCCATACTTGCGATCGCCAACGATCGGGCCCACAGCCCACGCCAAATGGGCGCGAATTTGGTGGCTGCGGCCGGTGTACAACTGCAGGTCGAGCAACGCCAGCCCGCGCTCGGCATCGTGGCCCAGACTGCGCACTCGGGTGATCGCTGGCACGCCGTTGGCTCCGGTGGCCATGTGCCCTTGGGCCACTTCGACGATCGGTTCATCGATGGTTTGATCGGCGACCGGCAATTGCGTCCGCACCACCGCCAGATAGCGCCGCCCAGCATTGTGACTGCGAAATTGGGCGGCCAGCCCGGCCGCAGCCACTCGATCAAGGGCAAACACCACCAAGCCCGACGCATCGCGATCGAGACGATGAATTTCGCCAAGATAAGCCTGCGAACCCAACAGGTCTTGCACCCGCAGACTCAGCGCGTCGCCCCCGCGCGGCGGCGGTTGAGTGGGCAAGCCCGCCGGTTTGGCCACCACCAGCATCCGAGCGTCGCGGTGGACTACCCGCAGCAAGCCTTCATCAATGCGGTGGCGCGCAGGATCGGCGGCCAGCATGACTGCAACCCGCTGACCCAAGCGCAGGGGCAGCAACGGGTCGCGCACCCGCTTGCCGTCGACATACACAGCGCCGTCGGTCACTGCTTGCCAGATCGCGCTAGACTGCCAGGTTGTCGCCGGGGTTTGGGTCGACAGTTGACCTTGATGCAGGGCCAGGGCGTCTGCCAGCGACGAGGCGCAAGTGCAGGTAAATTGTAAAATGGGCTCGTTTACCACTGTCACTCCGCGTTGGGTTGCCACTGCTAGGTCGTCAGGTTACCGCCGATAGGTTGCCGGCACTAGGTTGCCGCAGCCAGGTTGCTGGAGGTTCGGCACCGCTGCCGCCGCTATTTTCACAGCCCGGTCCACGATGGCAGGCACCGGTGTGCCCGCAGCGGCGCGCCCGACTACACTGCCGCGAACCCGTGACCGCGCGCCGTTTGGCAAGGCGGCCTCGTTGGCGTATCATCGCTGGCGCCGCTCAGCCGGTCCACATTATTGTCACCCAGCGCGTGCAGCCCAAACACTTGTAGACCAAACAGTTGTACCCCAAAAAGGGTATGGCCCGTCAAGAAAACAGGGCTGGCGCCCACCAAAATCCTCAGCCCAGGTTTTAGCCTACGTGACCACTTTCGCCATCGAACCGGACGTCCCCAACGACCCGCTCGCCGCTGCCGAAAGCGCCGATTGGGCGCGGGCCCGTCACTTGGCTGTGCTCGGTTTGCCGCTTGACGACCGCGCCGCGCTCTTGTTGCGGGCCTTGGAACAGCTGCAAGGCTGGATAGACGACCCCGAAAACGTCGAAGCCACGCTCGATGACCGTCAGCCGCGCACCGAAGAAAACTTCGTGGTGGCGCCGACGGATCCGACCGCCATGCACGGGTTGGCTGATGAGGCCAGTCCCGCTCCCAGCGACGAGTTGCCGCAACTGGACCAAGATAGCGCTGAAGCCATTGAACTCTCAGTCGAAGAGGTCAGTGACGCCGATCTGCTGGCTGGTGAGACCGAACTGGTCCCTGAGACGGTCATCACCAAGTTCGCCCAGCCGCAGCAGTTCGCCACGGCCGAGACGATCATCCTGTCTGGGCCTGAAATCAGGCGCAAAATTCGCCACCGGCAGTCGGTTATCCCCGAGTATGTGGCGCAAGTACTGTACGAAGACATCGGCAGTCTGTTTGAGATCGGCGACCGCGAAGGCGCGCTGATCTCGCTGGAACGCCTGCTGGCCATCGCGCCGATTACCCCGCAAATCGATCAATTCTTGACGCACAATGAGGCGCGGTTGGTCGAGTATTACCAGACCGTGCTGGGTCCGTGGGGGCGCACGGCTCGGCTGCGCGAGGGCGAGACGGCCATGCCGCAGGGCTACTTTAAGATTGAGAAAGTTGCCTTAATTGTCAAGCATTTGGACGGGACCTTGCCGCTGGAAGAAGTCATGGCCCGCTCAGGCCTGCGCGTCATCGAAGCGTGTGCGGTGCTGTCCCAGTTGGCGCGGTCATCGAGCCTCGATTTGGGCGACAAAAAATAGCGAATTCGGCTCCACTGCCCTGCACCGATGACCACGTTTGAGTCTTGCACAGCCACCCGCGCGTAGGTGCTGGACGAGTCTGGAGTCACCTTGAAGAATTTTGTGCTCGACACCAATGTGCTGTTGCATGACAGCAACAGTTTGCGCAGCTTTGCCGATAACGTTGTCAATGTGCCCATTTATGTCATTGAGGAGATGGACACCTTTAAGCGCGATCAGTCGGAATTGGGCCGCAATGCTCGGCGCATTGCCCGTGAAATCGATGAATACCGAGCCCTTGGCAATCTACGCGAAGGCGTGGCGCTGCCCAACGGCGGGGTGATTCGGGTGGTGATGGCCCGCGCTGACATGCCCGGGCACTTCTCGGTTGGCCACACCATGGACGACGCCATCTTGTCGGCGGCGCTGTTCTTGCACCGTGAGGAACCGCACCGACCGGTGGTTTTTGTTACCAAAGACACTAACTTGCGGATTCGCGCCGACGCCTTGGGTCTGTACGCCGAAGACTACGATCGGCAAGAAATGGATCTGGACGAGCTGTATACCGGCACCGCTGAAGTGGCGGTGCCCGTGCAGTTGATCGACGCCCTGTACGCCGATGGCGGCTTTGATCTGGCGCTGCTGGACAGCAGCAAGACCAAATTCTGGTCGAATCAGTATTTGGTGATGCGCGCCGAAAGCAACCACGGCAAGATGGCGTTTGCCCGAGTCAATGGTAATTGTGTTGAACACTTACGCGGCGCTAAGCAAGGCATTTGGGGGGTGCAAGCCAAGAATCGCGAGCAAATGTACGCTCTCGATATGCTGATGCGCGACGACATTCAGCTGTGCACGCTGGTCGGCAAAGCTGGAACCGGCAAGACCCTGCTGGCGTTGGCGGCGGGGCTGTTGTCGGTGACCGATCGCGAAGCCTATCGCAAACTGCTGGTGAGTCGCCCGATTTTTCCATTTGGCCGCGATATTGGGTTCTTGCCCGGCAGTTTGGAAGAAAAGCTCAATCCGTGGATGCAGCCGATTCACGACAACATCGATTTCTTGGTCTCGGCTCAGTTTGGCGACAAGGCGGTCGACAAAGACGCGGGCAAAGGCGACAGCAAGGGCGAAGGTAAAGGCAGCGCGCGCGGCGGCGGCAAGGTCTGGAGCTACGATGAGCTCAACAGCGCCGGTATTTTGGAAGTCGAACCGCTCACGTACATTCGCGGTCGCAGCTTGCCGGGGGTGTACATGATCGTGGACGAGGCGCAAAACTTGAGTCCCCATGAAATCAAGACGGTGCTGACTCGCGTCGGTCACGGCACCAAGATCGTGCTGACCGGCGACCCCTACCAGATCGACCAACCGTACCTCGATAGCCTCAACAACGGGCTGACTTACGTGGTGGAACGCTTTAAAGATCAGCCGATCGCCGCCCACATTACCCTGTCCAAGGGCGAGCGCAGTCCACTGGCCGAATTGGCCGCCAATCTGCTTTAAACCCATGCTATTCTTGAGGTTTTGATGTGTGAGCCTTTGGCTTTAGGCCCGGCTATGCGGCGCAGGGCACCGTTGAGCGCCGTGTTGACCTTGCTGTTGGTGGTGCCGGTGAGCGCCCACGCCGGCAAGAAATCCGCTTCGGCCTCGGGTCATCCGGTGGTGCGGTTGGCGGCGCAAGCGTTGGGCGGCAATGTCCGCGACATCGCGTTGCTGGCAGTGGCCGTGCCGCTGGAGCGCGAAAAGGCGGACGGCTCGGCGGCGTTGGTACGCTTGGACGACGGTCGCGACGGCGGGCTGCCCACTTGCTACCTGCTGGAACTGGCTGGCAAACCCTACGGTCCGAACAAGATTGAAGCCCAGCAGCGGATGTCGGTATGTCCGGCGGGGCCACCCAAGGGCGCTCAGCTCAGCCGGGTCGCAATTTCAGGTCGGCATGAGGCGTGGCAAGTGCGCTTGGAATCGGCGCGCTATGACACCAAAGCTCAAGGTGGCGAGATGGCGGTGTTTTGGGGGCTGTTGGTGCGATCGGGCAGTGAGATCAAGAGCCTGTGGGAGCGCACCTCGACCACCTTCAAGTCCAAGACCGATGTTGCGCTCAACCAAGCCGAAGTCTGCACACCGCCGCAGATCACGGTTGGCGGTCAGGAGCCTGATTTGGTGACAGTCCACTGCGATAGCGAGACGATGGCCGGCAAGCTGCCCAAGCGCGCCAAGCTGACCTTTAAGTCCAGTTGGGCCGGTGATCGGTTCTTGCAGAATTAAGGCTGGCGGTTGTTGCGCGGCGGCGGCAGAGTTTGGCCCAGCGCTATACACGGTAACCGAAGTCCGAAATCAACTTTCGGCCGTCGCCGCGAGTCGGCTGCCCTGAGCCGCGACCTTGGCGACCCACGAAACGACCTTGGCGACCCACGAAACGAGCATGAGATTGCCCAAGTCCGGCTGATGCCGGACTTGGGCGATCGAGTATAGCAAGTGGTGGACTAAGGAACTGTCCTGAAATATCTCGATCGATCTGGGCACCACAGGAGCGGCGAGTCGGCCTTTCAGGACGCGAGCTTAGCGACCAACAAAGCAAGCAAACGGAACCAGTCCCACAATGACTTATTCTGGGAAAGTTCCTAACTAAACACGATCCCGCCCTTGAGCGCTCGGCGTGCCACCACTGCCAACGCGCGCGGGCCCAGCACATCGCCAGTGTCGGCTTGCGGCAATTGGCGACCGATATACCTCAAAAGTTCAGCCACTTGCGCGCGGGCACCAAACGCCAATTGCGCGGCCTGCAAGCGCAATGGATGGCCGACGATGGTGCGATCGACCGTCAAGACCTCGGCGATTAGTGCGAGTAACTGCGCTTGATCCAAAGGCAATGGTCGGTGGTGCAGGTGTGCGCCGCGGTCGATGGCTTCGAGCGCGCGATCATCGAACATCAAAGTTGCCGCACCGCCGTGGGCCAGTCGCTCCACCACCGCTAGAGTCGCCGCCAGCGCGCGCATTCGGGTGCTGGGCAACTGGCGCGGCATGGACGTCGGCGCAGCCACCACTTCGCGCACAAACAGCAGCGCCTCGGGCTTGAGCTCGCGCTGGGCTTTGTGCAGCACCCACTGCGGCTGGCGGTAGCGGGTCAAGGTATCGAACAGGGCGATGCGGTCAAACGATGCCGGCGCAAAGGCCATTTCGCCGTAGGGTCGCGCCACCAGCGTCAAGCGACCGGCAATGTCGGCGGGCAACTGGGCGTGCCACTGCGCCATGCGATCGTCGTCTAAATCGGCAACGGTGACCCAATTGCCACGGCCAGCCAGCGCTTGCGCCAGATCGCGGCGCAGTGAACCGGCCAACAGCACCCGGCTGTCGCGGCAATCGCTCAGCAGCCGGTCGAGTGCAGGCAACGCCCAAGTGGTCCCGCGCCGATCCAGCGCATAACTGGGCTCGGGCGCCGCACTGTTGCGGCGAACTCCTTCAATTTCACGACGTAAGCGGACCAAGAGTAGCCTTGTTCACCATGGGGCCAGGGCATTTAGGATCTGCCCTAGGAGCGTGTCGGAGCATTCCGACTCGCTCCTAGCGCCGTCTGGCTAGACAGCGGCAACTGTCCAAAACTGCGCGAATTTGATTGGGCCAGTTCTCCGGGCAGTTCTCGGACAGTTGAGAATATCTAAATGGCTAGGAGACTGTCGGATCGTAATAGATTCATTGTGTATAGCCGGATAGACATTAAAAATGCGTTTGATTTCCGACAGGCTCCTAGAGTGACTCGATCGTCTGGCGCAACACAGCAGCGGCGAGTCGTCCTTTCGGGACGCGAGCTTAGCGACCAACAACGCAAGCAAACGGAACCAGTCTCAGAATCACGTATTCTGGGACAGTTCCTTACCCGGGGGGCCAGCGCAGCGGCCGACCCGCCAACAGGTGGGCATGGAGGTGAAGCACGCTCTGACCGCCATCGGCGCCGGTATTGAGCACGGTGCGATAGCCGCTGGTGGCCACGCCCAACTCGACAGCAACCTGGCGCACCGCCGCCAGCACTTCGCTCAGCAGCGCCGCATCCGTAGCGGTGGTTGCAGCCAGTGACTCAACGTGCGCGCGTGGAATCACCACTACGTGGACCGGCGCCTGCGGGGCTAGGTCGGCAAACGCGACCACAGTTGCCGATTCATACAGGAATCGGGTGGCAAACTCACCGCGAGCAATGCGACAGAACACGCATGCAGACATTGTCATGCCACAGACCCGTTCAAGAAGAGGGTGTTAGGCGCTGTGGCCAGTTCTGCTGCGCCGAAGGGCTGAGCTTGGGCGCAAACGGCGATTTGCGCCCATTGCGGCGCAAGACCTGAGCCTGCTGCCGCCAGTGGCAGAGCCAGTAGCAGTGGCAGAGCCAGAGCCAGAGCCAGAGCCAGAGCCAGTGCCAGTGCCAGTGCCAGAGCCAGTGCCAGTGCCAGTGCCAGTGCCAGTGCCAGTGGCAGTGCCAGCACTGGGGGCGCCAAATGGCTAGCGGTGGCTGACGCGCACGGCCTTGGCGGCGGCTTTGGCGACCAAGATCTGCTTCTTGGTGCGTTCAATTTTCTTGCGCCGCGAATCGAGACGGCGCATTTTTGGGGTGCGACTGCCGCTGCCCATGGGGACTCCTGATAAGGCGGCCAATCGGCAGCCGAGGGAACAAACCCGCGCTGTGCGGCAGCGACCACTGGGGCTGTCACGGGCGGGGGCAGCAATTTACAGGCAGTTGCGATTGGCGTCAATGCGAAACCGCACCGGCAATCGGCGATCGCGCCAACTAGGAGCGTGTCGGAGTATTCCGACTCGCTCCTAGCGCCGCTTGGCTAGACGGCGGCAACTATCCGAAACTGCACGAATTTGATTGGGCCAGTTCTCCGGGCAGTTCTTGGACAGTTGAGAATATCTGAATGGCTAGGAGACTGTCGGATCGGAATAGATTCATTGTATATAACCGGATAGACATTTAAAATGCGTTTGATTGCCGACAGGCTCCTAGGTCAGTCGCCCCACCAGCACCACCATCGTTGGCAGCACAAACACCAAGATACTCAGCACCCGACCGCGGTTGCGCAGGCGCAGCGCCGCCGGGTCATCGCCTTGGTCATGCAGCCGGTACTCGATAATGGACTGCACCACGGCCAGCGCGATCGACAGATAAGCGAACAAATACAGATACTCCGTCAGGGTTGGGTAGCTCAGTTCGCCCGCATGTTCGGCCGCCGCCACCTGCAGTTCAACGGCGACAACCAAGGCCAGCACCGTCAGCAACAACTTGGCGTCGATTTTTTCGTGCGGAATCCAACTGGCCGACCACGCCATCAGCAGCAGCAACAGCATGGGCCCCACTACCTGAACCAGAAACGGCAACAGCGAACGCTCGACGTCGATCACAAACCGGTAGCGGCTGTAATTTTCGTCCTGGCCGTAGGTGCTGGTGATTTCCTCGGTCGACACCTTGGCAAACTTCCAGGCCCCAAAGACCAGATCCGGGCCCAAGCGATCGCGGCGCAAGTCCACATGTTGCGAGCCGAAGCGCGTTTCGCAGCGGTACACCAATTCCTTGGCCGACAGCAGCGGATGCTCCAAGTCGACCGTCAGCCGCTGGCGATCAAACGGGAAGCGCGACAGGTCGAAGTGTCCGCGCAGCTTGGCCTGCACTCGCCAGTTTTTGGTGTGCCACTTGCCCATGGACACGTAGTAGTAAGCGGTGGGGTGAAACTCCGATGCATTCATAATTTCAAAAGGTTGGACGGTATCGACGTCCAGTCGTGCATCCTGCCAGCGCAGTTCGATGGTAAAATCCGCATCAAACGTGTGGTGGGCGACGTCGATCGCGCTGATATCCAGCATCCACAGCGTGACTTGCACTTCAATCGGGCCATCGAGCGGACCGTAGCGCTCATAGGACGCCGCCGCCCCCGCGTGCAAGGCTGTGGGCACCGGCAGGGCCGCCGTTTTTCGCGACGCTTGAGCCAACAAGGGCGCTGTCACCGCGGTGGCGTCAGCACCCACAGCCAAGGCGTCGCCTGGGGCAAACAAGGCGTCGACCACGTCCTCGATCACTGCCCGCGGCACCGAGGCATCGCAGACCAGCGCCACTGGCACCGTCAGCACCTCGCCAGTGCCACCCATCTGCAGCGCCTCGCGTTTGGTCATTTCCAGCGGCCAGCCCTTGTCGAGCAGAGCCAGTTGCTGTTCGGGTTTAAAGGTCAAGGGCTTCCAGCCCATCGCCAGCAGCGCCGCCGCCGTTGGCGAATCGGCCAAGCTGACCTCAAACCAGGCGTCGACCTGACCGGCGCGCGCAGCTGCCAACGGATCGTCGGTCGCCACCGGCACCACCGCGGCCAGCCCGAGATCGGCAAACCCGAACACCGCCCGCATGGTTTCTGCGTCGCCCGTGCGCAGCGCGACTGGACGGTCCTTGACCAGAGGCCAGGTCGCCCGCTCTGGCCGGGCCAGCGCGTGGATGACTTGCTTGCCTAGGACCGCCACTGTGCGCAACGAAGCATGGGCAGCGTCGTAGCGGTCGGTGCCCTCAAAGGCCTGCCGCGCCGCCGTCGCCCGCACCAGCGCGCAATCGGTCTTAGGCTTGAGCGCCGCCCGCTCATCGGCGACTAGAGTAACGGTTAACTCAGTATGTTTGCGGACTTTTTGCGCCACAGCGCGCGCGGTGGCCATCAGCGAAAAGTCGCCGACCGGCACCCGCAGCTCGTGACCTTGCGCCAGCGCCGGCGTCAGCAGGACGCCAGCCACCAGTACAGCCGTCACCACAGAGTTCCGCATGCCACCAAATCGGCACCCGCGATGCATGAAACTCCTTGAGCGGCATGTGGAATGTGGGCCGCAGCTGCGGACCACCGCGGGGGTTTGGGGGCGGCGCGCCCCCAAGGTTCTAGTTAGCAACGTTGGACCCATTCGCAGGACTGAACCCATTGAGCACACCAGATTGGCGCCCACCAAACCGAGCGCCACCGCGCTGTAGCAAGGGCGGGCATTTTCACGGGACCGCTGCGATCGGCGCATCCCACGCCTTGTCCAACCCACTGTCGCGCACACAGTTGGCGTCGCCCCAACACACATCGTCCAAAATCTGAGTACCCAAGGAGTGAAAATAGTTGACCATCAGGTTCTTATGAAACTCAGTGTAGGTGCCTTTGTAAGGCTGACCCTTGTCCTTGCTGGTGCCCGGCACGGTCGGAAACTCGTCGTTGTTGGGCGCTTGGGCCAAATACTCATGCTTGCCATGGACATCGGCCAAGCACAACCCCGACTTGCCCGGTTTGGCTGGCTTGCCGTCTTGGGCCGGCGCCGAATCGACAATCGTGCACAATCTCAGCAGCGGGTTGGTCGCTGCAGGCGACAATGGCGGCGGCGTCACGTCTTTGCCGTGCAACAGCCCCGTCGCGATCGCCTTTTCAAACCACGGCCGGTACGGGGCGTCGGCGTCGAGCAGCTTGTCGCGGCCAAACAAGCCCATCGCCCGCGCCAGCGTCACCCCAGTCGTAAACGGCACTGTTTGGTCCAACACCGCCAACATCATCAGCATATTGGTGTGCGGGTAGGCGTGTAGTGGATCCAGAATCACCCGGTCGGCGACGGTAATCGCATCGGCGCCTTCCAGCACATTGGCCGCCAACTGGACAAACCGCCGAAAATCCGGGGTGTTGCGCTCTTTGGCTAACCCTTCATACGGCGTCACCGCTTGCACATCGGCTACCGCGATCTGGCCGGCCAGCACCCGCACCCGCAGGTGGTCGAATTTGTCACTTTGGACCGCGATCGCAAAACTGCCGTCGGCCTGGGCCGTAGTGGTCGTGTGGTTGCCGTTGGTAAGATTGGTCAATTCGACGAGCGCACCGGGTGGCACCACCGCTTTGGCAAAAAAGGTCGGGACTTCAACGGGTTGATCACGGCACACGCCGCTCTTGTCGTCGCGGTAGCGCAGGCGCGACAGGTGTTTGCAGCCGTCGCTGTCGTCGTTCCAGCTCAGATAGGCCTTGCCTGTGGGTTGGCCGTCTTTGCCCTTTTCGGGGCAAGCGATCACTTTGGGTCCGCTGATGGCGTGCACCAGTGGCGTGACGATGCCGTGCAAGCGCGTGCGCATGAAAATATCGGCCAGCCCCGCACCGGGAACCACTGGCGCTGCCGCCACAATGTAGGGCTCCAGTGGCGCGGTCAGCGCCGTGTGAATGCCGCCCAAGCTGATGCCGGTCATAAAATACGGCACCGTCGGCCCGCCGACGTCCAAAACCCCATCCATATCGTAGTCGCCAGCCAGCAGGCTCGGCATCAATTGCGCCTTGGTCGCGATTCGCGGATTCGCCGGCGGCGTCGGCACTTGGCCCAGCGCCCGCAGCATGCGGACCGCTACAATGTAGTCGAGCGTGGTCTGGCGCAGGGCATCGCGCAACCGAAAGGCATTGGGCGCGTAATAGGCCTCGCCGCCTTTGGTAAAGCAATCGCCATCGTCGTCGGTGGCGCGGCCTTTGACCGCCAGTTGCTGCATAAACCCGTGTTTGAGCAGCGTGGTCATCACCTGTTCGTCGGTCATGCTCTCGGGAAAGCGCTTTTCGTAGTCGCTGAACAAGATCTTGGGCAAAAGCTGACGAATAATCGGCAGATACTGAGAAAAACCGCTTTCGTTCAAGAACTTGAGCGCGTCCGCCAGCACCGGACCGTGGCCGACCGCATCGATTGAAAACGTGGCGATGCCGGCTTGCGCCAGCTTGTCGGCCATCAGCAAGCATTCAATGCGCGACGTGCCGGTCGCGTGGGCGTAAACCACTGCTGGAAACGGCGGTTTATGCTGGGCGGTGGTCTTGGGCACAATCAGCAAAAATGGCACTTTTTCGTGAAACAAGGCCTCGTCGCGGACGATGGTACCGTTTTTGACGTCCAAATTCCAAACATTATCTGGGGTTGCGCGCAGATTGACCGTCTGCATGTCGCCAAACACCACATGACTGACATGGTCAAAACCGCCGGCCGGAATGAAACTATTGAGCAGCCCAAAAATCTGTTTCAGAAACGAGCCTTGCAGGGTGTAGGTCGAGTCCCAGGCCACAAACGGAAACGGCTGGGGGGCGATGCCCGCGTAGGTGTTATCGCCGTCAAAGGTCACTTCCATATCGTAGATATCATTGATCTTAGCTGGAAAAGCCTTGTTGAGCCATGCAAACACCCCCGAGCCGTACAGTCCATCGCGCAGCGCCCGAAACGTCCGCGCCAAATCGCCCGTCGTCAACGTCCAGCCAAAAGCGATATCGCTGGTCTTGATGCCGCGTTTGGCCAATGCGGGCAGCGCCCGTTGCAAAGCCTGTGTCTGGGTGTCGTGGTTGACGAAATCAAACGGCGAGTGCACCGGCCCATAGCGACCTTGCTTGTCCCAACCCTTGATGCTGCGGGTCAGCACCACCGCGTACTGTTCACCGGCGCGAAGCGGCAACAGCGGTCGAATATCCAAGGTGTGGGTGGCAACCTCATAGTGATACACCCACTTATCGGGCACCCCGTCGCCGTCGCTGTCGATCTTGTTGTCGGGGGGCAGCACGTAGCTATCGAAGTTTTTGTTGGGATCATTGGGAAAATAGGCGTGCGGCGCGGCCGTATGCGGATACCAGCCGCGCCCCAAGTCGAGCGGAATAATCTCACCCAAGTGCTTGGAATCCTTTTGAACATTAACGACATACACGCTGTCATCGCTGACCGTGGTCAGATCGAGCGGGCCATCAAAGGACACTGAAATCGGGGTCAGGCCGCTGAATCCTTCGACACTGTTGAGATGTTCGCGATTGAGCTTGTCGATCTTGGCTTCGGTCACCGTGCTGACGTTGAGGAACTGAGCGCCGTCGGCGCGGCGCACAAGCGCCAAATCATTGGGAAACGGCATTTCTGGCTGCGGCCGATGCAGCGGCTCAAAAATAATCGCCGGGCCGGGTACCGACTTGTTGGTCGGCGCTACGCCTTGCGGCACGCTGGCATCGGGATCGTCTAGCGTCGAACAGGCGGCGAGCACCGCCAAGCTGGCCATTAGCAGGCGCCCGAGCGCGCCAATGGCCTGATAGTGAGGTGGTTTCCTCATGGACTTACACTCCCTGCTCGCCTGAAATTGAGGCCGAATCGAATCGCAACTAGGAGCGTGTCGGAGTATTCCGACTCGCTCCTAGCGCCGTCTGGCTAGACGGCGGCAACTGTCCGAAACTGCACGGATTCACTCCGGGCAGTTCTCGGACAGTTGAGAATAGTTGACTGGCTAGGAGTCTGGTGGATCGTAATAGATTCATTGTGTATAACCTGATAGATATTTCACAACCGATTGATTTCCGACAGGCTCCTAGGTGGCTGAATACTCAGAAATCCGTACGAATTTGCACTTGCCCTTGCAGAGCCCCGACCGCCGCCATCGGCTGACCTTGGGCGTCGTCAAACGCATCACCTGGAAACCAAACGCCAGCATCGACGCGCGCCACCGCCACCAGGCCGGCCAAAAAATGCGCGCTGCACTCGATGGCGGTGTCCAATTCCATGCCCAGATCCCGTTTGCCGACAGCGCCGCGCGGGCCGGTCGCTTTGCCGCCGCTTAGGAAGGAGCGAAAGGGATCGGCGACGTCGGCTGGACTCTGTGCCCACACTGCACCGAGCAAAATAGCTACATTTTTATACGGTTGGAGGCGAGCGACCGGGTGCAGGTAGGTGGCCTGCGTCACCGCGCCCAGCGTGGGCACCCGTTCGACACCCGCGGGACTTTGGCCGCTAAAGCGCGGATCACTCAAATTGTGCTGGGCTTGCACCGACAATTGGCGTTGGACCTGACCAAATAGCACTAAGCCGACATGGTGATCGGCGGCAAAGCGAAACGAGCGCAAGGTGCCGTTTAGTGGCACGGCGTCGGCGCTGGCGGCCCCGGCTTCCAAGCGCAATGCGCCACGGCGACCGCCGATTTCGACCCGTGCGATGCCGCCCCACTGCGCGATATCGAGGCCATCGGGTTGCGCGGGCGACTTGAGCCATGCCGTATGCCCCTTGGCGTACACGCCTTCGGCGGCGAACTCCACCCAGCCGTGGCTGGCGGTCTTGCGGTAGCGCACAAAACCGTCAGTCACGGTGGCCTGCAAGTCCAGCGCGGCGGGGTCAGTCTGGTTGCGCCGCACCACATAGGCGCCCGCTTGCAGCTCGGTGCCGCGGTACAGCAGCGCGCCGATTAAGTTGGTAGCCCGGTCGCCGGCAAACGGCGCCAGATCGTCGCGGGCCACTTGGTCATAGGCGACCGCAATCGCCAGCGGAAAGGCGGTATACGGATCGTCGGCCGTGAACAGCGCAGCCGGCAGAATCGCCCAGCCGAGGCGGGTGACGGCGTTTTCGCCCATCTTGGCGCCAAACTGCATCGGATCGTAGCCGCCATCGGTGGCGAGCACGCCTAGACCCCACTGCGAAGCCGTGCGGCCTAAGGTGAACTGGCCGGCCAGCGTGGTCAGCTCGGCTTTGGCCCGCAGCAGGCTGAGTTGGCTGGCGTCCAGCGGCGCGCGCGGTACGTCCCAGTAGCGCATTTGCGCCAAAACCTCTACCTGCGCTTTGCGCATCCACCGACCGCTCGAAACAAAGCTCAAGTCGAAGCCAGCCCGGCTGCGAGCTTCAAGTCCGCCGGTGGGCCCCAAGCGCGTCAGTTCGGTGGGCAGCGGGCCGAGTGCTTCGACCAGACTGGTTTTTTCGCCGACAAAGCGCTGTTCGATTTCGCTGTGAAAGCGCCACGGACTCGCGGTCGGCCCGGTCGGCACGGTCGATACTGCCGGCACCGGAGCGGGCACTTCGACGACCGGATGCAAATCGGCTAGCGGTGTCGCATCCGCGGCGGCCGCGACCGGCGTCGGGTCGGCGGCAGCTGCTGGAACCACAGGTGCCGCTGGAGTCGGTGTTCCGCTGTCGGGCGCAGGTTCATGAGCCAAGGCCAGCGGCGCCGCCAGCACGACCGCCAGCGCACAAATCAAGGGTACAAACGTGTGCAACGGGGCCTCCGCGGGTCGCAGCCGCAGGCCGAGCCTAGCACAGCCTGTTGTTTGCGAAAGCTCGGAGCGGATCCGCTTTTGCCCATGTCCGCGGCGCTGCGCCTGTCGGCTTCAGTGTGCCAAGCTGCAAGCTGACTGGGCACTACTTGAACGCAACCATGGCCCACTGCGGCGGCGCCACTCCGCGATCAAACACTACCGCCAGCTTGCCGGGGTCGGGCCCCAACGCCAGCCCTTCCGCATGCAGTCCATTAAAATTGCTGACAATACTGATTTTTGGCGCCAGAGGCGCACCATCCACGGCCAGCAGCGCGCTGTGCATGCCGCGCTCGCTATGGCCCTCGTCGGCGTCCCCCAGCGCCGTGGCTAGCACCAGCAGGCGGCCATCGGGCAAGCGCAGCAAATCGGCGACGCCAGCGGCCAACAGGGCGCCCGCAGGCCCCACCCGCAGCGGCAAACGGGCCCACACGGTCAGTTGTCCCGCGCTCAGTTGGCCGCTGTGCAGCAACTTTTCGGGTTCATCCAGCTTCCAGATCAGGGCGGTATCGCCACTATCGAGCGGGTGCTTGAGAGCCAACAACAGCGCCTTGCCTTCAAACGCTAGCCCCTCAATGTCCAATTCGCGATCAAATCCGCTGGCGCGCTTGCCCAATCCACCGTCGCGCTTGGTCAGGCCCAACGTACTGAGCGCCTGCGGGTCCTTGAGGTTGCCCAGCGCCGCCGCCAAGTTTGCGCTAGCCGTGGCGTGCAACTGGTCGCCGCGCAGCTCCAACCGCGCCATCAGCGAGCGCGCCTCGCTGCGTTTGCCTTTGCGACTGACCGATTGTGAAGCCAACAACCACAGCGCGCCGTCGGGCCCGCGGGTCAGCGCTTCCAAGTCGTCTACCCGCCGCAAGCCGTGGATCGGCCACGGCTCGGGGTCCAAGTGGCCGTCGCGGCGCAAGGCAAACAACCACGGCGCACCGCTATCGGCGCCGCCTTTGAGCCCAGTGTCGTCGCTGACCACCAGATAGCGATCGCGCTCAGGCAGCCAGACCAAGGCAGAAAGTTCAAGTCGCGTACGGACTTGTAATGCAGCAGGCACTTGCACGTCAGTCACTAGGACCGGGTCCAACGCGACCTGCGGCGGCGGCTGCACCGGTGGCGCGACCGGTTTAGGTCCCGGTGGCTGGGGCGGCGTGCCGACTGGCGGTCCGGGCGCTGCCGCGACTTGGGCGGGCGAACTACTGGCGCGCTGGGGCACCGCCGCGTTCGCCGGTTTGCCATTGAGAACACCCGGTTTGCCATTGAGCACCCCCGGGGTGAACTCGACATCCACCGGTTCGCCAGGCAGCACGGTGCCATCGTCCAGCGCGATGATGATTTCTTCGGCGGCCAGCGGCGCCCGTGGCGGCACCGACTGCAACTGCAGCGGCAGCGGCGCCACCCCACCAAACCCCAGAACATGGCCACGCAGACGCATGCCAGTGCCGTCACGGCGCTCCACCCGCACCATACCGCCAATCGATAGCCGCCGCGCCACCGCCCCAATCGCATAACCGATGACCCGATCGACCTCGGGTTTGCGCAGCGTCAGCACACTTTGGCCGGCGATCGCCACATCGCCGGGCTGCAGCAGCACCCGGTGGACCACCCCGTCGAACGGCGCCCGCACCACCAGCAGTTGGCGCCGCGCGTCCACTTGGGCCAAAAGTGCCTTGCTCACCTCGATTTGCGCATGCAACGGCGCCAATTCTGGCCGCGTCGCGTCGCCGCTGGCCGGCAGGACTTTGCTGAACTCCTGCAGGCGGCCCTGCACCCGTTGGACCCGCTGTTGCCAATCGCGAACCGCAGAAGATCTCGATTCTATACGCTTTTCTACCGAAGCCAATTCGCTGCGCAGCTCGATCAACGGCTGTTCGCCGACCAGTTGCTGTTGGACGCGGCCGTGCCACCAGGCAATTTGCTTGCGCAACCCCTCAGCCGCCGCGCGGTCGACATCGGCTTGGACTTGAGCCTGCAACATGCCTGCGTCAGTGATTTCAAAGGCTTTCTCAAAAGCCAGCCGATCGTTGGCTGCATCGCGCTGCAAGATCGCCATTCCGGCGGTCAAGTCAGCTTGGGCCTTGGCGATTTGCGCCGCCGCGACCTCCAGCTCGCCCTGCAGTGCTGCGGTGTCAAAACTAACGATCACCTGACCTTTGCGCACGCGCTGACCCAGTGAGACCTCAATGCTCATGATCCGGGCCAGTTCTGGCGCAGTAGCGTGGGACTCGGTGGTGTCGCCTACGCCGGTGATTGCCGAAAAATCAGGAGAATCGTAGTAAAAATAAGCAGCTCCAGCCGCGGCAGCCAACCACGCCAGCCAAAACAGCAAAGCCGCCGGCAACCGCAAAGGGCGACGGATCCGCGGCAAGTTCGGTGGTGAGCTTTGGTTTTGTTCTGCAAAATCAGACAACTGCGCTACACCTCTTCCGTCGCGTCGTTGAGGTAGAATGACACACCGCGCACCCCCGGCAAGTCCATCAATTCTTGCACCAGACTCGACTGTTGGTCGGGATCGCGCAGCTTGATGTGGTAGTTGTGTTCGGCGCGGTGCCCTTGTTCGACTTCGCGCATACTGACCAGCACAAAACGCGCACAGTGGCGGTCAAACAGGCTGCGCAGGCGCGCATCGTTGGCCGGATCGGCGGGGACCACAAAGCGCAGCAGGCCATCGTAGCGGACCCGGGCCCCAAACGAAGAAATGTGAAGAACAATGGCGACTATGGCAAAGATCAGCGTTCCAGCGACCGCCGCGCCGTAGGAGCGCACGCCCATCGCGATGCCCGTCGACAGCGAGCCAAAGATAAACACCATGTCGCGCGGGTCTTTCACCGTCGAGCGAAAGCGGATGATCGCCAACGTGCCCAAAATACCGATGCCGCGGGCCAGATTGTTGCCGACAGCGGTCATCAGCATCGCCGAGATCACCGCGCCCAAGATCAGCGTTTGCACAAACGATCGCGAATACGACAGGCCGCGGTGGGTAAAGATGTAGACTTGGGCCAGCAGCGTCGACAACAAAAACGCCATCAGCAAGCTGAACACCACCGTTTGCCAAGGCAACGACGGATCGGGGGCTAGCGCTAGGCGTAACAGGTCTTCCATCACCATCTCCCGGTCGTGCCGTAGTTACCACAAGGGGGCACGGCCATCGGTGCGAATCCGCTCCAAGTCGGCCTGGATTCGTCGCAATGATCCGCAATACTTGGCAAAAGCCTCGCGCCGCAGATCGAAGCGGGTAGTCAGATCGCGCAGCCACACTGGAAATTGCAGGTTAAACTTGACCTCCAACACCAGCCGCGGGTCATAACTGTCAAAACTGTGGGGGTAATCCACCGGTAGGTAATCGCGATCTTGAGCGTGCAACTCCAGATCAGGGCAACTGAAGGCCCGAATGCCGCGGTCAAAGGTCACCCGCAGTTCAGGCTCCAGACGACCGACCAACGGCACCCGATCGTAGCGCACACACACCACCGGTTCCAGATTCCAGCCGGCCACAAGGGCAGAAAATTCCTCGACTATCTGCCATTTCTTGGCCGAAAGACCCCAGGACCGACACTTGACCAGCCCGCCCGGCTCCAGCGCCCACTGCCAGTTTTCGCGCGGAACCTGAACGCGGCTCTTGACTTGGGCGTCGCCCCACCGCCGTTTGACTTCCAGAAACACCGGACCCTCGCTGGCCGTGCCGTAGGTCCGCACCCGGACCTTAAAGCGGACTTGCCGCTGCAGCTCGGTGGCCCAGTACAAGTCGCGGCGCGGGGTGTCTAAGTACAGGCTGGTAATGGTGTAACGGCCGTCGCTGCCCGCCACAAACGGATCGGAATCGCAATACGGTTGCAAAGCTGTGGCAATGGCCGGGGCCACAAACTCGCTGATGTGGTACTTGTATTCACAACGTATTTGTTTGGGTTTTCCATTGGGCTCGCCCAGCACAGGCGGGTCGAACTGCGGCAAGGCCAACGCCGGCAGCTTAAACTGTGGCCATTGCACAAAGCTGGGCAGGACCGAACGCACCATGGGCGCAACTCGCGGCGCGCTCACACGGGCGCGCAACCGTGCAAGCTACGGGCACACCGCGTCGGCGTCAAAAAAGCGCACTATTTCGCGCCGAGGCTGCGGCCGCCGACCCTGCCAAACCGTGTGGGTTAGCGGTTGCGCATGCCGCCAAATAGGCACCCTCGATGCATCAAACTCTCTGATCAGCATGTGGAATGTCGGCCGCAGCTGCGGACCGCCGCTGTGGTTTGGGAGCGGCGCGCCCCCAAGTTTGTAGTTAGCGGGCAGTGGTGACGGTGAATAACGGTCTGAGCCTAGATTGCTCGGCCTAGATTGCTCGGCCTAGATTGCTCGGCCTAGATTGCTCGGCCTAGATTGCTCGATCGAGCCGCAACCGGACTGGAGCGTCGAGTCAGCTTGCAAAGCCGCGAGTTAGCGACCCACTAAGCAAGCACAGGCTGTAACGAAAGGCCGGATCCGCAAAAGTTTTCCCCAGCAGTTTGCGGACCCGACCACCCCGTTCTCGCTCGTTCCGGCGGCCAGGCCGGACATCGTCGCGATGAGCGTTTGCGCGGCGGGCTCATAGCCCAAGCCCACCGCGTGCAGCGCATCCACCGTGGAACGCTGCGCACCGCCCAACCTGAGCTAATTCAAGAAGCGTGCCAACCGCGGACAGGCAAGAAACGCTGTAATTAGAACGTGATATTGGCCGCCACCGTCGCCAACACCGCGCGATGTGTCCGATGGCGGACAGCCTCTCCACAGCGAGTCGGACGGCCTTTTGCCGGCGACGACCATCGGGCATGCTCACGGCGCGCACCTGTTGCGCAGTGCGGATGTCATGGCCACAGTACGTTCCTCACCGCGGGCTGGCGGTTCCTCTGGCGATGCAGGAGTGGCGGTGCGGGTGGCAGCACTGCAGGCGCTGTGGGCGGTCGAAACGGCGCAACTCGGCAGTCAAGCGGCCTTGCAGCCGGCGTTGGCGGCCCTGCGCGGCCCTGATCGCGGCCTGTGTACAGAGCTGGTGTACGGCGTGCTGCGGCGCCAACGATCGCTCGACCGCTGGATTGCCCCGGATTGCGACCGCGGGCTGGTGGCGATGGATGCCAAGGTGTTGACGGCCCTGCGGCTGGGCGCTTACCAACTCACTGAAATGTCACGGATTCCTCCCTTTGCTGCCGTGGACGCCACCACCGAGGCCTGCAAGCGCGGCAAGGGCTGGCATCGCGGTTCGGTTGGTTTTGTCCACGCGGTGTTGCGCAAGTTGGCGGCGCGCGCCCACGACCAGCAGCGCCCCGACAGCGATGACTTGCCGCCGTGGTTGGCCGCGCGCGTCGCTGATTTTGCCACCGATCTTGAACTGGATGGGGCGGCGCTGGCAACGGCTTTTGGGCAAGCGGCGCCCGTCCACGTCCACATTCTGGGTCCAGCCGATCAGACCGCCGCCACCGCCGAAAACCTGTTGACGGCTGGGGTGTTGCGGGCACCGTTGCTGGTCCCCGGTGCGTGGCTGGCCGACGGCGCTTTGGCGTTGCAGCATCGCGACTATGGGCGCACGTTCTTGGTGCAAGACGCGGCGAGCGCCGCGGTGGTGCGCTGGCTCAATCCGCAACCGGGCTGGCGGGTGCTCGATCTGGCCGCGGGTCGCGGGGTCAAGGCCGCGTTGCTGGCGACGTTGGGCGCGCAGGTCACCGCCGTCGACACGGCCGCCGAAAAACTGCAGTCCGCCCAGGAGCTGTGCGCGGCGGTCGGGGCGCCGCTGGTGCAAACGGTGGTCGCCGATGCTGGTGGAGCCTTGCCGTTTGCCGATGCCAGTTTTGACGCCGTGCTGGTTGACGCCCCGTGTACCGGTCTGGGTACCTTGCGCCGGCGGCCTGAAATTCGCCACCGCCGCCGCGCGGCCGATCTGGTGGCGATGGCGGCGGTTCAGTTGCGGTTGGCTGCCGCCGCGGCGCGCTTGGTTCGGCCCGGGGGGGTGGTGATGCTGGCGACCTGTAGTTTTGCCCGCGAGGAAGGTCCGCTGTGGCTGCAGCAAGTGCTGCGTGACCATCCGCAGCTGGCCCGAAGCGAGTTTCGGCCGCAGTGGGCGGAGCGACTGCTCGACCGCAACGGTGATCTGCGCACTCACCCGTTGATTGAGGGCATGGACGCCTTTTTTGCCGCTCGCCTGCACTGCCAGCCCTAAGGAACTGTCCTGCAATAACTCGATCGATCTGGGCAACACTGGAGAGGCGAGTCGGCCTTTCAGGACGCGAGCTTAGCGACCAACAGAGCAAGCAAACGGAACCAGTCCCACAATGACTTATTCTGGGACAGTTCCTAAATGGTGCACCGCCAGCCCTTTGGGCTCGTAAATGAATAAATCATTCATTTCCGGCGCCCGTTTGCTTGCTAGGAGCCTGTCGGAAATCAATTGGTTGTGAAATGTCTATCAGGTTATACACAATGAATCTATTACGATCCGACAGGCTCCTCGCCAGTCAACAATTCTCAACTGTCCGAGAACTGCCCGGAGTGAATCCGTGCAGTTTCGGACAGTTGCCGCCGTCTAGCCAGACGGCGCTAGGCGAGAGTCGGAAGACTCCGACACGCTCCTAGGTGGGTCGCAAGCTTCTGTCTTTACAGCCGACTCGCCGGTCCGGACTTCGCGCAGGCTGATCGAATTGTTCTCTTGCACGCCCCAAAGGACCTCAGGTGATCGCCCGGTGATCGCCACGATCACCGCTTGCCGCGCCGCGCCAAGGCCATCAGGGTGGCGCTGAATCAGAAGTTGGACCTGTGTAACTACATAATACTGTTTGATTTACCCTTGGTTTGGCCTCGCAATGGCGCATCTTGGCGACTAGAAAAAATCGGCAGACCCCCACAAATTTTAGTCCAGTGTGCGGCTATTTTCGGGCCCAGCCGCGGCAAAGCGGCGCCGCCTTCGATCACCTTGTCAGCGCCAGCAGCCGGCGCGGTAGGTACGCTATGGACACCCCGCTCTATTTTGGAGAACAGCCAAACAATTCCATAACCTTACGCGCTGCAATTGCCGCGGCGCCGTGGCGCGCCCACGTGGTGATGCGCGGCCAGCTGGACCACGATCGACCGCGCATCGCGGTGGTCGGCAGTCGCAATGCCAGCGCCGAGCAGATCGAGCGAGCCACGGCTATCGGCAGCAATTTAGCCAAATTAGGCGTCATGGTCTGCAGCGGTGGAGCGCGCGGGATCGACGCGGCGGCCTTGCGTGGCGCCTTGCAGGCCCAAGGGCAGGTCTTGGCGGTGCTGCCATGTCGGCCCCAATCGCCCTATCCGTTGGCCCACGCGGCTCTGTACGACGCCATTGTTGCCGGTGGCGGCGCATTAGTTTGTCTCGACGAGCCTAGGGCTTTAACTGCGCATTTTCATCGACGTAACCGGGTGCTGGCTGGGCTTGCCGATGGCTTGATCGCGGTCGCTGGCGATGTGCGCTCGGGCACGCTGCAAGTGGCGCGCGAAGCGGTGCGCGCGGGAGACGCAGTGGCCGTGGTGCCGTGGCCGATAGGCACGCCGCACTGCGAGGGTACGCGCTGGCTGGCCCACTGCGGAGTGCCGACGATCGCGACGCAGGCTGAGCTGAGCGCTTGGCTGGGTTCCGTCATTGATCCCGTTCAGTATCAGCTAATTGCGCAACAGCTGCCCGCAATTTGGCACCAGGGTGGCCGGGCTCATCGGCGGTCGGCGCCCGGGCCATTCGATGGTTCGGCGCCAGTAGGCGTTGACGGCGGGCCGCGTGGCTCGCCAAGCTACGCCAATTTTGCGGGCGGCCAGCGAGCGTCTGCACCTGTGTCTGCACCTGTGTCTGTACCTGTGTCTGCACCTGTGTCTGTACAACCAGTGGATTTTGCCACATGGCCCGCAGCGCATCAGCACATCTGGCAAGCCCTGCACCACAGTGCACAGACAGCCCACGCCAACGGGCCGGCGGGTCTGACACTGGAAGAGCTTGTTCTTATTCTTGATCGCCCCTCCGCCAGCGCAGCCGTGCTGCATTTGGCGCTAGGTGGCCACGCCGGGCAGGCGCCCGATGGTAGATGGCAACTCGTTTCGCCGTAAAATTAAGCATATGCGCAGCTTGGTCGCGCCCCTACATCGACAACTACACGCGCCGACCTTGCACGAACCAAGGCGCCCGTCGGGGGAATTTATGGCCCAGATCGCACCCAAATCGACCATCAAGACCAAAGCCACCACCAAAGCCAGCGCCGAGCCGCGCCCGACGACCGGCCGCTCGCTGGTGATTGTGGAATCGCCGACCAAAGCCGCGACCATTCGCAAGTATTTGGGCCAAGGCTATGACGTGCAGGCCAGCGTCGGGCACATCCGCGATCTGGTGGAGCGCAAGTCCGACCTGCCCGAGGGCGATCCGCGCCGCGATGAAAAATGGGTCAAGTACGGGGTCAATACCTCTAATCACTTTGAAACTTTGGACGAAATCTACGTCGTGCCCAAGGACAAGGAGCGCCAAGTCGCAGCCTTGCGCAAGGCCATGCACGGGATCGACACCTTGTTTCTGGCGACGGACGATGATCGCGAAGGCGAGGCGATCAGTTGGCACTTGTTGGAAGTGCTTAAACCCAAAGTCGAAATCCGCCGCTTGGTGTTCCATGAGATCACCCGCGAGGCGATTCAGCGCGCGCTGGAGTCGCCCCGACCGCTCGACGAAGACCTAGTTTCGGCGCAGCGCACCCGGCGGGTGGTCGACCGTCTGTACGGCTGGGATGTGTCCGAGGTGCTGTGGCGCAAGATCAAGCCGGGGCTGTCGGCCGGTCGAGTCCAATCAGTGGCGCTGCGCTTGCTAGTCGAGCGCGAACGCGAGCGCATGGCCTTTGTGTCCGCCGATTGGGCCAGTTTGCACGCCTTGCTGGCCGTGCACGGTAGCGGGTTTGACGCCGCGTTAGTGGCGCTGGGCGACCAGAAAGTGGCAGCGGGTAAGGATTTTGACCCGACAACCGGCAAGCTCACCCGCGGCCTTGTGCATTTGGACATCACCACGGCCGAGCGGCTGTGCGCGCAACTGGCGGGCAGCGGAGCCCAGGTAGAGCGCGTTGAAACTAAACCACAAACCCTGCGGCCATCGCCGCCGTTTACTACCTCGACGCTACAGCAAGAAGCCAATCGCAAGCTGCGCTGGTCCGCCCGCCAGACCATGCAAGTGGCGCAGCGGTTGTATGAAAGCGGCTACATCACCTACATGCGCACCGATTCGGTCAATCTGTCAGCCGAAGCCATTTCCGCTGCACGCGGTCTGATCGCCGAGCAGTACGGCCAAGCGTATGTGCCGGCTGAGCCGCGTCGCTTCAAGAACCACGTCGCCAACGCCCAAGAGGCGCACGAGGCGATTCGGCCCGCGGGCAGTCAATTCGCGGCGTTTACCGAAGTGGCGCAAGCGGTGGGTCCAGCCGAAGCCCGGCTGTACGAGCTGATTTGGAAGCGCACGGTGGCCAGCCAGATGGCCGATGCCCAGGTCGAGCAGACGTCGGTCGATATCAGTGTCGATCACGCGCTGTTTCGCACCACCGGTCGGGTCACCCGTTTCGCCGGCTTTCTCAAGGCTTACGTCGAGGGTTCGGATGACCCTGAACAGGCGCTGGCGGACCGCGACACCACCCTGCCGCCGTTGGCCAAAGGTCAGCGCCTGCAGTGGGGGCAGCCGCCGCTGCGGGCAGTCAATCACACCACCCAACCGCCGTCGCGGCTGAGCGATGCCGCCTTGATCAAGGCGTTAGAGGAAAAGGGCATCGGGCGGCCGAGTACCTATGCTGCTATTTTGCAAGGACTTTTGGACAAGCAGTATTCGTTTCGCAAAGCGCAGGCTCTAGTGCCGACGTTTATGGGTATGGCGGTGGTGCGCATGCTCGAAGAGCACATGCCGCATTTGGTCGATTACGCCTTTACCGCCAAAATGGAATCACGGCTGGATCGGATTGCCAGCGGCCACGACGACTCGGCGGCCTACCTGTGCGGCTTTTACGAGAGCGGGTTTGAGCAGGACGGCACTAAGATTGCCGGTCTGCAACCGCTGCTCGCCAGTGTGCGCGACAAGATTGACCCCAGCGTGGCCAGCGCGATTGGGATTGGAACTACCGATGACGGCCAGGGCGTCGCGGTCCGCATTGGCCGGTTTGGCACCTTTGTCAAAGTGGGCGACCGCACTGCTAATGTCCCCGACGACCAAGAGCCCGACCAGATGACTGTGGCGCGGGCGCTCGATCTGGTCGAACAAAAGGGCAGAGCGGACGCGCCGTTGGGCCACGATCCGGCCACGGCCAAGCCGATTTTCTTGCGCAACGGCCGTTTTGGCTGGTTCTTGCAACTGGGCGCGACCACGGACGGCGATGAGCGCAAGAACGCTAGCCTTTCCAAAGGAATGGAGCCGCAACAGATCACGGTTGACCTGGCGCTGCGGCAATTGGCGTTGCCGCGCGAGTTGGGCAAGGACGGCGGCGTCGTCGTCACCGCCCATGTCGGTCGCTACGGTGATTATGTGCAACGTGGTGAAGATAGACGCAATTTGCCGCCATCACTGTGGGCAATCGATGCCGATTTCGCATTAGCGGTCGCCCTGTTGGCCAAGCCCCGCGCCAAAAATGGCAGCGAGCAAGTGCGCGAATTGGGCAGCCACGAAGGCAAGACCGTCAGTTTGTGGAATGGCCGCTACGGCTTGTATGTGACCGACGGCAGTGGCAATGCTTCGCTCAAGGCCAATGCCAATGCCGATGCCATGGACCTGGCTCAAGCGCTGGCGATGCTGGCCGCCAAGCAGCAGGCCACGGCCGGCAAGGTGCTGGGGACCGACCCCGACAATGGCCAACCGGTGCGCTTGATCGACGGCCGTTTTGGCCCGTATCTGACCAACGGCGCCAGCAATGCGTCACTGGTGCGCGGCACGGCCACTGATGACGTCAGTTTGGAGCTGGCGCTGGATCGCCTGCGCCACTTTGGCAAGCCGGTCAAGGCGGGCAAGGGCAAGCGGCGGCCCACCACCGGCGCTGGGTCCAAAGCGCGAGCGACGGTCCAGAGCGCCAAACCGGCGGCCAAAGCGCCGAAATCTGTTGTGAAATCAGTAGTGAAATCCGCGGTGAAGTCCAAGGTTGCCGCTAGACCGTCCGCGGCCAAGAAGGCGGCGCTGGCGATCCCGGCAGTTGTGCCACTGCAGCCACTCAAGCCCAGTGTGGTGGTGCGGCGTCGACCTGCTGGGGCGTAAGCCCAACTGAGCAACCGTGGACTTTCTCAACGACTGCTCGGCATTGCGGGGCGACTCGCAGCTTGGACGTTAGGCCAATGCGCTCGTTTGCCGCTAACCGTGCTCCGGCCCCGCGAGCAAACCAATCGGATGCAACCCTTCTAGCTGCTTGGCAATTTTCTTCTTGAGGTTGTTTTCGATCTGGCGCACCCGCTCGCGCGAAATGCCAAACTCTTCGCCGATGTCTTGCAGGGTGACTTCCTGATCGGCAAGCAACCTCTTGTTAAGAATCGCCATTTCCTTGTCGTTGAGCTGGCTATGCAGGTCCGCTAGACGCTCGGCGACGATCGCGGACACTTCGGCGCTGGCAAACTGCTCCTCGGTGCTCGGGCCCGGCGCGGCCATCGTCTCGCCCAACGTCATGCGGCCTTCGTCGCTGATGTTGGCGTCTAGATTGAGGTCGTGCCGGGCGGCATGCGCGGCCCGCCGCCATTCTTCGACTTCGGACTCGCGCGGCGTGCGCGGGGTGCGACTGCCGCGAGTGGTCTGGCTGACGGCCTCCGCCGCAATCAAGAACGTCTCGTCGTCGTCCACATTGGCTTCGTCGACCACCACCTCGACTTCGACGTTGTCGCCGGCCTCTTTGGTCGCGCCCTCGGCGGCCAAGCGCCGGTCTTCGCCGACCACTTCCTCGCCCTCTTCCAGATCCGGGATGCCGCGCTTGCCAAACAACACCCGGCGCTGTTGCGAAATCGGGCCGACCTTGACCAGCGACCACGAGTTGATGATGTAGTTCTGGATGTAGGCCTTGATCCACCACACCGCATACGAAATCAAGCGATAACCGCGATCCGGCTTGAACTTGCGCACCGCCTTCATCAGGCCAATGTTGCCTTCTTGGACCAGATCGGTGATTCGGATGTCGTAATGCTGGAATTGATAAGCAATCTTGACCACAAAGCGCAAATTGGCGGTCACCAGAGCGCGGGCGGCGCCGGGGTCGCCGTTCTCCTGAAAGCGCTTGGCCAGTGCGTACTCCTGGTCGCGGGTCAACAGCGGATAGCGATTGACCTCGACCAAGTACTGCTCCAAGGTGTCCTTGAGGATCGGTTCGCGTGCCGCCATCGGTCGTCCTCGCACAAGTGACTGGCGCGCCCGCACAAGATCGCTGGTGCCAACAAGATCGCTGGTGCCAACAAGATCGGTGGATTCGGGGGACCACGTTGGGCCGGCCCCGTTTGAAGATAGCTGGCTTGAGTTGTGATTGCGCTTGGCGGTCGCCGCAGCGCACGGTGCAGTGTACATGCTAGTTGAGGTCAGCGTGCGGGTACAATTCCCGCGGGCTTGACAACACCGGCGCTGACCGCGACATTCCCGCAATGTGCGCAAAGCTTGCGGGCAAGGTCTGTGGCATCGAGCGGCACTAGGTTTAGATGCAAGCAATCATGTAGTTGCGAGGCGCCGCCGTGAAAATTGATTTCCAAACTTTTGTGCTTTCCCTGGCCAGCTCGGCGATGGTGCACTTGGGCCGGGTGCCCGATCCCACCGGCCAACACAGCCAGTTTAATCTGGAGATGGCCCGTCAAACCGTGGATATTTTGGCGATGTTGCGCGACAAGACCCATGGCAACCTCGATCCCACTGAGGCGGCGGTTCTGGACCGCGTCTTGCACGACCTGCGGTTGGCCTTTGTCGAAGAATCGCGCAGCAGTGCGTCCTAGAGAGTTCCGCATGCCGCCAAATCGGCACCCACGATGCATGAAACTCCTTGAGCGGCATGTGGAATGTGGGCCGCAGCTGCGGACCACCGCGGCGGTTTGGGGGCGGCGTGCCCCCAAGTTTCTAGTTAGAGAGCCGATTAAATCAGATTTGCTCGGGTCTCTCCGCTTGCTTTGTCGGTCGCGAGCGCGCGGCCGTTGTTCAATACCTTGCGGGCTGGCGTCACCCTGCTCCAGTTTTGTTGGGGAATTTTTTGAGCGTCGCTAATAATTGGTCAAGTCACTCGGGTCCCCTGCAGAATCGAGTCGATTTTCCACCGCGGCGACTGTCAGCTGCCTGCGCCATCTAGTACCGACAATTCGTAGTGAGAACATAGAGTTGTAGCCCTGTAGCCCCCAATCAGTCGGAGAATCTATGGCCAGTAACTCGGTGAGCGTTCCCAGTAGCAGCCACATCCGCCGCCATGACACCCTGTTAATTGTCGACGATGAACCCGCGTTTGTTGAGCTTTTGGCCGAGCATTTGGGTGCCAGTGGTTTTCGCATCCTCAAAGCGGCCGACGGCCATGAGGCCTTGCAGGTCCTCAAGCGCCAGATCCCGGATTTGATGCTGATCGACTTGCAGATGCCGCGCTTGACCGGCTTGGAGGTGGTTGAAGTGCTGGCGCGCCAGGATCGCTTGCCGCCGACCATCGTGATGAGCGCCTATGGCAGCCTAGATACCGCGCTGCAGGCGGTGCGGTTGGGGGCGCTGGATTTCTTGTCCAAGCCGTTTCGCTTGGCGGAGGCTGAACTCAAGGTGCGACTGGCCTTGGAGAAAGCCCGCAGCGTGGCCAAGCCCAGTGCGGCACCCACCGCCACCCCGACCAGTGACGCGGAAGAAACAGATACCGGAGTGTTTATCCCCAGTTCGCGAATTTTTTACGGTATGGTCGGCCAGTCCGCGCCGATGTTGGCTCTGTTCAAGCAAATTGAGCGCATTGCCCGTTTTGGCAGCACGGTTTTGATCACCGGCGAATCGGGCACCGGCAAAGAGCTGGTGGCGCGGGCGCTGCATCAGGCCAGTCCGCGGGCGCGCGGGCCGTTTGTGGCGGTCAATTGCGGGGCGATCCCGCCCAACTTATTAGAATCAGAGTTGTTTGGTCATGTGCGGGGCGCCTTTACCGATGCTTCCGCCGACCGCAAGGGTATTTTCGAGGAAGCCAGCGGGGGTACGCTTTTCTTGGACGAAATTGTCGATTTGCCCGTCAATTTACAGGTTAAGTTGTTGCGGGTGCTGCAAGAGGGCGAAGTCCGGCGGCTGGGCAGCAACAAACCCGTAGCCGTCGATGTGCGGGTAGCGGCGGCCAGCGCCATCAATCCGCGCCAAAAAGTGCGCGAAAACCAGTTTCGCGAGGACTTGTACTATCGGCTCAGCGTGATTGAACTGGTGGTGCCGCCGCTGCGCGAACGTCGCGAAGATATTTCGATTTTGGTTGAGCACATTGTCGAACGCACCAACGGCAAGCTGGGCACCAAAGTGCAAAACGTAGCGCCGGCGGCGTTGGCGCGGCTGCAAGGCTGGCAGTGGCCGGGCAACGTGCGCGAACTGCAAAACGTGATCGAGCAGGCGTGTGTGATGGCGGAAGGCAATACGATCACAGGTGATTTAATCCAAGTGGGTCGGCCAATTGAAGTGCCGGTGCCGATCAAGGTCGAAGTCGCTAGCCCAGAAACGCTGTCGATTCCGATGGCGGTGGAGGCCACCGAGCGCAGCTTGATCGTCGCCGCACTGCTGCGCACCGGCGGCAATCGCACCCACGCAGCCGAGTTGTTGGCGATCTCGCCGCGCAATTTACAGTACAAGATCAAGCAGTATTCGATTGACTCGCCGGCGCCAGTCGGTCGACCGCCGCGGCCGGGGGCCTAAAGAGTTCCGCATGCCGCCAAATAGGCACTCACGATGCATGAAACTCCTTGAGCGGCATGTGGAATGTGGGCCGCAGCTGCAGACCACCGCGGGGGTTTGGGGGCGGCGCGCCCCCACGTTTCTAGTTAGCCGATTAAATACCATTTGCTCGGCGTCTCAGTGCTTGTTTGGTGGGTCGCGCGCTTGCGCCGGAGGCGTCAAGCCGCTCTAGTTTTGTTGGGGAATTTTTTGAGGTTCGGCGTTAATTGGTCAGGTCTTTAGGGCGACGAACACCATCTCGTCGATCTTGTTGGCGCCTGTTTGCCTGCTTAGTGGGTCGCTAAGCTCGTGTCTATTCAGCCGACTCGCCGCCGCCTGCTTAGTGGGTCGCTAAGCTCGTGTCTATTCAGCCGACTCGCCGCTCCGATCCTGACCAGAGTCGTCGAGTCAATTGTTTGGGAGTCCAACGTGGTGGCCAGCGAACCGATCGCTCAAGCAGCGCTTAAGCCGCGCTTGCCCGCTTTGGCCGATCGGCTGCGGGCGCGCTACCCGCTGTTGGCGCTGCTGAGTTCAGACGAGCGTGAAGCGGTGCGCGAGGTCCAGATCGCTGCGGCGGCGGTGCAGGTGCCGACCGAAGTGGCGTGGGCCGGTCGCGCCGATCCAGTGGTAGTCGCGCTCGATGCCCTGCAACGCTTGGCAGACGGCACGGCCCGCGCGCTGGTGCTGCCGGGGGCCTCGGAATTACTGCGTAAACCGCAAATTATCCGCCTGCTGAGCGAAACCTTGACCACCATTGAGCGCGCTGGCCAATCGGTGGTGCTCGTTGGGGCCAACCTGCCAGAAGTGCCTGAGCTGGCTCGCGATATTGTGTCCATGCACCTGCCGTTGCCCCAGCGCAGCGAGGTGGAGCCGTTGGTGGCGGCGGCGTTGCGCGATGCCCAAGGCCAGTTGGATGCCGAGACTTTTGAGGGCGCGGTGCAGGCGGTGCAGGGGCTCACGCTGGCCCAAGCGCGGCGGGCGTTGCGCCGGGTTCGCGGGCGCAGTCCTGCGGATCAAGTCTCTGAATTGCGCGCTGAAAAACGCGATCTGCTCGCTGGCACTGGCGTGGTTGAGGTGGTTACTCAGGTGCCGTTGCCGAGCGAGATCGGCGGCTTGGACGAGCTCAAAGTGTGGCTGGGCCGCCAAAAACTGGCGATGACTCGCCAAGCGCGGGCCTACGGACTGCCGATGCCGCGCGGGGTCCTGTTGGTCGGGGTGCAGGGCTGCGGCAAGACTCTGACCGCCAAAACAGCTGCCGCCGTCCTGGGTTTACCCCTGTTGCGCCTTGATTTGGGCCGCTTGTACACCGCCGTCGCCGTACCGGATGAAAACTTGCGCCATGCCTTGCAAGTGGCCGAAGCCATGGCGCCAGTGGTGTTGTGGATCGATGAAATCGACAAGGCGTTTGCCGGGGCCGCTTCGGGCAGCTCCGACGCGGCGGCGCGGGTGTTCGGCAGCCTGCTGACGTGGCTGGGCGAGCAGCGCAAGGGCGTCTTTGTCGCCGCCACCGCCAACCGCTTGGCCCACTTGCCGGCAGAACTGATGCGCAAAGGCCGTTTTGACGAGACGTTTTTTGTTGACGTGCCCGATCAACTGGCCCGCGCCGAGATTTTTGCGGTGGCCATTGCCCGCAGCGGCCGCGATCCGCGGGCCTGGGATGTCGAACGCCTCGCCAAGGCATCGGACCGGCTGACCGGCGCCGAAATTGAGCAAGCATTTGCCGAAGCGATGCAGGTGGCCTTTTGTGCCGGTCGCGAACCGCTCGCCGCCGACGCCGAGCAAGTGCTCAGCAAAATCATACCGTTTGTCGAAACCTACGATGCTCAAGTGCGCGAACTGCGGCAGTGGGCCAAACGCCATTGCCGCAATGGAGCCAAAGACCGCAGTTTGCAAGAGCTTTTTCAGGCTGCACGCGAGGGCCAAGTGCAACCGCGCCCGCCCGTCGGAGGTCAGCGATGAGCACCGCCCGCTTGGGCCCGTTGCCCGCGTCATTTGAAGTCGGAGTCATCGGCGCAGGGGCTTGGGGCACCGCGTTGGCCATTCACGCTGCCCGCATGGGCCACCCGACCTTGCTGTGGGCTTTTGAGCCGCAAGTGGTCGCCGATATTGAGCAGTATCGCGAAAATAAGACGTTTTTGTCAGGACATCCGCTGCCTGATCTGCTGCGCGCGACGGGCGATCTGGAGCGGACGGTGCGCAGCGCCAAGATCTTGCTGACGGTGATGCCCACCCCGCACGTCGCGCGTTTGGCTCGGCAGATGCTGCCGTACTTGAGCGACGAACACAGCATTGTTTCGTGTTCTAAGGGCATCGACAACGAGTCGCTGGAGACGGTCAACGAGATTTTTGAGCGGGTGCTGCCGCGGCGCCTGCACCTGTCGCTGGCCTACTTATCCGGGCCGTCGTTTGCCGCTGAAGTGGCAGCGGGCATGCCCAGCGCGGTGACCATTGCCGCTAACGATCGACGCACCGCCAAGTATTTACAAAAAAGCCTGAGTTCAGAGCGGTTTCGGTGTTACACCAGCAACGATGTCATCGGCGTTGAGATGGGCGGCGCACTCAAGAACGTGATGGCCATCGCCGTCGGTGCGGCCGATGGTCTTGGCTTTGGCCACAATGCGCGCGCTGGACTGATTACTCGCGGGCTGGCTGAGATTACGCGGTTGGTGGTCAAAAAGGGTGGTAATCCGTTGACGATGCAAGGGTTAGCTGGCATGGGCGACCTGGTGTTGACCTGTACCGGTGACCTCAGCCGCAATCGCAGCGTTGGCATTCGCTTGGGCCAAGGCGAGACGATCGACCAGATTCTGGCCTCGATGACTGCCGTCGCCGAGGGCGTTTTGACGGCTAACAGCGCCCATCGGTTGGCGATTCAGCTTGGTGTCGAGGCGCCGATTATCGAGCATGCCTACAAAGTGCTGTACGAAGGGTTGGCGCCGCGCGCGGCATTGGAGGCACTGATGTCGCGGCCCCTCAAGGACGAACTGGTACTATGACCAAACGCAAGACAGCAGCGCCGCAATCCGCGCCCGACCCGACAGCCCCAGTGGGGTTGGACGCGGCAACCTCACCCATTGCGTGGTTGCAACTTGGGGTGATCGGTCGACCTCACGGTTTGCGTGGCGAACTGCGGGTCGTCGTTCACAATCCCCACAGCGACATTTGGCAGCCGCGTCAGTCGGTGCGGGCCTACAAGCCGGGGGCACCGGCCCAATTTTTGAAGATTGTCAGCCTGCGGCCCGCTGTGGACGTGTGGATCGTGGCCTTTGCTGGCATCGACGATCGGGATGCGGCGGCGGCGTGGACCCACGCAGTATTGCAGATCGACCCTAGCCAGCTGCCAGCGGCCGATACCAGTGACGTCTACTTGCACCAGCTGATCGGGGCGACGGTCATTGACTCGAGCGACGGCAGCGAAGCCGGTCAAGTGGTGGCGACGGCGCAGGGGGCCCAGACATTGCTGTGCATTCGGCTGCGCGACGGCAAAGAAGCGATGGTGCCGGTGGACTCCGAGGCGGTGGAAGAGCTCGGTCGCGACCCTGGCCGGGTGGTGATTCGCCATGTGCGCGATTGGCTGACCTAGTCGATGTGGCCGCCCACCCCGTTCGTTGGCGACGACAGCGGCCGTGACGGCGACAGCGACCGAAATGGCGACAGCGACCGAAATGGCGACTGCGGCCGAAACGGCGACTGCGACCGAAACGGCGATTGGTGCCGGTCAGGTTGTTGAATGCAGGGTTGAGTTGGCCACCGGCGCGCCCCGAGCCTGCACAATGTTCCCCGGACTGTGCAAGCTCGGCGCTACACCGACCGATGTGGGCAAAAAAGCCGACAGCATCGGAGTGCTCAACTGACGGGCGACAATAGAGCGCCACAGCGCCTAAATTGCCATCGCGTCCGGACGGGATCCGCGGTTGAGTCACATGGCTTGGCCGATGCAAACAGCGCGCCAAGGCTGCCGCCGCCAACCGGAGTCCAATTAGACATACAGTTCCAATTGGTTAAACTGCAGGCGCAACTCGAATTGGGCGCCGACCCGCACTGCCCAAGTGACCGAACCGGACACCTTGGAGTGTCCAATCACGATGCGCAAAGTGTCCGAATCGGACACTCCTGGTGTCCAACCGACCCGCTGGCGCGATCAGCCTACGCCCCTGCTTGGCTGCGCATTCGCTTGAGGTAGCGATAAAACGTCGCTCGCGGCAGGCCGCTTTGGCGCCAGGCCTGTTGGCTGGGCACCCCGCCACCGACCAGCGCCTGCACCTCGCCACTGCGCTGACGGGCCTGCAAGCGCTCAGCGCGCTGAGGCTGCACGCCATCCAGGCCAAAGAGCCGCCGCACATCGGCGGCCGTCGGCGTCCCCGACGGGCTAGTTGCGCACAAGCGCGCAATCACATTTCGCAATTCGCGGAAATTGCCCGGCCAGTCGTAGTGCTGCAGCACCGCCCAGGCTTGGTCATCTAGGTCGCCCGCGACTCCCAACTGCTGCAGAAACAGGCGCGCCGCCGGTTGGATGTCCGCAGCGCGCCGGCACAGCGGCGGCAAATCTAGCGGCGCAACCGCAATGCGGTGCCACAAGTCCAGACGAAATGTCCCCTGCTGCACCATCGCGTCGAGATCGCGGTGGGTCGCGCATACCAAGCGCACATCCACTGGCCGGGTCGTGCCACCAAGCACTTGGATTTCACCCACTTCCAACACCCGCAGCAGCGCCGCCTGGGCCGACAGCGACAGTTCGCCGATTTCGTCCAGAAACAGCGTGCCGCCGTCAGCCCGTTCAAAGGCGCCGCGCCGCCGCTCGACACAGCCCGTGTAGGCCCCGCGCTCGGCACCAAACAGCTCGGCGTGCAACAGATCGCCATGCAAAGCCGCGCAGTTGAGCGAGATCATCGGCTTGGCGGCTCGCGGTGATGCAGCGTGCAGCGCCCCAGCAGCCAGCTCCTTGCCGGTGCCCGACTCGCCCAAAATCAGGGCCGGCAACGGCGTTTGCGCCACCAAGGCCAGCTCCGCCAGCAGTGACCACACGCTGGGCGACCACGACCCAAATCGGCCGATTCCGAGCCAGCGCCCTGCGGACTGCAGGCGCTCGTGGACCACAATCACCGGCGCCCTGCCCAACCGCACCACATTGCCGGCGCTGGCCAGTAGCGGCCGCGGCGCACAGGCGACGCCGTGCACCCAAGTGCCCAGATCTGACCCCAAATCGATGACATGTACGCCATCGGCGCTGGTCCGCATGGCGCAATGCCGCTCATTGACGCCGATTGCGGCGACCCAGCCGGGGACAGTGGCGGTGCCGAACAGCGTTTTGGCGCCGATGCTGACCGGTCGCCAGCCGCCATTGTTGGGCACTAGGGCGGCGTAACCGCCGTCTTGGGGTGTGGTGTCCGCAGCTTTGCCAGCGGCGACGATTTGCAGGGTGGCCATGATTCGCTCCTTAGGCTTGGTTAGGTGGGGGCATCGCTGGCTCGTGGCGAAAGGCGCTTAGGGCCCGTGCAAAATCAAGTCGATTTTGCTCCCCGGCCCATGGCTCGCTTAGTGGGTCGCTAACTCGCGGCTTTGCGAGCCGACTCGATACTCCGTTCCAATCGCGGATCGATCGAGTTATCCTTGCTTCTGCCCTTAGGCCGCCAAAAAGAGGTCGCCGGCTGCTTGGTGATCGATTAAATCGCGGAGCAACTCGCGGCGGCCGTGGCCACCCGCCGGTACCGACGGCAACACGTCGAGCAGCGCCAACGCCGCTTCCGGCAAGCCTTGGGCAGCGACGCCGACGGCGATGCCGTACAGCCACAGGGCTAGCGCGGCGCGGTGGCCGTCGATCGCGTCGGCGTACGTCTGCGGGCGAATGCGCGCACAGCGGTGCAAGCGATCGAGGCGCCGCAGTTCACCTTGCAGCAGGTCGCCACGCACAAAAAGACTGGCGCTGCGCACGGCGGCTTGAACATCGCGCTGCGCCGATGGCTCGGTGGTCACGACCGCTGGCGGACAGCGATCGGCGCTCACCGTGCTGGGGTGGGTCGCGTCCAGTGGCTGGTTTTGAACAATTGCACTTTTGGCTACGCAATTCACTTTGGGCTCCGGCGGACGAAGTGTCCGCTCATGAAAGACATGGTCGGAGGCTGGCGGCATTTGCCGCGCTATTGGACAAAAAAACTTTGCAGGAGACGAAAGAATTTTGCGCCCGAAAGCATAAATGATGTGAAATCAAAGCATTGAAGACTACCGACTCGATGCCCACACCGTGATCACCGCTGATCACGCCGATCCACAAACTGGGCTTGCTGCGCTAGACTTCCGCGCCTTTTGCTTCGGCAGCGGGTGAAACGACCAGATTAGAGGCAGCAAGTGGCGAAAATTAAAACAAAAGTTGAACCGGTCAAAGTGGTCGCCGCCCAACGAACTTCTGCTGGCGGCACGGCGAACGACCCAGATGACGTCACCAGTTGGCTTGAAGATCTGGTGCCGATCGGGATTGCCATCTTGGCCATCGTGGTCGCGCGCGTCGTGACTCCCAATATTCGCGACCTGTTTCAGTTGCCCAAGCAGCTGTACTTGGCCGATGGTGCCGCCCTTTTGGTGGCACTGGTCGGCGCGCTGGCGTGGCTCAAGCGACCGTACAAGCTGCGCACCTCGCCGTTGGTGTGGTCAATGGTCTTGCTGATTGCGGCGGTGATGTTGTCGCTGACCGTGGCACCCAAGCACACCGGCGGCGAACTGTCCCTGTTTGCCCGCTATGACGCCCACCGCTGGCTGGCCGCGGTCGCGGTGTTTTGGGTGGCGGCGATCGGCATCCGGCGGTCGCGCCACTTGTGGTGGGTCACCGGCGGGCTGGCGATCGGAGGCTTGGTGGTCGCGCTGATCGGCATCGGCGAGCAACACTCGATTCAAGATTTTTTGCCGGCCCAACGTTGGAATAGCATTACTAAACCCGGCTCTACCTTTGGCAACCGCAATATGGCGGCCCAAGTGGTGGTGGCGATGCTGCCGGCCTGCTACGTGGCGATGGCGATGGCGGTCCGCTGGTGGCTGACCAAGCGGGCGGTGCTGGCCCTGTGCCTGGTGATTCCGGCGGCGTTGTCCTTGAATATATTGTTGTATTACACGATGTTAACCGTGACACGTTCGGCGTGGGCGGGCTCGTTCTTGGGTCTAGTGGCGGCGGCGACGGCGTGGGGTCTGGGGGCCGTGCTGGCCCGCCGCGCTCCCGCTTCTGTGGCCACTGCCGACGAACAGGCCGATCCCGAGGTTGCGTCAGCACCGCCGATCGCTGCCAAAGTGGGCTTGCTGCGGGTCAAGCTGATCGACCTGCTCAAGCCCGCGCTGGCGTTGCTTGTTCTGACGGCTGGAGTGGGGCTAGTGGCCGATCGCTACAAGCCCGTCAGCGAAGCGACCGAACGTGACGAAAAGCTCAACCGCAGCGTGCCACAATTGGTCAAGTCTTTCTTTGAGTTTGGCTCGGACCACTACCGTTGGCGCTTTACCATGCTGGAAAGCTCGTGGGAGGCGATCAAGTCCGAACCGATGGGCGGCGGCGCCGGCAATTGGCGAGTGATGTTCCCCAAATACCTGGTCCAACGCGAAAAGAACGAGATGTTCACCATCGCCAAGCAGCCGATCCGCGCCCACAACGACTTTTTGCAATTTGGGGTCGAGTTTGGCTGGCATGGCTTGCTAGCTCTGTTTGGCCTGCTCGGCTCGGCGTTGTGGCTGACGGTGCGCAACGTGACGCGGGCCAGCAGGGCCGACGAAGCGCAAGCCGACGACGCCGCGCTGGTGGCGTTTGCCTCGCTGGGCTCACTGGTGGGGATTGTGGCGATTTGCGGCGACGCCATGGCCTCATTTCCCTTGCAATTGCCAGTGCCCACTTTCTTGTTCTGCCTACACATGGGCATTATCGCCGCCGCCGATTCCATGCTGGCGCCGCCGCCCGCCCCAGCGGATCGCCCCAAGCCATGGCCGCAGTGGATGGCGACGGCGACGGTGGTCGTCGGTCTGGGTGGCATGGTGTACTTGGAAGGATTTGGCCAGAGCGAAGGCCTGCACGGCCGCTGGATGCGCGCCGAGCACGGGTTTACCGATGCGCGCAATCACCAAAAGCAATCGGGCCGCGCGGGTCAGGCGCTAGTGGAGATTCGCGAGGCGGTTGCGGTCAATCCCGACGATTTTCAAAATCACTTTATCGAAGCGCTGTGCCTCAATTCGTTGGGCCAAACCAAAGAAGCCATCGATAGCTTGCACCGGTCGCTCAATCTGTACCCCAACTTGCTCAATGCATGGGTTAATGTCGCGATGTTCTCAGCGCGGATCAAGGACAAGAAATCGATGAACGACGCCATCGACCGCGCGCTGGCGCTCAAGTCCGACGAACTGGTGGCACTCAATACCCGGCTGAGTGACTTTTTGGGCGACAGTCGCCATGCCGAAGCGTTGGCGCTGGTGGCCAAGCAGGTGCCCGGCTACCAAGCCTATCGAGCGAGCGGGCGCTGGCCGCCCGATGACGGCGGGCAGTTGCTTGGAAGCTATAAGCAGACTCTGGGCCACGGCATTACCGCCGCCCGCAAACTGGAAAAGTGGCAGCAGTTGGTCGACTGGCAAACGATTGTGTACGACTACGGCATCCCCGACGAAGGGCGCAGCGAGGAGAGTAAGCGCAAGGAACGCCGTGAACGCACTGCCGAAATCGCCCATGGCCTGCGCAAGCTGAACACTATGCCCGCCGCCTTGCCGTGGGCGCGATTGGCGGCCGAATTGGCGATGGATGAATTTGCCGATCTCAAAATAAGCTACGCACTGACCGCGGCCGCCAACAGCAAATGGGAGGATGCCCGCCACGGCGCGCAGGTGGCGATCGCCCTTGATGCCGCCGGTTCGCGCCCCAAGCTCACCGAACAATTCAAGGAGTTGCAGGCCGGTGGCAGCGTGGATCGCGCACAACTGGATAAACTGATTGCCTTTGTCGCGCAATGATGGTCGCTAGTCGGCGCAGCTTCGATGCCTGATCGCCGGCCCATTGAGGTGGTGCAGCTCGGCGTCGCCCCTGAGCACGGCGGGTTGCGCCTGGACGCATTTTTGTGCAGCCAGATTGAAGGGATGAGTCGGGCGCGCGCCGCCAATCACCTGACGCAGGGCCATGTGCGCCTGCTGGCTGGTCCGGCCAACGCCAAGATCAAAGCCAGCTTGCACGTCCACAAGTCGATGGTGTTTGAGGTCTGCCTTCAGCCCCGGCCGCAACTGTCCGCGCTGCCCGAAGCCATTGATCTAACAATTGTTTATGAAGACGAGCACCTGCTGGTCGTCGACAAGCCCGCCGGCTTGGTGGTGCATCCGGCCCTAGGCCACGAGTCGGGCACGCTGGTCAACGCGCTTTTGCACCACGAGCCGCAGATGGCCGGGCTGGGCGACCAGTATCGGCCGGGGTTGGTCCACCGCATCGATCGCTATACCTCGGGGCTGTTGGTGGTGGCCAAGACCGATGCGGCGTTGCGGCGGCTGGGCGCTGATTTTGCCAAACACCAACTGGAACGACGGTATGTCGCGATTGCGCTCGGCAACCTGCGCGACGACACGTTGACCGCGCGCGGTCTGCACGCCCGCCACCCGACCGACCGCAAAAAGTTTACCTGCCGGGCGGCTGACGGCAAACAGGCGGTGACGCATTTGACGGTGCTGGCGCGGTCGCCGCTGACGACGCTGGTGGTCGCCACGCTGGAAACCGGGCGCACCCATCAGATTCGCGTTCATCTGGCCGAATTGGGTCACCCGATCGTGGGCGACGACACTTATGGCGGGCGGCGGCCGCACCCCAAGACCGAGCGCACCTTGCATGACGCCGGCGTGCTGGCGCAGGTGCCGCGGCAGGCGTTGCACGCCTATGCGCTGGGATTTACCCACCCGCACAGCGGCCAGCCCCTGCGCTTTGAACTGGGTTGGCCGACAGATCTCGTTGAAATTGCACAAAGTCTGTTCGGCGATGCCGCCAAGCTGCCCAGCTTGGATCAAGCGGTATTTCGCGGCTGACAGCTCGCGACTGGTCCTAGGAGCGTGTCGGAGTATTCCGACTCGCTTCTAGCGCCGTCGGGCTAGACGGCGGCAACTGTCCGAAACTGCACGGATTCACTCCGGGCAGTTCTCGGACAGTTGAGAATAGTTGACTGGCTAGGAGTCTGTCAGATCGTAATAGATTCATTGTGTATAACCTGCTAGACATTTCACAACCGATTGATTTCCGACAGGCTCCTAGGGCTTGGGTTTGCGCACTGCAAATTGCTTGCTCACCCACGCCACGCAATCGGCCTCATCGATGTACTGCACGCGATTATCCTGCGCCATACACGCCTGATTGGTGGTGGCCACATCGACGATTTCGGCGCCAGCGGACTGCAAAATCTGCCTAATTTCAGCCTCAGGCACGACGTTCATTCGCATCGCGAAGCCGTTGCCGATGCCGATGCGCGCCAAGCGATTGCGGATCGAGACTTTATCGCGCAAGCGCCTGATAGGACTAAGCTTGCGCACATCCTGGGTGATGGCTTGAAACACCGCCAGCCCGCCGGGGCGCAATACCCGGACAAATTCGCGCACATAATCCATGGATTCTGGATAGGAAATGTGCTGAAGTACCAGACTCGAATACACAAAAGAGTAGTGGCCGGTGGCGAAAAGGCTCAGATCGCTGCGAGTGTTGTGCACGAACGCTAGCTTGTCGGCCAACGCGGCGTTGTTCGAGCGCGCCATCGCCACCATGGTCGCCGCCACGTCGACTCCGGTGACATGGGCAAAATGGCCGCTCAGGGCACGCGACAGGCGGCCGACCCCGCAGCCGAAGTCCAGTGCGCACGCGCGGTCGGCGACTTCAATGTGACGCTGGCGCAGCAATTCAAAGACGGTGGCGATTTCGACCGTTCCCGTTTGGTAAAATTCGGCTTGGTCCCAGCTGCCGTCCTTCTTGTGGTCGCTGGTGCAAATGGCCCACAACGGGTTGGTTTTGGCTAACTTCTCCCAGTTTTTGCTGATGATTTCGAAGTCCACTGCGTCGCTCCGGCGCCGGTTGGCCCAGACCTGCCAATTTACGCTGTGCCCTCAAAAAGTGCGATAGAGCGGGCGCAGTCCTGGTTTGCCACTGCATCCTGCACTGGCTACACTGGCTGCCCCGATTCGCCCGCCGGATCTGCGACGCCACGTGGCCAACTCGAAAATCGCCCGCAATCTCGGTTGGAAAACGCTGGGGACAGTCGTTGAAAAGCTGCTCAAGCTGGCGCTGATCCCGATTATCGCTCGCAGTTTGGGTCCGCGTGTCTACGGTCAGTTCAACTACGCGCTCGGCATCGCCGCTATGTTTGTGCAGTTGACCGATCTGGGTCTGGGCATATTCTTAGCCCGCGAAATTGCCCGCCACGATGAGCCGCCGCGGCGGTTGATCGGTCAAGTGCTTACGCTCAAAGCGGTTCTGGCTGTGGGCTATCTCGGGCTCATCGGCCTGTTGGCGTGGTGGCATCTGGTCGATCCGCGCGCCGGCGAGGACGGCAAAGGGCTGCACCCCGGCGCTTTGGCCTTCACGGTGGCGATTTTGGGGCTGGCTAGCCTCGGGGTGTCGGCGGTCGAGTCGATTTGGCAAGTGTTTCGCGGCGTCCAGCGCTTGGAACTGGAGGCGGCCTCGTCGTCGTTTTTTGCGCTGGCGCAACTGGTCTTTGTGGTCGCGGCGCTGGCGGTGGCCAGCCTGCTGTGGCCCGACGGCAGCGACTTGTCGATGATTATGGTGATGATTGCTGCCGGCATGGCGATGGCCGGTATGGCGGGCGCCACCCACGCCGCTTGGCTGATGCGGCAAGTGGTGTCGCCCCATTACGGCTGGTCGACCGAGGCGCTGGGGCGTTTTCGCCGCGAAGTGCTACCGTTGGGGGTGGCGATTGTCGCCAGTTTCATTTACTTCAAGCTCGATGTGGTGCTGTTGCGCCATTTTGTCGGCGACGAAGAAACCGGATGGTATTCTGCCGCTTATAAACCGATCGAGTACATGGGCATTATCCCGGCGACGCTGCTGGCCGCCACCTTTCCGGCGCTGTCGCAAACCGTGCTCAACGACCCGCAGCGAGCGTGGCGGTTGCATCGCAACTCGGCATTGGCGCTGGCTGCAGCGGGGGTCGTCGGCACATTAGTCTTAGTAACGATTCCTGAATTCATCATCGGCACCCTGGTGGGTCCTGAGTTTGGGCCGTCGGCGACCATGCTGCGTTGGCTGGCGCCGTCGGTGCTGCTGACCATGCTCAACTGCTTGGAAACACATATGTTAGTCGCGTTGGGCCGCGTCAAGTCGCAGATGGTCTTCACCTTGGTGCTGATCGGCATCAACTTGGGTACCAATTGGCTGCTGATCCCCAAGTGGGGCGGTGTCGGCGCGGCGATTTCAACGTGGGTGACCGAACTGGTGCTGTTCGCCTTCTGTGCGCCGCTGGTGTACCGCGAGCTCAAGTTGCGCCTGGCGCTGGCGCCGGTTGCTGCCGGGTGACCGCCGCAGCCTTTGCCTTTGCGGTGCTGCTCGCCCTGGCGCCGTGGGAATTCGCCGACGGTGTGCGAGTCGGTGGCCTGACCATCACCTTGCCCGAGATGATGGCGGCGATGGCGTTGCTGGCCAGCGGTGTGGCCCTGTGGCGCGATCGCCGCCAGCCTGATTTTGGCCAGCATCTGCGCCAGTGCCGCGGGCCGCTGATGGCGTTTGGCCTGTGGGCGCTGGTTCATCTGCTCAGCGTAGCGTGGGCACCGACCGATCACCTGCTGGTGCTCAAGTACAGTCTGCGGGTGGCGGGGGCGATGGCGCTGGCGACCTGCGCGCTGGTGCTCGGTCGCCACCCGCCTTTTCGGCGCACGGTCTTGGTCGGCTTGATCATCGGCCTGCTGATGATGGTGGTGCTCGGAGTACTGGAGCGCCGCCTGGGCCGCGATTTGGAACTGTTTTTGACTCTGTTTCGCGCCGAGCCTACTTGGATGCTCGGAGAACAACGGCTCGCGCTGACGTTTTCGCACGCTAACGGCGCTGCCGGTTACTTTGAGCTGGCGGTGCCGCCGGTCTTGGTGGTCTTGGCCATGGCTAAAACCCATTGGCTGCGGGCTGGGTTGATCGTGGTCGCCCTCGTCTGCGCGATCCTGCTGAGCCTGACCTATTCGCGAGCTGGCTTTGGCTCCGCGATCGTCGGTGCCGCCCTGTTGTGGGTGGCGGCGGCTGGGTTTGCGGGCGCGGCACGGCGCTGGCTGCGCAGAGCGGCGCTCGGGTACGCGCTGGTGGTGGTCGGCGCCTACGTGGCCAATCCAGAAATGCGCGCCCGCATCGGCGTCGACGAACACAGCTACGCCGCCACCTATACCTTTGAGCGCGCCTGCGTCGGCCATGTCGGCGAAACGGTGCTGGTGCCTGTGCACATCCGCAATCGGGGCCGGTGGGCATTGTCGGACCGGGCGGCGCCGGGCTCGGTGATGCATACGCTGCTGACCCCGATGGGCAAGCGGGTGGTGCCGTACTGGGACCACCACCCGTTGGCCCCCATGCCGCCCCACACCGAGCGCACCGAACTGCTGCGGGTGGTCTTGCCGCAGCGGGCCGGCGAATATGCGCTAGCTGTCGATGTCATGCGCGAGCAGGTGCTGCGCATCAGTCAACTGGGCAATCCGGTGGCGTGGCTGGGCTGCATGGTTCATCCGGCTGGCGTCGACCTGCAGGCGGCCAAGCTGATGGGGGCGCAGTTGCGGCCGCCGCTCGACACATCAGCGGTGGCTAGCGGTTTGCGGTTTGCGCTGGAGCGCCGCCACTACTGGCGGGCAGCGCTGCTGCTGTGGGAGCGCCATCCGTGGTTGGGGATCGGCGCCGATCGCTTTCGCTTGGCCCACCGCGAGTATTTGCCCTTCTTGGCCTACGACGACCGGGCGCGGGCCCATTCGGTGCCAGCGGAAACGGCGGTCGATCTGGGTCTACTGGGCCTGAGTGTGCTGGCGTTGTTGGTGTGGCAGGTCGGTCGGCGGCTGTGGTCGGTGGCGCGGTATGGCAGCGGCGATTGGGCGACAGTGGCGGTGCTGGGCAGCTTGGGCGGGTTGGCAGTGCACAGTCAAGTGGATTTCTTTTTGTGTTACACGCAGTTATCCATGATAATCTGGCCGCTAGTCGGCATTGCCTGTGGTGCGGTCCCTGTGGGTCGTCCACCGGGTCTTAGGAACTGTGACAATTTAAGTCGATCGATTTGATTCTTGCCGGAGCGGCGAGTCGACTTGCAAAGTCGCGAGCTTGCGACCCACCTAGCAAGCAAATGGAACCCTGTGACAGAACAACTTGTTCTGTCACAGTTCCTTAGCGCCGCCACTCCAGCCCCAAAGTCACCATCGGCCCTTCCAAGTCTCGACCCGGGGATTCCGCTTCGATCCCGCCCAGCCCAAAAGTAAGAATCGTCGAGTCGCGGTCGCCATTGCCGCGCAGGAACAACCGGTCGCCGATTTCAAAATGGGCGTAATCCTGCCGCGCGGTCCACACAATTCGCGCGTCGACCGTGCGCCACACTGGAATCTGCACGCGGCCGTCCGTTTGAATAAACGGCTGACCGTCGTCGCTTGGGCCGCCGGCAAAGCGCAACTGCAAGTGGCCGCCATCTTGGGCGCCCAGGCGCAGGTCCACCGAACCGGCCCACAACCAAGCAGAAGCGGTGCCGCACTGAAAAGATCCAGAAGTGATTGAAAAATTACAGAAATTATCGATGAGCTTGGCCAGTCCGCCGCCCAGCCCAAAGCCGTACGTATCGTCGTCGTACACCAGCGAAACGTCCAGTAGAGTGGGGCCGACACCGTCGCTTGCCAAAAACGTCACAGGATTGCCGCGCACGGCGATCCCCAGCCCGCGGCCGCCAATGCCGAATTCAAAGCCAGCGCCGATGCCGACACCGCGAATTGGCGCGACCGGCCGCAGGTAGCCTGAAAACCACGTTTCATAATCGCTGCGCGGTGGGGCAAAGCGGTAGCGCTCGGCGGCAGCGCCGGTCCGCTCAACGATATCGCCGGGTTCGGCAGTGGCGCCGCGCGGCAACTCCACCCAGGCCACCTTGCCGTCACTGCTGAGGCGCGCGACCCAGCCGACCACTGGGCTGCGCAGCGGCAAGTCAGTCGCCGGTCCTTTGCTATCGACTGTTTGGGGGCGAATGAGCGCTGAATGGCCGATCGCCACGTCGTGGGCTACCTGCAGTTCGACTTCAGCCTCGCCGTGCTTGCCGGCGGTCACCCAGCCCATGGCCATCGGTTTGCTGCCTGCTCACCCCGATTCTGCTGCTGTGCCTGTGCTGTCACCGGCCAACGCGGGCGCGCGGTAGTCGGCAACCTGGCCGTTGCTGTCCACTTGCAACAAGCGCGGCTGCGGCGCCAACACCACCGCGACCAAAATGCCGGCCTGCAGCCGCAGGTCGACAATTGTGCCGCCCATATGGCGCTCGTCGGTCAGGCGCTCGCTGCCGTCTGCTTGTACCAGCCACGTTTGCAATAGGCCCGAACTGAGCGCCTTAAAGCGCAAATCGCCAAACTGCCAGCTGCGCACCACTGCGGCGGCGGCGCTCGGCGGCGGTTGTTGGGCCTGCGCCTGCACTGCGGCGCTCCACACCAGCACGCTAATGCCCAGTGTAACCACTTGCTGTAGGGCCGCGAGCCACCTGTTGCTGATCAACAACCATCCTCCACTGGGGGCGAGCATCAACGTGAGTCCAATTCGGCCAAGGTCGAGAGCATACTCCTTGGGACCAGGTGGCTGCCAGTAGCCCAACTGCCGCGATCCCCCGCTTTGGGCGCATCTGTGCGTCGCGGCGTCGCCTTTGTCCTTGCTCCTTGTCGAGCGACAGCGAGCGACAGCGAGCGACAGGGCACTGGCATCCCAAATCGGGGGCCGCGGAGAATTTCGATGAGCAATCCTGGACTGCGCCTAAACGTAGCGCGGTGCTGATGCACAATGGCCGCGGTCGCCAAACCGCATTGGTAGTGTTGGCACCTAGGAGCGTGTCGGAGTATTCCGACTCGCTCCTAGCGCCGTCTGCCTAGACGGCGACAACTGTCCGAAACTGCACGGATTCACTCCGGGCAGTTCTTGGACAGTTGAGAATATCTGTGAAGCTAGGAGACTGTCGGATCGCAATAGATTCATTGTGTATAACCGCAAAGATATTTCATAACCGATTGATTTCCGACAGGCTCCTA
>SHZD01000202.1 GCA_009692465.1 Myxococcales bacterium
GTCTCCTAGCTTCACAGATATTCTCAACTGTCCAAGAACTGCCCGGAGTGAATCCGTGCAGTTTCGGACAGTTGCCGCCGTCTAGGCAGACGGCGCTAGGAGCGAGTCGGAATACTCCGACACGCTCCTAGGAGGAAAGCGCCGCAGCGCCGCACAGATGCGCCCAAAGCGGGGGATCGCGGGCTTGTGCGGATTGACCACCGAACGCACAGGGGCTACCGTAGCCTGCCCCACAATCGACCATTTGGGGTGCGCAAGGTTTCAGCATGTCAGCGACTCAAATCAGTACCATCCTAGCCCGTGAAGTGCTCGATTCGCGGGGCAATCCTACCGTTGAGGTCGAGGTCATTCTCGCTGGTGGCGGTCGCGGTCGAGCGATGGTGCCGTCTGGCGCCTCGACGGGCAGCCACGAAGCGCTTGAAATGCGGGATGGCGACCACCGCTATAGCGGCAAAGGGGTACGCAAGGCGGTCGACAATGTCCGCAGCAAGATTGCGCCGCAGGTCTGCGGTCGGGATGCCGCCGATTTTAGGGCGCTCGATACCGCGATGCTGGCCCTAGACGGCACAGCCAACAAGAGCACGCTGGGCGCCAACGCGATTTTGGGGGTATCGCTGGCGGCGGCCCGCGCGTGTGCCGACCACTATCGATTGCCGCTGTACAAGTGGCTGGGCGGCGCGCAGGCGCGGGTGCTGCCAGTGCCGCAGTGCAACCTCATCAACGGCGGCGCTCATGCTGCAGGCGGCTTGGACATTCAGGAATTCATGGTGGTGCCGGTCGGCTTTGGCTCGTTTGCCGAGGGGATTCGGGCGGCAGCCGAGACGTTTGCCCAACTCAAGAAGATATTGACCAAACGCGGCCTGACGACCACGGTCGGTGACGAAGGCGGGTTTGCCCCACGCTTGGCCAGCAATGCCGAAGGGTTGGCGATTCTGTTGCAGGCGATTGAAGCGGCCGGTTACAAACCCGGACAGGACTTGGCGTTGGCACTGGACGTCGCCAGCAGCGAGTTTTACGACGCCGCCAGCAATTCCTACAACTTACACAGTGAAAATCGGGTGTTGAGCTCCGATGAGTTTGCCCAGTATCTGGCCGACTTGGCCGGTCAGTACCCGATCGTGTCGATCGAGGACGGCATGGCCGAAGACGATTGGGACGGCTGGAAGCGTTTGACCGAGTTGGTCGGGTCCAAAATCCAGTTGGTTGGCGATGATTTGTTCGTGACCAACCCCGTGCGGCTGGCGCGCGGCATTGAGGCCGGGATTGCCAACTCGATCCTGATTAAAGTCAACCAGATTGGCACTTTGAGTGAGACACTGGACGCTGTCGACATGGCCCATGCCGCTGGCTACACCACTGTGATGTCGCACCGGTCCGGCGAAACCGAAGACACCACCATTGCCGATCTGGCGGTCGCCACTTCAGCGGGCCAAATCAAGACTGGCTCGCTGTCGCGGGGTGAACGCACGGCTAAGTACAACCAGCTCTTGCGCATTGAGGAAGAACTGGGCGCCGCCGCCGTCTACCGCGGTGCCGCGACGTTTGCGCGGTCGTGATGCGCCCAATATCGCAAATTGGTTGGACTCTCGCCCTGTTGATGGTGGCGTGCAGCGGTGGTTGTACGAAAACGCCAGCGACCGCTGTCACCGCAGATGCTCTGGCGGCCAAAGCAGTGGGAGTGCCGGCTGAGGCGGCAGCCACCGCGCAGGCTACCGACGCCAGCCGACTCAAGCTGGAAAAAGCCGCCGCGCTGGTTCGCTGCCAGCTGACCGGCTATGCACCGCCAACGGATACCGTGTATGCCGACAACGGCTTTGCCTCGGCAGCTGCGTTCGGTCAGGCGTGGCAGGACGCGGCCAAGGCCGACCCCAAGTGGGCCGAGCAAGCGGTGGCCACCCTGTACCGTCGCCCATGTCCCGGTCAGCGGGCTCTGCCAGCGCCGGCCATTGCCGCACCTCAGACGCCGAGCGAGGCTGCCCCTTGAAATTGCTATTTTTTGCCGCACTCTTGCCGGTGATGGTCGCCTGCGCGCCGACCATCGGCGACAAGTGCGAGCGCAGTTCGCAATGTGGCACCACCTTGAGCTGCGACACCACCATCGCCCAAGGCTATTGCCTCAAAGTGGGTTGCCGCCAAGGCGAGTGCCCCGCTGAAGCCGCGTGCATCGATTTTGGCGGCGATACTCGGTTTTGCATGCGCCATTGTGCCGTGGACAACGAGTGCCGCGACGACTTGCTGTGCCGTCCCGTACCGCTGTGCAGTGATGTCTCGGCGGCCAGCGCGCCGGCGCCGTGTAGCATGGAGAAAAGTCAATTATTTTGCGGGTCTAAATAGACGTGCTTCGGGTTTTCGCTTGGACTATTGCCGCCACATTGGCGGCCTGTAGTGGCGCCGCCGCTAGCGAAGATGTGCCCGAACCGCAAGAAACTGCGCCGGTTGCCAAAGCGTCGGGGGCGCGCAAGGCCAGTGGCGCTCGGCGCGTCGATCCACAAACCGAGCGCGGCGATGGACCGCTGGCCATTTCGCGACCGCGACTGGACAAAGTGCTGCAGGCCGGTCCCGGCTGGTTGCTGTCCCAAGTCCCTCTGGAACCGGTGCGCGACAAGAGCAAAAAGTTCTTAGGTTATCGAATTATTTCGTTGTTTGGTGATGATCCGGCGGTGCTGCGCTTTGGCGTGCTGCCGGGCGATCGCCTGCTGAGCGTTCAAGGCCAGCGAATCGTGGTGCCGACGGATTTGCTCCACGTTTTCCAGCGCTTGCGCAACGACAAGCTGCTGCAAGTGCGAGTCATGCGCGGCGATGTCGAAAAAGCCTTTGCTTGGCCCATTTTGGCTGCTGGTGAGTCGCTGCCACTGCCGCAGGCGCCATCTCCGACCGCGCCTGTTGTACCGGAACTAGAAGAAAAACCGGATTTTGGTGGACCATGAAGCCACGGTCCGAATTGGCGCGAGTTGACTCGACCCCATTCAGTCGGCGACTTTGGTCACGCCTTGGGGCGGTTCGACCGCTTTGTCACTGGGCTTGTCGCTCGCTTTGTCACCTTTGTCGCTCGGTTTGTCGCTCGGTTTGTCACTCGGTTTGTCACTCGGTTTGTCACTCGGTTTGTCACTGGGCTTATCCGGCGGCGCCGCTTTGAGACCCAGCGGTGGCTTGGCGTCCTTGGTCACCGCCCGCCAGCCGTCTAGGCCCTGCACCTGCACGACTTTGCCACTGCTGTCGCGCAACAACCACACGGCCACCTTATCGCCCTTGAGCCACTCCTTGACGTAATGCGCGCCTTTGGCGTCAACCAGCGCCTCGCGGCTGCGGGTCAGGGTGCCAAAAGTCGCATTGTCGACACGAACGTAGGCAAAAGTGTCCTTGTCGGCCATGCGCTCGGCGGCGACAAACACCAAGCTGGGCAGGCGCTCGTCGAGCATCACCAACGGCTGGCTGGCCTTGACGTCGGTGACTTTGGGCTTGGCCTTCTTGCCTTCAAAGGCGGCTTCGGTGACGGCGATGCGCCATTGACCGTTGAAATTAAACAATTTTGTGCTCTGAGTCGCGCCGGTGACGTCGATCCAGCGGTCAAACGATTGCACCTCACCAGCCGGGGTCAATTGCAAGTGCGCCCGCTGCTTGAAGGCCCGCCACACCTTGTTGACCATGTCCTGCAATTGCGCCTCAGTAGACCAATAGTGGCCCTCAGTGCCAGTTTTGGTGCGCAGCGTCTCGGTACCGACGGCTTTGTCGTTCAAGAATACTTGCAAAACCAAGGTGGCCTTGACCGTCTCCACCAGCGGCGCGGCGCTGACTGCGGATGAGAGTGCGGCGTTTGCGAATACTACCAAAACTACCAAGTAGTTGCGACGAAATTGGCCGCGCTGTGCGCTGATCATGCCATTCTCCTGCGCCGGTAAGCGCGCGCGCATCATGCCCTCGGCCCGCAGTATTGCCAGTTTTGCTCCCATCGCCCGGTCCTGCCTGCACTGGCCTACGGCGGGCTTAAGGCGCCGCAGGTTGCGGATCGGCAGGCAGCGGCGGCGCCACCACCGGCGGCGGGGGCGGCGGCAACGGTTCGACGATTTTGGCGACGTCCACTTTCAGCGCATAGGCACCGGCGGGTGTGCGCACAATCTCGCGTTCCAAAACGCCATCAATCTGCACGGCAATCGGCAGCGTTTCGGCAGCCGATTGGCCCAAAAACTCCAGCCAATTGGCCAGCGCGTCGTTGTCATTGGCGCTCAATTCAACCCGCCACCAGCGCTGACCGACGCGAATTTCAAACGGCGGGCACGGGCACTGCGCGGGGTTAAAGCGCAGCTGCAACGGCAGTTTGCGAGCCAATAGCACTTGTTCGGCTAGACTCTGCCGCACTGGGTTGGCCACCACCGCTGGAGCATTGGCCGGCCCACAGGCACACGGCAGCCCTAGCGCCAGCACCACCACCAACAAATGCCAACGAATCCCAAAAACTCCGTGAGTTTTCATGGATCAGCCGCCCAGCCCGTAGATGACCACCCCCATCGCGGTCACCGTCAATAGGCCATTGGCAACAAAAATCGGGTCGCGCAACATCCGATCGGTCGGACTCTGGGCGGTGGTGTGGTCGTCGAGCAACTGATAAAAGCGCCACAGGCCAAACAAGACAAAGGGCAGTGTCCACAGCAACTTATCGGTGCCAAAGCGCGCAATAGTGCCAGGGTCGCGGGTGTACAACGCATACGAGCCCGCGGCGAGCGCAGCCAGCACGCCCAAGGCAAAATTGAGGTGCTCCATGCGATACTGCTCGAGGGCGGCGCGATGGCCGCTGTCGCTCGTCAACAATTCATGCTTGCGCTTGCCTAACGCCAAGAACAGGGCCAAAAGCATGGTGCTGCCGATGAGCCAGTACGACAAGTGCACGCGCGCCGCCTCACCGCCGGCCACCGTGCGCAGCAGGAAGCCGGCGCTGATGACTACAGCATCGACATAGGCAATGCGCTTGAGGCCCTTTGAATAGGCGACGTTTATGACCAGATAGCCGACCAAGGTCGCGGCCAGTGTCCACCGCACGGCTAGGCCGATGCCCAAAGCCGTCGCCAAAAGTGCGCCAAACACGGCCCAGGCTTGCCGGTGCGGCAAGGCTCCCGAGGCAATGGGCCGCTGGCACTTGACTGGATGGGCGCGATCGGCGGCGATGTCGTGCAGGTCGTTGAGCAGATAGGTGGCACTGGAGGCCAGGCAAAACGCCAACGCCGCCAACAACACCTGCCCGACCAAGCCGCTAGTGAGGGCGCCTTGCTCGATCAACTGGGGCCCGGCGAACATGAGCGGTGCCAGCACGAAGCTGTTTTTGATCCACTGTTGAGGTCGCATCGCGCGCCACGCCACCGCAGCCTGAGTCGGCGCGGCAGTCATGGGGCAGACTGAGTGGCACTTGCTGACATAGCGGCTGCGACGCGGGCGGCAACAGGGGCGGCGACAGGGTCAGCGACAGGGGCGGAGGGCGTCGGTGCTTCGGCGGGCCGGACCGCGTCGACCCGCAATTGGCGGTCGTGCAGGCGGTAGTACTGCGTGAGCTTGGTCCGATAGCCTGCCACGGCGCGCTGCAAGGTCGCTCGAATGGCGTCGAACTTGCCCAACTCGGCCGCGGTGGCCAGCGCTTGCTCAAACTCGGCGATTTCATCGCGAGCGCGCCGATAGGCCTCGGTCAGCTGGCCATGAATGGCCTTGAGCTCCGCCGTCTCGGTCGGAATTGCGGCGAGTTTGTTGACGAAATCGTCCATCGCCGGCAAAACTTTGGTGCGCAGCGCCGCCTTGTACTCCGGCACACTGGTCGACGCATTGGCAGCCGCAAAAGCGTCAATCACCTCTTTGTGGGTGACGTTGGCCGAATCGGACGCCGAGGAATAGCGCTCAATTGCGGTGGCGATCTGGGTCTTGAGTTCGCGTTCCGCGCGCTCTTGGCGGGCTTTTTCGCAGCCGGTGGCAGCGCCGACGGCCACCAACGCGAGCAACGCCGCCGCGACCAAGCGGTTGCGGACTACCCACGCTGGGGCCATGGGCGGGTGCTGAGTATGGACCAATTCTTTGGCAGACAGCATGGACAAAAGGTTCCAGTCTACTGAAAATACGAAATAACCGCCCCGATAGCGCGGGCCCTGAGGGTCCAAGTGTGGCCAAGAAGTGGCTGCGGCGCAACTTGGCGGTGGCCGGTGTGCACAGTTGGCTGGGTTTATTGGCTTAGGCGGGCCTTGGGACTCGCTCACGGCCCGCAAAAGAACTGTCCCTGCGGCGAAAATGTGCGCACCACAACCTGAGCCGTCAAGGTGGCCGACTGGTCGCCAATGGCCATCGGCAAGCCCTGGGCGGTGGTCAGCAGGGCGCCAAAGCTGAGCCAATCCGGACCCATCAAGGCGGAAGACCACAGAAGCTGGCCCTGCAGGCTAAATCCGGCAGCCAGTTCGGCTGAAACGCCGCTAGTGTTGAGCACAGTCCCGACCGCCACCACTTGATTGCCGACCACCTTGAGGTCGCGCACCCACTGGTTGGCGTCGAACTGGGTCAGGGCATTGGCCGTCAGCGCACCGGTTGCCGACCACACCACGATGCGGGTGTCCAGTTGCGCACCGCCGGACAAATCATGGGCAGCCGCCAAGAACCCGCCGTTGGCCAGCGCCACGATGCGCACCGTGTACAGCGGGCCCACTCCAGCGGCCGTCGCGGTCCATTGCACCTTGCCTGAGCCATCGACCCGCACCGCTTGGGCCAGATTTTTGATGCCGTCGTGGCCAGCCAGCACCCAACCGCCGTCACTAGTCGCTGACACATCCACAAGTTCGGTGTTGGCGGCCGGACTGGCGTAGGTCCATTGCACCGTTCCAGTGGCGTCCATGGCCTGAGCGGCGGCGATGTGTCCGCCGGCGCCGGAGGTGAACCCGACCACGACCCATTGACCGCTCTTGCCTGCAGCGGCGCTGAGCCAGGCTTGTTCAGCCGGCAGGTCGGGCGCAACGACCTTGACCGGCACGCCACTCGGATCGACGCGAACCAGCAACATATTGCGATCGGCGGCCGCGGTGCCCTTGGTGTTGATCCACCCGGCGGCCCACGCCCCGCCGTCGCTTAGGGCCGCCACCCCGAGCAACGATTCTTCGGCAGAAACCGCAAGATTGAGCGCCTGTTGGGCGATGGGCTGGGCGGCGGCGGCGGTGCGGGCGATCCAGCAGCCGGTCTGGTTGCCGGCGGAGGAAGTCGAGTTGTGATAGCCGACCAGCCCAAAGCCGCCTTGGACTGCGGGCGCCGCGGCCATGGTAAACTCGTTGATCTTGGGCGTACCCCACAACGACTGGGTCCACGGACACGGGCTGCAGTTGCCGGCGGCGCACAAGGTGGCGGTGGTGCAGGCGAGGCCTGACTTGCCCTCGGCGACCAGGCAGCCGGCTGAGGCCGTGCACGACTCGACCGTACATGGATTGCCGTCGCTGCAGTCGTGGACGGCCGCGCCCCTACATTGACCGTCGACGCACAGGTCGACATCTTGACAGCGGTGCAGGTCGTCGCAGGCGCCGGTTTGGTTGACCGGCCGCGCGCCCAGCCACAAGTCACACATCGCTGGTTTGCACGGTGGGCTGTGGTTGGCTCCGACCAGATCGGCGCTGGTTTGGCCGACTGCAGCGTCGAGCCGAAGAATCACGCCGTTGCGAGCGCCGTCTTTGGCCTCGCTGGTGCCGGTCAACACCAACTGATTGCCGGCCAAGCGCACGCCGGCGAGCAGACGCACCTTGCCGACCGCCGCGCTGCCGACAAACGAAGCTTGCTGCCACACTAATTGATCGACCGCCGAGTAGCGCTGGGCCCAACTGGGCCCGACGGTCGCTGGCAGGCCGATGTAACCACCCATACCGAAGGCTACGAACCCGTTGTCCGCCAAGCCAATTACCCCCAGCAAGATGCCGCCGTTGGGAAAATACGAAATAGTGGCGGTGCCGTTTTTGCTCAACACCTCGGAGGTCCGCTCACCGGTCGCATCAAACCGCGAAATGGTCGCCTCTTGCAACGCCGAATACGTGCCGCGGCCGACCGCCACCGCGCGGCCGTTGTCCAGACGCGCGATCGCGTTGGCTTCGTCTACCACCTTGTTGGCGCCGTTGATGCCGGTCACGCGGTCAAAGAAATACTGCAGCGGCTTACCGTCTTTGCCGATGGCAATTTGGCCGTTTTGCTCGACCACCGTGACCATCTGGTCCTCGCCATCCAAACCGCCCTTGACCACGGTGCGAAACCCAATCGCCAGCGCCCGCGCGGCCTTACCCCAGCCGACGATGGCCACCCCGCGCAAGCCGTCGCTGCAGTTGGCCAGCCCGCCCACGCACGTGCCGCCGCTACAGGCGTCGCCGCTGGTGCACGGGTTGCCATCGATGCACACGCCACCGTTGGCCACCGCTTTGAGCACGCATTGGCCCGTCGCCTCTTGGCAGGACGCTTTTAGGCAGGCATTGTCTTGGCCGATCGCACACACCACGACCGTGGCGGGCGCGACTTTGCAGGTAAACGGCAGCTTGGTCTTGTCGCAGTACAACAGGCCGTTGCAAGCGTTGCCGTCCTCAAATAGGGCACAGTCGGCATCGGCGGTGCAGCCGCATTGGCTGGGGCCAGCCGTGCACACGCCGTTGTCGCAGGTGTCGCTGACGGTACACAGCTGGCCGTCCTCGCACTTGCCGCCAGCGTTGACCGCCCCGTAGGCGCAAGTGCCCGTTTTAGCGTCGCATTGGTTGGCACTGCACGCGGTGTCGCTGGCAGCCGAGCAGTCGACCACGGTGCCGGGGTTGGTCTTGCACGCCCACGGCAATTCGGTCTTGTCGCAGTACGGGGTGCCGTTGCACAGATTGCCGTCGTCGGTGCAATCACTGTTTTTCTTGCACGGGCAAGCGTCCGCCCCGGCGACACACTGGCCACCGCTGCAGGCGTCGCCATCGGTGCAGATTTTGCCGTCTTCGCAGGGTCCGCCTTCGTTGGTTGGGGTGGCGGCGCAGGCCCCGCTGACTGGGTTGCACAGCTGGATTTGGCAGGCGCTGCCGCTAGGTGGGCATTTGACGACCGAGCCGGGCTTGGCGGCGCACACCGCCGACGATTGCTTGGTGTTGCAGTAAAACTGCCCATTGCACAAGTCGGCGTCGTCTAAACAGGCACAACTCGCATCGCCGGTGCAGCCACACGCTTTGGGGCCTAGGACGCACTGCCCTGCCCAGCAAGTGTCGCCGGCGCGTCGCCCATCCCGACCGTGACTAGGTTGTCGGCCGCCACGACTTCTTGTTGGCCTTGAAAAACGCCGTATTCGCTGCAGTGGACCGTGACCAAGTCGCCGACTTTGGGTTTGGTCACCGGCCACGCCAAGTCAAAGTAGAACAGCATGCCGCGGTTGGTCGAACCATCGTAGACGGCAAAGCCTTTGGGGCCGACGTAGGTGACGGTCACTTTGACCAGCGTGAAGTCGATCGGGCCGACGCCGCACGCCAACAAGCCCTTGATAGTGCCGCTGCCGCTACAGGTGAACGCCAGGTCGGGCTTAGTGCCCCCATCGCTGTCCACAGTGGTGTCGGCCTTGACGTCGGCCTTGACGTCGGTCTTGACGTCGGCCTTGGTGTCAACGGCATCCTGACTGTCGGCGATGCTGTCAGCGCCGACCTCGGGTTCGGTGGCGCTGTCGACCGGTGGGTCCGTATCTGGTGCTGTTGCGGTGTCCAGACTGGTACCTGTATCCGGGTTGGTGGCTGTATCTGGGTTGGTGGCTGTATCTGGGTTGGTGGCTGTATCTGGGCTAGTCGAGGTGTCAACGGCTGAGTCGGCGACCGCGGGCACATCCACGCCCCAAGCATCGGCAGCGTCGCTGGCTGGCAACGCATCGGCGCTATCCCCAGCAATTTTGCCATCGGCTGGCCATCTGCGGCGCTGTCACCGCCAGTTTCAGCATCTGCGGCGGCCGGCATCCGTGGTCGCGGTGCCATCCGCAGCCAAACCATCGGCAGTCGAGCTGCTAGATCCGCCGCCGCCGCCGGACGCAACACAGCCAGAACTCGCTACAGTTACGAGCACAGCTACGGCTAAGAGCCCAATGTGCAAGCGAAAAGCCAGCATGAGGCCACCTTATGCCAAAAGGCTTATTTCTTGAACAGGGCTTCGAGCCGCGCCCGCGCATCGCCGTCGGTCTTGGGGCTCACCACTGGTGCCGATTGGGGGCCACCACCGCCACCGCCAACACCGAATAGAGCATCGAGCTTGGACTTGGCCTTGTTGAGCTCAGCCGAGTTGTCTTCGCCTATTACCCGAAAAGAAAACCAGTTGCAAAAGTTACCGGCTTCGCGGTCGCGAATGAATTCACCCTGATTTTCAATGCATTGATTGTGGGCGCTCGGACTCCAAAATCGGCAATTGCGGCAACTATGCAAATAGGCGCTGCAATTGGGGCAAGTGTCCAACCGGCCGATCTTGACGTCAAAAACCAGTTCCTCTTCGCACTTGTAGCACTGGTGGCGGGGTTCCGTTTGCATCCTGCGCTCCTATGCCATTCGCCTGACTGGGCCCGCATTTCGGGGCCTGTATTTCGGGGCCTATATTTCGCGGCTAGAGATTCGCGGCCACAGATTCGCGGCCACAGATTCGC
>SHZD01000203.1 GCA_009692465.1 Myxococcales bacterium
AGCTGGGTCTCCGGTCGTCGATGTCCGAATTGCGCCCACACCCGCCACAGCAGCGCAACTTTGCGGTAGTGTTGGTCGTTGATGAGTATGTTGGTCGGATTCAGCGACACCGCGACGCTGTGGCGGCGGGGCACATTTCGATAGAGTTGCGAATCGAGCAGTTGCTGCAGACTGCGCTGGGCACGGTCAAGGGCTCCCAGTGTCTCCCGCAACTCGTCAGCCGTGTTGTCCTCTAGCGTCGTTGACCAAAGCTGGCCGATACGGCGCGCGCGCCAAGGTGAGGTTGCGCGCATATGTTCGCCGTGGTCACGACTGATGTTCAAGATGGCGCCGATCCTGTTCAGTTCTTCCAGGCGTTGAGCCAAATAGGTTAGCAAGTGGTCAACCAGTCGCGCAGCCACGCGGTTCTCGTACAAGTCGAAGTCGTCTTCGACTTGGCGTGCCAACACTCGCGATGGGGAGATGCTTCGCAAGCTGCGGTGCTCCCAGTTTTCCGGGTGTGCCACGAGGTCGGCTACTGCGCGCATTGGTGTGCGGCGCGCGCGCCCTACCGGTAGTCGCTCCTCCTCAACCCGCAAGTGCATTCGAGGCGTTTGGCACACTTGCTGTAGATGCCGCAGGTGGCGCAAGATCTCCCTGTCGAGGGGCTGCGGTCGTGCCCGCTCACCAAGCCGCTGTGCTACCGCGGGTTTGGCGGCAAGAGTCTGCCAAGTCGGTCGCTCGCCAACGGCGACCGCGAGCTGTTCGAAAGCATTGCACTCAAGGTCGGCTGGCCAACGACCGAGGACCGCATCCTGGCCAACGGCGGGCAGTTCGTCGCCAACTCGGAGGCCGTCGACGACGACGCTATCGCAGAGCCGCGTGACGCCTGTAGGTTCGCCTCGCTCCTGCAGTCGACAGCGGATGACCATCAAACGTCCTCTTGGCGTTTCTTGCCCAATTCATCCTCTATCAGGGCAAGGCATCGATCTGGCAGGTTTTTTTCGTCCAATTCTGGCCACGCCTCCCAGAGTTGCTCTCTGAGTTGCTCCAACGCGGTGTGCCGAACATCGTGGCGGTCCCGGAGCTTGCGCAAAACCTTCGTCTCGAGCAAATGGTCCATCGCTTCGCCAACTGATCCGCCAGCTTCGACGACAACCGGCAGGTAGCGACCAAGCTGGTTTTCCAGGCGATTGCCCCAGCTCACTCGGAATTGCGACTGCAAGGTCTTGGCAAACTGTGCGGTCCGCAGCCAAGCTGTGGCTTTCTTGGCGTCCGTGCCGTGGCTCATGACCGCTTCATCGAACGCTTTTTCCAGCTCAACGTGGGAAATCGCGCCGCGCGGGCCCCTGCTCTGAACCTCAAACTCAGACGCCTCAGTCTTGCGCGGCATCTCCATGATGTGAGCGCGGTCGTACGTCTTCTCGGCAAAGCCAGTCGTGGACTCGTCGTGATTGGCAGTCCCGACGAACCAAACATTTGGTGGAATGGGAAGATGCTTGCCATCAACCAGCAGCTTTGGTCCTTCTGGGATCGCGTCCTGCACGAGCGTCAATCGGCGCATGTCGATCGGCTGCTCCAAGGCCGACAAGAAGTCGGCGAAGAACTGCTCTGGCCGCGACAGGTTGATTTCGTCGAGCACGATAAGAAACAGGCGATCCTTGTGGGCCGGAGTGCCCGCCCGATACAGCGCCTGTAGGAAGTTGGTTGGGTAATAGTGCCGATGGAACGCGTTGTAATAGCCGATGAGGTCCTGTCGGTCGCGCCATCCAGCTTGAACTTCAACGACTTCGACGGCGCCGCCGACTGCCGTGGTAAATGCCAGCGGCAGGCTGGTCTTGCCGGTCCCGGAAATGCCCTGCAGCAGCATCAACCGCGTCATTGCAAGGCCGCCGAGAAACGCGCGGACATCGCGCTCGGCGTAGTACAACGTGCGTCCCTCAACTCCGACCGCGATCCGGTGGCGCAAATCTTGCGCAAATTCGGCAAGGGTCGGTGTCGCCCTGCGCAATGGCGAGGTCGTGCGGGACTGGGTCTGCAGGTTCTCGTCGGCGTCCATGTCGGTCAACGCCGGCATCGGATTGCGGTGGTCATCTTGTCGAGTCAATTCATCGACGCGGCCACGCAGCTCGGCGACCGCCCCGTCGAGCAGTTGCTTGCTGGCCTCCAGCGCTTCCTTTTGGGTCCGCAGTGTCTCGAGTTCGATTGCGGCCAGACGACGATTCGCAAGTTCGCCGGTGGCCTTGGCGAGATCTCCTTGGAGAACTGCTTGTTGTTCCAACCACGCGGACCGCTCCTTTTCCAACATGGCTAACCGTAGCTCGGCGCCAGGATCGAGTCGTTCGCGTAGTTGCTGTGCTAGCCCATCGCGATCCCGCTCTAGTGCCGTCAGGTCGCCCAACACCTGTTTGGGCGTTCTGCCGCCAAACCTGCGGTCCAGTTCGCGTCGAGAGTCCAAATCAGCACCGTAGGTGTCCCGCGTCGTTCGCGCATCGGATAGCTGTTGCGTAAGAGAATCGAGTTGATGACGCAAGTCTTCGGTTCCCTCGGTGACTAAGCGTTGGACTTTGCGCTCCAGCGCCGACTTGTCCTCCGCGAGCATGTCTTGGTCTGCGTTGAGGTCGCGCTGTGCCCGTCGAAGTTCGCGAGCCTGAGAATCTAAATTCTGCGTGAGCTCTCGTAGTTCCGCCGCCCGCCCGTCCAACAGGTCTGTCCGCTCCTTGAGTGTCTGCCTCCACCCATCTTCGGCCTTGCGGCGCTCGGCAGCGACTTCCTGCTCCAGTTGTGTTTGCCGCTGTTGCCGCGACACGGCGAACGCTTCGTCAAACTTGCGGCGCTCGTCGGCTTCGCTGGCTGTCCTCTGGGCGTCTTGCTGTGCCCAAGTTTGCGCTCTCTGCGCGGCTTGTTCGCGAGCCGTCAGCTGCGCCGCGCTCTGCCGCGCTGCGATTTCGGCCTCAAGCTTGTCGCGTTGCTCGCGAAAGCGGGCAACTTGTTCTTGAATCGGTAAAAGAATTTGCACCTTTTCGGTCAGAAAGCCTTGCTCGGCATTGATTTCGCGCTCGCTCAGCCGTGCGGCCTGTTCTGCCAGGGCCGCCTCTTTTTTCCGACAGCTAGACTCTCGTTCGGACAACGCCCTTTCGAGGCTCCCGTAGGCACGTTGCTGCTCCTTGACCGCTTGTTCAAGAGCCGACAACTCTGACCTCTTCGTGGATACTTCGAGGACAAGCTGTTGCTTGGCCTTAGCGATGTCCGCGTCGGCTTCGGTTCTCAGCCGCCTGATGTCCGCTTCTTGTTCGCGTTTCTGCTCGACAAGGCGCTCTTGCGCGGATTTGGCGGCAGCTTGCCAGTCAGGCGTTTGGCTGACGGTCGGTCCGGCAACAGTCGACGCCGCACCGTGCGGTCGCGTCGGACTTTGGCTCGCACCCTTGGCGGCCTGGGTTGATTTGCCGTTATGCTTATTGCTCATGACCATTTCCTTGTCGCTGGGTTACTGGGGCAGCAGCATTTCTGTAGCTGCGTACACGGTCTCGACGTGCTCCGTGACCCGATCTGACAACTGATCGACGCCATCGTGAGCGGCTTGGTCGCGTGCGCCGGCAAGTGCGTCGAGTCGTCGCAACAAATCCCGATGCATTAGTGCGCACTTGTGCAATGGGTGCTCGGGCGTCACGTCCGCGTACAGCAGCGCGAGAACGACCAGTGGGCGCAAGCTGCCGCCGCCCGACTCTTCGGCAAACTGGACCTTGCCCCGCCGGACTGACTTCAGTGAGTTGGGCAGTGGGCTCTCAAAGCCAAGGTCGGCAGCAATGGTGTCGAGTTGCAGCGCATTGTACTTTAGGTCAGCTTGGGCGAGCTTACGGTGCAGCGGCGACTTGGTTCGGCGAAATTGCTTCAGGGTGGTGTGGAACACCCGCTCAGTGGCCCGTTGTGCTTTGACCAGCACGTCGTCCCACTTATCGCGCGGGGCGTCGTCGGCCTCCGCTTCGAACATGGCGCGCTGCATTGCCACCAGCAGAGCGTACAGGTCAGCGTGGATCCGAATAGCGAGCGTCAGACGAGCTTCGACCGCCCAAGCGGCCCGCATGCGCAGATCGCCAAGTGTAGTCGCGGCGAGACCAGAGCCAATCAGCGGCGCAAGCCAGTTGCGCAGGCCCGGCAGCTTGTCCAGTCGTTCTTCCATTCGCGCCCGGAGGTCAACTCCCTCACCATGGCCAAACGGGTCGTCGACCATCCAATCTCCACTGGGATGTCGATGAACGCGTAGCGCCATTTGGTACGACTGTCCGATCCTGTCAATGAAAGATACCCGTTGCATCTGCGGCACTGCACGAAAATCATCGTCGTCACTTAGGTCGTCAAGCTTGCGTTGTCGGCGGTGACGCTTGGCCGCCCGCAAGACATCCCCAACTTGGGGCCGCGTCCGGATCAGGCTATCTCTCACGCCCGGCAGGACTGAAAAAGTGGGGTCGCGCCAAGGGTCCCCGGGACTACCGCTCAACAGAATTGGTCGGCCTTTGTCGTCCAATTCCACATCGGCCAGCGGCAAGTCGCCAGTCAGAAAGCGGGGCCACAACTTGCCCGTGAAGCCGTCTGTCAGCACGAATCCAACCCGCATCTCATCGGGCAAGTCGTCGTCGAGTTCCTCAAGTGCCTTGATTCCGCGGGCCGTTGGCCGCCCAGTGGGGTCGACAAGCGCCGCGTTTTGCAGCCCCTGTACCACAAGTGCGGACAAGTCCTGAGATATCTTGACGTGGTTCGCCATCTCGGTCAGTCGAGTGACCCCAGCTCGGGCCAGACCCAGCATGGCCCGCTCAAACAGGTCAAGTTTGCGTTTCTTGGGAACTGGCACCACGACACGCCACGCAAAGACTGGCCACAAGACCCACTTTGCATTGGGATCTTTGCCAGACTTTAGCCGCAGCACTGGCGTCGCCAGCTCAAAGGGCCGATTTGGGTCAGCGAATGGTTGCATGGGGCCCCCTGCACAACGCAACGAACGCCTGCAACGCACGCAGCGGTTTTGCCGCAGCGTCGGCCTCGACAAAGGCCAGATCCCCAACGACAACCAACAAGCGCTGCTGCCGACTCATTGCCACACACAGCCGATTCTCCAGCATCAAATGTCCGTACTTAATGCGCAATTGCGCTTCTGTATCTGCAGGCAGCCAGTTGCTGCGGGTCACTGAAAGAAACACGACATCAAATTCTTTGCCCTGAAATGCGTCGACCGTGCCGATGCGCAAGCGCTCCACAGTCTTGCCTTTCGCATCACAGGTAGTGGCCCAACGCTCCGCCACCCGCCAGTTGCGGCGGCCAAGCACGGACTCGGTTAGGCCATGTTTGAGCATCGCCCTACCGATTTCGTCAACCTGATCGCTGTAGAACGCGATGATGCCAAAGGTCAGTTTGCTGTCCAGATCGATCAGCCGATGCACCTCCCGGGCGATGGCAGTCGCCTCGGCCGGCCGCGACTTGCTGACCGCGCGTATTTCGTCTCCGTCGTCGGCAGGCACATCCAGCCAGGCTGCCGCACACGGCTCACCGCGATTGGCATAGCCCGGCAACTCGTGATGGAACTGTTCAGCCGAACTTGGGCTCTCGATCGCGACATCGCCGTTGCGCTCGTAAAACTGTTGGCTAAGAAATTCGCCCAGCGCTTTCGGCATCCGAAACTGCGCGTCCAATGTGATCGTCCTAGCGATGCCGTCTTGCTGCTCCAACGCCCGCAGCTGCAGCCACATGCGCTCGAACAGGCTGGCCTGCACAGCCCGTAGGGTCTGCTGCTCGACGGTTCCCTTTTCGACACCATCGGCCATCTCGCGCTCAACGTCCGGCTCGAGCAAGTGGGGTAGTTGGCGATGGTCGCCCACCAACACAACCCTGCGGCTCGCCATGCTCAGCGGAATAAACAAGTCCAACGGGTTGGCCCGCGCGGCCTCATCGACAATCACTGACTCAAATACGACTTGGCCGAAGTCTACGCCGCGCACCTGGCGCATCACTTTGCCGGCAGCCTGTTGCAGCGTCGCAGCGAGGACAACGGTGTACCGCTCGATCGCCTCGCGTACCCCTTCGGGATCTCCTTCCAGGTCGTCGATGAACGCCGCGACGGTGGCATCAATGCCTGTCCGGGACGCCGCCCGACGCCGGTCCACATGGTCGACAATTTCGAGCAGCAGGCTGCGCGTGGCCTCGTCGAGTCGTGGCTGAGTGTTGGGCGGCGGCGGAGCGAGCCGATCAATGAGGGCGTCGCGGATTGCCCGACCCTGTGCCATCCACGGCAAAAACGGTTCGGGTTCCGCAACCGCACATCGCTCTAGGAACACTCGCTCATCGGTTGTCAGAGCTTGGGCGAGCCGAACCAGAGCTTTGCGCGCCTGCTGCGGGCCATCGTCGCCAAACGCCGCGTGTTCAACACGGATGCCGCGGGCCGCTTGCAGAAGTAGTGCAGCTGCCTCGGGATCTGCCAAAGCCACGGGTCGAACCAATTCGGCAGCATGCGCCAACGCTCGGTCCCGCAAGGGCGCCGCCAAGAGCCCGTCCAACTCATCCAGCACTTCGCGGATTCGCTTGGCCTGCTCGGCCGGCAGCGCGGCCGTGCGACTACACGCCAACACCAGCTTGCGGACCCGGTCAAGCCGCTCGGCTTCAGCGGGCTGCTTGAGCCCTGACCGGAGTAGGTCGATGCGTTCGGATGCGAAAATCTGCGCCGCATCGGGTCCGGCGTAGGCGTCGTGGCGGCGCCGACCAACTTTGACTGCCGGCAAGCCAAAAACTTCTGTCAGCTTGGCAACCGTCTCAACCGCGTCATGTTGTGCGGCGCAAACCAAAATGCGGTGAGAATGCTCGACGCCTTCGTCAGCCAGCACGGCCAGACACTGCTCGATTGCCGTGATCACTTTGGTCTTGCCGGTACCAGGCGGGCCCTGAATCAGGCAGACGTCAGGGGTGTTCAGGGCCATCTCGATTGCGGCAAGCTGGCGCGTCGTCGGCCGTTTGGGCCGGAAGACAGCACTGATGACCGATTTGAGCGCGGGGCCGGCTATATTGACCCTTTGGCGACGAGCCGCGGGTGCCGGCCGTCCTTCCATCAGCAGGCCCAGCTGGGGCAACGGGCAGTTGCCGGTACGCAACGCCTCCTCAGCACGTGCGCGACGCGCCAATCTGGCATCGTCGCCGCTTGTCGACAACCAAAGGTAGCCGCTTTGCGGTGGCGCTGGCTGTTCTTCGTCCTCATCGGGTGGCTCAAATTCAACGCTATTTTTGTGCGCATCGATCTGAGCAATCGAAGCACAAAACTGTGGTTGCTTGGCCTTGGCCTTGGAGACCGCGCCGACCTGGGGCTGGCCGGGCGCCATTGTTCCCGCCATCAACTCAAACCGCTCCCAGTCGCTTTGCGGGCCGAACTGAACCAGCAGGTCATCAACCGGTTCGAGCACAAACCGCCATGCCCCGTTGCGTTGCATTTGGCAGTCCTTGTACTTCACAGCGCCAAAAGTCTGCGCACGACGTGCCACAATATCTTGCTCCAGCTGGTGGTACTGTTGCCAGATTTTGAGGTAGCTACCGCCGTTGGCTACTGCTTCCGTCAGCGTGGTCCTAACGGCGCCGTGCAGTTCGGCCGCCACAGTCGCGTCGACGAGCGAGATGGACGCGGTGGCGAGCGTCAACCGGGCAGGGGTGTTGCGACCGCCGCGCACGACGCGCTCCAGCCGCAGCTTGTTGTCAACACGCCGCACATCGACGGCAATGCGGAGCCCATAGATCCGGAAGGCATCAAGGCGACCGCGGTTGTCAGCTGACACAACCAAGCGGCGCATTGCTGCCGGCACGCCAATGGCCGGCGGAAGAAAAAGCCGATCTGCCAACCATTGGGCCATGTCGGCGACAGTGCCGCTGACGCGGTGGTTGCTCCGCAGTTCATCGACGACTTTGTCATCCACGCCCACTTGGAAAGGTTCCGGGATCGTTAGCGCTTGGCAAAAGCGCCGCGTCTCGACGACCAAAGAGTCGGTCGACGCACGCGCGACGTACGCGATCGTTGGCAAGCCGCAATCGACCAAGTTGGTCAGCGCCACCGCGTCAGACGGGGTCACACCGACAACAGCCCATACGTCGCCGCCCATTTGCAACAACGCCTGGTCGCCGGACCGCACCAGTGCAACCTCCTGCTCAAGCTGGGGCGCAGGGAGCAACGGTCGGTCTAGCGAGCGTACGTTTAGGGTAGCGGCGGTGCCGCCCGCGATTTCGGCGATTTTCATTGGGTTCTCCCTATGACGGCGATTCGCTGCGGCAGGTCTGGGTTGTCGAAAAACACCATCCAGCCGTCCTTGGGCACCACCCGCCCTCGTTCATCTATGGGGTACCGTTCGCTGTCCCTGGACACCGACGCCGCCCAAGCGCCACAACCGGGAGCAGTGCGAACACGGACACCCTTTGCGACAAGTTCGAACTCGACGTGCAGTTCCCTTCCAGGCACACCCGGCACGCCCTGCGTCACCCGGCGTGGCAACTTCAGCGGCGTGCGGGTGACAGGGAATTGACCAAGTCTTGTTGACCCTTCGACCCTGCCGTGGCTGGGTTGCCAGCGCGTGATGCGCAGCGTCGCCAACTCTGGCCTCGCCGCATCGCACCATGAGCAAGCCGTTTCCGTGACAAAGTACGTGGCGGCGCAGTCTGGGCACAGAATTGCCTGATCGGCGGCAGCATGCAGCCGTTCCACCCACTCGGCAATGCCAGGTCGCTTTGCACGATCGCTCAGACCATCTTCAAAGGTGCGTCGAGCGAGTTCTACCAAGCGAGGGGCAAGCACCAACTCCGGTGGCAAACCACTGGTGCAAGCGTTGCGGGTGTCAGCTTGGTGACGGACCCAGGGCAGCCCGCCAGCAAAAGCCAATTCTTCCACCTCTGGATCTCCCTCGGTGACCAAGTCTCCAACAAAGGGGTGGGTCAGTGTCAGGGCCTGCCAAACCAGCACCGCAAAGGCCCAAGCGTCCGACAGAGACGTACAGCCAGCACGCCCGGCAACGATCTCAGGCGCGCCGTAGCCGGGCGTGTAGAGGTTGAGCGCGGGATCCGATTGGTAGCGCAGGTTGTCGAGGTCGATGAGCCAGGCCTCGGCCGCGCCGACCGGTTCCGAAATAAATACATTGTTGTGGGACACATCTGTGTAGATAACGCCCCGGCCATGGAGTGCCACCAGCGCTTCGCCAGCGTGCGCCAGGAGGCGCAGGCGTCTGCGCAAGCCGCCACTAGCGATGTGCCAGCTCGCGAGGTTCGCGGACGGTGCCTGCATGATTGACTTGATCGCCACCATCTCACCCAAAAAGTCAGCGACGTAACCGACATGCGGCGGCTTGAGCACCGCGATCGGTTTGGCCACGTGGATGCCGTGCAAGTCGAGGCGGCGCACAAAGGCGAATTGCCTGCGCAGGGACTCAGGGTTGCCGCCGTTGTTCAGCAGCTTGACTACGCGGCGACCGCCAGCTGCCAGCCAAACTTCGCCTTGGCCGCCAACGCCAAGGCGTTTGACTAGCGCGTGCACAGCGCCAAATTCGTCGACAACTTGATGGGTTGGATTCATGGTTGCCACAGAACCAGTAGAGTCTTGTCGTCTTGATGGTACGGTACGGGCCAATTGCGCAACTCTTTGGCCAGAGACCGGTTGGGCCACGGCTGTGAGCCAAGTTCGTTTCTGACCCAACCCGCGACGTCATGTAGACGCCCGCGGTCGAGATCGTCTGACACGCCGTCAGTCGCGAGAAGCATCGCCTCACCATCTCCAAGAGGCGACGTGGATGCCAGCGACCAATCGCCAAGTTGGTGCTGCGTCCCCAACGCATGGGTCTCCCCAAACTCGTTTGCGGTCGAGGGGTGCACGGTTGTAGTCCCAGTTCCGCCAATGCGCGCGATCAGGCCGTCGCCGAGTTGCGCAGTCACTGCGACCCGATGGTCATTCTGAGCGTAAAGTAGGCACGTCGCCGCGGCGGAGTCTGGGCCGAGGCTGCCGGTGCGCAAGCGCCAACCGATTTCAAGAAGGCGAACGAGGTCCTCTGCTTTCCCGGCCGGCCAGCGCCGCCACCAGCGCCATGCATCGCGAGCGGCAAGCACACCGGCCTGGGCCCCTTGCGCTGCGTTGGCACGACTGCCCATGCCGTCACACACCACGACCATGCATGCTCGGTCATCGATGACGGCAAGCCATGCGTCTTGGCAGGGCAGCCCGTTGCGGACATGGGCTGGACCGCGGACAGCACTCGCAACGACGCGCACCGCTACAGGTCCCACACGACGCTCGCTCCGCTGGCGGGCGCCGCGTTGGGGTTGGTGCTGCGCGAGCGGCTCGACACGCTCATGGTCACCAACTGAAAGAACTCCCGAATTTGACGGGCCTCATCGGCGCGGTACACGCGTCCTTCTGGATCGGCAAGGAAGGCCCGCAGGACGTCGAGGTCGGCGTCGGCGCCGATGGCCAGGCACATCCGCAGCGCCTTACCACATCGGTCACTCGCCAAGAGTGCTTGCAGCGGTGCCTGCCATTCATCGGTGGGCTGGCCGTCAGAGACGAGCACGATCGTTGGCCGGTA
>SHZD01000204.1 GCA_009692465.1 Myxococcales bacterium
GCCCAGCGCCGGTTGACGCCGGTCTTGGGCGATCGAGTCTTGATCACCCCCCGCGGGTCAGGTTATTGCCGCACAACGTCGCCAAGGCCAGAATTGAAGTCTGTGGATTTACGCCGGTATTCGACGGAAAGATGCTGGAGTCAGCGACATACAAGCCCTTGACCTCGTGGTGCTGAAAATCAAGGCCGACTACACCAACTTGCGCGGAACTGGCGGCGCGACACGTGCCAAACAAGTGGGTCGCCGCCATGTGATAGGCGCGCGCGTCAAGCGGCCCAACAGTCTGCAGTTCGCTCATTCTATTGATGTCAGTCACTTGGGCGTCAAAGCCATGAACGCCAGGGACGACGAATTGCGCCCCCGCAGCTAGCATCATTTGACCCAACACGCTGATCCCTTTGCGTAACTTGAAGACGTCCTGCTCGACCAAGTCATAGTGAACTCGCGCGCCGCTGCCCATGGGTCGCACTTTGCCGCGCGCCTGCGCTTTGATGGCCGCACCCCAGTCGAGCCAATGCGCCATGTCATCGATGTTGGCCGCCCATGTCGAACCTGCGCCCGGCAGTCGAGACGCCAATATCGTGTAATCAAAGCCCAACGCCTCGAACTTGATGCCTTCAGTACGCAAACCAATAACTTCATGGCCTTGAGTCGCGCCCTGCCACATGCGCACTGGTTCAGCAAAGCGACCTGCGACTGCGCCGCCGGGATGGCACTGAAAGCCATCGCCGACCGGACCGCGGTCCAGACCGTTGCGTCGCAATAAGCACGGCGTTTGGATGGCACTGCAGGCAAGAACTACTTTAGCAGCATGGACTTCGAAGCGACCTCCGCCGGCAGTTGTCCCCCCAACACCGACGGCGCGCGAGCCTTGGCGCACAAGGGTGTGGACTGCGCAGCCGGCCAAAATCTCGGCACCGTAGCGGCAAGCGTCCGGCAAAAGGCTCTGATCCATAGACTGTTTAGCGCCATGAGGACACCCTTGAAGGCAACGCCCTGATCCGCGACAACCGTGAACATTGCGGGAAATCGGCCGGTGCTCCAAGCCCAAAATCTCGGCGCCTTTGGCAAGCAACAAGTTTTTGGGCCCGGCGACGGCTGGATCGGTGGGCGCAATGTGCAGTTCGGCGATTAAGTCGTCCGTCACTTGTTCAAGCCGCTGCCACGGCCACGCTTGCTCGATTGCGGGGTCGCCTGCCAGCCAATTCAGGTAAACGTCATGGGGTAACCGCCATGAAATCGCGCCGTTGACCACTGAAGTGCCGCCAACTGCTTGACCTTGCAGGTAGGGAAGTGGAGCTCGACCCAGCGTGACCGTGGCGCCCATGTCCCGGTACAGCTGCGCCATGGCGGTAAAGGAATCAGGCGCAAATTCATGGGGAAAATAGCGATGACCAGCCTCAACGACGACGACTTTTGCGCCGGCGCGGGCACACGTTCTGGCTACCGCTGAACCAGCCGGTCCACTGCCGACTACAACCACGTCGCAATCACGTCGCAACGGCACTTTCACACTGCGTCCGTCGACAAGATTCAAGCGCGGTCTCGGTCGATTCGCGCGCGAACGCCGACATCCTGAAAATAGGCGAAACTGGCGACAATTTTGAGCGTATCCGCCATTTGACGCACCAACCACACCTCGCAGGTAGTCAGGTGCTGAACGTAGGCGTCGCGTTGACCGGGCGGCAACTGGGCCAGCCCGCGCCAACCAAAACCGAGCGGCCCTGGCAGCCAAGTTAGAAGCCACACTGTCGCCCGCAGACCAACGCGTAGAGTCAACGGCGCTGCGACAGCAAACTCAGCCCAAAATGGATGCAAATTCAGAGCGTTCAGGCCCAGAACCACCACGCCGTCAGGCTGAGTGCGCGTCGGCAAAATGGCGGCCAGCAGTGCATCACGCCAGGCAGTTTCAAAGGAAAACCATTGCATTGCAAGATGTTCCCCAGTCCAGCCCTTGTCTAAAATACCCAACCCTTGTCTAAAATACCCAACCCTTGTCTAAAATACCCAACCGCAGGCGAACTCGAGATATGGACTTGGCTGATGCAATTCATCCGAATTCTTGTCGAGCGCTGCCTTGATTTGTTCGCGACCGGCAGCGTCAAATGCGCCTTGGGTCGTCACCGATGACTTAGAAGCGGCACCAAAATATTGCATCCACCCGATCATGGTCGTCACTCGAAAGCCAATGTCCGTTCGGAAACCGTAGCCACCGCCGACAAAGACCATAGGCACGGTAGTTTCGCGAGTGTAGTCCAACGTGGCGGCGTTCGAGGTGTCATTGCCGTGGCCGGACACCTTATACATCGTCGCGGCGACCCCGATTTCAGCAACTGGCGCGTGGCGGCGCCCAATCCAAAAGCGTCCGCGAAAAAAAGGGGTCAACAGCGATATGCCCGCGCTTGAAGTCACGGAGCCCGACGTGCTGGCCGCGGATCGGTCACCGAAGGTGAGTCCGCCCTGCAACTCGATCAGGCCGTCTATTTGGTAAGCGACGGCCGCAGACAGTGCGCCGGCCGGCCCCAACAGCCCAGCGTGGATGCCGATTCGATTCGGTTGTATCGAGCGCGGCAACGCGTAGTCAGGATCGATCACCGGCGGCGATGTATCCATCGGTTTGTCGTCCGGGCCCGCAGGTTCGGCTAGTGGCGGATTATCGGCGCGAGCCGTCAACGGCAGCATTGCCAAGGACAAAGCGGCCAGCGTGGCACAAACGGGGATGAGTGAAGGACTTTTCATGGCGCTGCGGGCCAAAACCGTCGGCGTCGGTGAGTTTGAGCCAAATTTTGTCGGCGTCAATCTGTGACACCATCGGGGCCAACTACGCGCTGTAACACTGCAACTAGACAGCCGATCGTGCCATGGTGGCGCCAGACACCGGCGACGCGAATGGGCCGCACCGCAAAACCCGCTCGCTGCCACGCCGCCGCCCCCAAAGCGTCTAGTTGCCGAATTGGCGCATCAGGACCGTCGCTTGCACTGGCATAGGTCGGCAAGTACACAATTTTGTGGTCCGCATCGCTCTCGGCGACGGCGTTGGTCCACGTGACATAGGTGCGTTCGTCGAATGCCACGACAGGTACACGCTCGACTGCCCAACCAGCCCGGACCAAATCTGCCGCCGCGCGGTCAAATTGGGCTTGAGTCGGCGTACTGTCGTCTGCCACCAAAAGGTCACCCGTTTCAACGCTGAGATCGCCGACGGCGAAGCGCGGACCCGTGATCGCTCGGGCCAGCCGCGGATCGCCGACGATTGCTGTACGCCGACCCGTCGGCGCCCAGTACATGGCGAGGTGATAGCGAGGCACATCGCCGTCATGGATGCCCAGAGCCAGCGCCGGTCGGCCCGTCCAAACTTGTAGCGATCGCGCCAAGTCCTGGGCAGTAGCGAAGCCACGGCTGCGATTCTTGGCGACCAGATTGGAACCAAACACAACCTCATCGGTCAGCAGCGCCAAATCGCCGCCGTCAAATTCCAGCGGCAACTCCATCACTTTGGCCCCTTTGATCGCCGATCTTAGCGTTGCGACTGCCTGCCAGTCATTAAAGCGCCGTTGCCACGCTTGGTCGGGAGCCGGCGGCACCAACAGCCGCAGCCCACCAGCGCCGCCATCCAGGTACAGCGCGCGGTCGCGAGTCCACGGCGTTACGGGGCCAGTTACTTCGACAATCCGAACGCGATTGTGGAGTAGTTTCGTCAGTTTGTGATTCGACAGGAACTGCTCGAAGGCAGCCCGTTCCTGTTGGCCTGCGAGTGTGATGAGCACTTGAGTATCAGAGCGCAGCGCCGCCAGAAAATCAGACTGGGCGACGCCGGTAATCTCGGTCGCATCACTAGAGAATTGCAACCAAACTAGGCGCAATCGACCTGAAAATTCGGCGACCGGAGTAACTCTGGCTGCTCCGACCGCCCGTTCACCGCTGAAATGACCTACGGCGAGCACAACGGCTACACCGAGAGCCAATCCAGCCAGCGAGCCCAGGATTTTTTGAAGTATTTTCGACACGAGCTGCGGAGGCGTCGACCGGCGCGGCGGCTATCCTACGCCAAGTGCGCGGTCGCGAGCACGGGGCTAGAGCACCAAACAGATTGCTGCCAGCGCAAGCACCACAGGCCACGGTCTGTAGCCCAAACTAGGTGTCCCGACACCAAAATGCGATTAGTTTCCATCGGGAATGGAGCGGCGAGACGCCCCAGGCGCGAGCTCGCGACCCACGAAACAAGCAATGAGCACCGAATCAGATGGAATCTGATCGGTGCTCTAGTCGTTCGAAGCGGGTGCCGGCGCGCTTGCCTGCTGGTGACCTTGCTGTCGGCCAACCGCCACCTGTGGGGCCTGTTCGGGCTGGGCGACATCTTGGCGTGCATCTTGGGCGACGACAATTTTCTCAGGTGCTGGGGCAGATTCATCAACGATGTCAGCATTGTCAACGGCGTTGCGCATGGCATACACCCGACCCATGCGACCGGCTTGGCGTACGGTCCGTTCAGCCGCCGCGATCACTGTGCCGTCGGCACGCACGATCTGGGCCACAGTAACGCCTGCACTGGCCGAGCGCGCCATCCGCGCATTCTTGACCGTGCTCAACTTGCCCTTGGGCACCGCAACGGTCAGCGAGGTCTTGCCGTTGGCCGCCACCTGAAGATGGATTTTCTGGGTGTACTTGACCACAGAAACGGGGCCCGACCGCGACATTTCGCCGCCAGCTGACTCGTAGATGGCCAATTCGGCGTCAATTCCGATCGCTTCGTCGCTCGGATTTTCTGCTGTGATGGTGGCTGACCAGCCTGACGGAGATTTGGCATCGCGGATCATGCGGGCGTAGGACCGTACCGTGTCGGGGCTGGCTGCAGCAATGCGAACTCCTTCGGCTTTAGCGACGTCGTCACCATCGGCGTCCAGCGTTCGCGGGCCAAAAGTCCCGCCAACTATGGCGAATGTAACCAGCGCTGCGGCGAGTGCTGGGGTCAATCTTGCAAGCGAAGTAGTTGAAAGCATGGCGTGCATCCTTTGGGCGACACTAGCGGCCCAACCATGCCTTCGACGCGCCATTTGGACCCGAGGTCTATTGCGGGTTTGTTCGACCAGTGGCCAAAAACTTTTTCACAGCTGCGGCGGTACCGGCGAAGGTGCTTTGGGCACATACAGCCCATTGTCCCTGGAATGGTTGCTTTGATTATCGAAAAACAACAACCCCGACTCGATCAACTTGCCACTGCCGACCAGCGCCGTACCCAAATAACCGCCGCCAATGAGTGTGCTTTTGAGCGTGGCTTGGCCACCCTTGGCCAACACGCCGGCGCGGGCTTGACCAAAGATCACGGTGTTGGCGACTTCAACTTGGGCCCAGAGTCCGACGACAATGCCGTCGGACAACTTGACGGATTTGCCAATCGGATTGAGTTCGTTGTCATACATGATGTGCTCACCTTCCAAGGTGTCAATGATGACTGAATCGCGCAAAGCGCCGACTGAATCGCCAAAGGAAGCCGCAGCCGACTGTGCATGGCGGATCCGGCTGCCGACCACTTCGACTCGGGCAACCCCACCGTCTACTTGCACTCCAACGTCAAATGGACCAAAATCACTAGGTTTGCCGATAAAATCAAGCCCATGCACCGTCAAGCGTGAAGCGTTTGGTCCTACCGCGTAAATGCCGCCGCTTGGATTGTTGACGATGCGGGCGCCGGTCAAGCGCACGTCGGGCCCATCGACGCTAAATACAGACGTCAGCATGAGCGCTCCCGCGGTGACCGTGGTGCTGTCGATGAGTAAGCCGCTGCCGTCGATGACGGTGCCGGTGCCGGTGGCGAAAGCGCCGCACACGTGGTTGGCAGACAAGCGCACGCCGTTCAGATGCACTTTGGGGCCGAGCGCGGCCAAAATTCCGACCCCAAAGGCGCCGTCGAGTCCTCGGCCCAACGTGCCGTCGACTAGGACGTCGCGCAACTTGACTTTGCTGCCAGCGTGCATGACCCGCAAGCCGGCAAAGCGATTGCCCGACAGTCTGGCTGCGACCAATTTGAGCGACGATGCAAATTCGATGGCGATGCCCACGCCCTGAGTGCCGTTTGCGGCGCTCGACGAGGTCGCATCGACAAGCACCCCTGAGGCGTCGACTTGTCCGTTTTGGCCACTGTGAACACCAGCTTCCACATTGCCGCTGATGCGCACTGCGCGCAGATTCCGTTTGGCGCCGTAATTGGAACCGGCGCCGTGGCCAAACTTGTTGTCGCTTGGTTGGGGCAAAGTGCCGTCGATCACCCCGCCATGAATGTCGATTAACGTGCTTGAATCAATGGTAAAAACCCCGTCAGTGTGGTTCGCGCTGATGCGCGCGGCGGTCAAGCGGATGGTGGCGCCCAGTTGGGCTTGCACGCCTTTGCCGCCAACGCCATCGGGTGTGGCCTGAGTGCCGGCGAGGATAATGCCGCGCAAGTTCATTAGTGTTGAAGGCTTATTGGCAAACACTCCGTGGCTGGTGTTGCCGACAATGCGCAAACCGCTGGCGCTGACTTGGGCGCCGTCGTCGGCGTACAGGCCGTTGCCAAACATCGTTTTGGAGAAATTGCCTATACTTGTCGCGCCGACATGCACGCGCAGCAGGTCGACGCTGGTGTTCGCCCCAACTGCGCCGACCCCGACTACGCGATTGCCGTCGACGCGGACGTCGCTCATGACCAACTTGGCGCCCTTGACCGCGTGCACGCCATAGCCTTTGTCGGTGCCGTCGTCCTTGGTCGCCGCTACCACCGATTCGCTCAGTTGCAATGAACTTGCCGCACCGGTGACCAGCGCCCCAACTGCGGTAGCCTGATTCACAAACACGCGAGTGGCCTGGACCGAGGCGCCGCCTTCGACCACAAGACCAAGAGTTTTACCAGAAATTTCAAGCCCCTGTAGTTCGACGGTGGCTCCTGGTCCCTTGACTAGCACCTCCGCCGCACCTCCGCCGCACCTCCGCTAGCGATGATCTTGACCAGTGCGGCGCAGCGACCCACAAGACGCATGGGGATATTAAGGTTCATTTGCCTGTAGTTGCCTGCGGCCAACACCAGTGTGCCACCCGGCGGCAATGCGCCTGCGGCAGAGCCAATGTCCTTGAATGGAGAAAATTTTTGACCATTTCCCTGCACCGCACTGGCCGGATCGACAAACACCATACCGGCGGCGGCCTCAATCGACCCAAAACTACCGCTACCACAGTCAGCCGGGTCCGGTCGGCACGGCAAAGCGGTGGCATCGGTGGCCCCAGACACAGCCACAAAGCCCGGCGGACACAGCTACGGTACCCCAAAATCAAGGCACGTTGCAGGCTTTGCTGGGTCATTGTACTGACCAACTGGGCAACCACCTTGGCCTTGTTCGCAAGGTTGCAGGCGGTCAATCGCCGAATTCCAACAGAAACGCTGCGTTTTTGGCGCGGCCAAAGGCGTCAACTCGGGCACGTGTGACGGCGCGAGCAAAGGCGGAACACCGCCGACTTCCCGCTTTTGCATTGGCGGCTGGCTGAGCAGGCCTGCTGGGCGGCATGCTGAATTTGTTGGACTTTCTCCGGCTGGACAGCCACCACCGGACGCTGCTTCGGCGTCGGTACATTCGCGGCCCGCGACAAAGCAACCATCGTTGTCCGCAGCGCACGCGTTGCCCTTGTCATCGCGGAAATCGCTACACCAACGCGGATGGCAGTCCTTGGGCGATGCAGGCAACACAGCGTGGCAAGATCGCGGCCCGACGGGCTTGCATGCACTTGATTCTTAGTCAAAAAACGACCCGGGGGGGCAGCACTTACCTGTCGGCAGCAATGACCAAGATGAGCAGGGCGAACTGTCGCCGCTGGCGGCGTCTGAGCCAACCGACTTCGGCGTGGTTGGCGTCGCGCAACTCAAGGCGCACGCAATAGTCAGTGCTATCAAACTGCTTGATCTTACTGCGCTGTTCATTCCGCCACTACACCAAAGGCTGGCACCAATCCGGCGCGACCCTTGACGCTCAGTTCGCCCAACTCGACGACCGCGACATCGGTACTGAGTTTGGCGCGGGTGACGGCGTCAATCAGCAGGTGGTAGGGCACATTTTTGGTCAAAGTCTCCAAGCGCGCGGCGACGTTGACCGCATCGCCAATCACCGTGTAGGTCATCCGCCGAGCAGAGCCGATATTGCCCATCACCACCGTCCCAGTGGCGACGCCGACCCCAATGTCGATGGGTGCCAGCCCACGTTGCAGGCCGGCGGTATTTAGCGCGCGCCGACGCTTCAGCATGGCAATTCCAGCTTGCACGCAGCGCACGGCGTCGTCCTCGCGCGGTCGACCCGGATCGCCAAACACCGCCATCACCGCGTCACCAATGAATTTGTCGATGGTGCCGCCGTGGGCAACGATTTCTTCGGTCATCGCTTCGAAATGCTGGTTGAGCAAATCGATGACTTCGTGCGGACCCAAACGCTCCGTGAGGTTGGTAAAGCCGCGCACATCGGAGAACAGCACTGTGGCCTCCTGCTCAACATTGGCCACCAACCGCCGCGGACCGCGCGACAGCAGCCGCGAGACGATTTTGGGCTCCATGTACCGCGATAGCACGGCCTGCGCCGCGTGACGTTCACGCACTTGCGCGATGTGGTTGGTGATGGCTCCAGCGAGGTAGATTGCCCCTGTCGGGCCGACCAGTTCAAGCGCCGTGTGCAAGTCGCGCAGGGCATCATCGACCCTGCCGCCGTCTGCACGAGCTTCGGCGCGCGAGTCGAGGATTTCTGCGCGCAAGATGCGATTGGGATCCGCTTCAACCAGCGCCAAAGCCTTGACATAATACTCTTCAGCAGCAGCAAAATCGTCACGCACTGCGGCGATTTGGGCCAAATGCTTGTAGATACGCGACAACCGAATGTCATCGCCAATAGCGGTGTAGGTCGCCGCCGCCGAATTAGCCATCGTTTCCGCTTGATCGACGTCACCGCGCAAGAAGTGGGCTTCCATTTCCTCCGCGTCCAGATTGGCCGATTCCCAGCGATTACCCAAGCAATTGGCGATAGTGCGCGCTTCGTCAAAGCAAGCGCGACTCGCCAAATGGTCGCCCAAGTTGCGCTGAACTCCGCCCAATGCCGTCAACGCCATGGCCACGCCAAGCGAGTCGCCGATACTGCGGCGCAACGTTAGGCAGGATTCCAAAGCCGAGCGCGCCAAATCGAAGGCGCCGCAAAACGCGTGCAGGTCGGCCCGCCAGCCCTGAGTCCACGCAACAAGCAGATAATACTGGCGAATACTCGCCAGTCGCTCGGCACGCCTGTACTCAGTTTCAGCCTCGCCAAACCGACCTGCAACGAAGAGAGCGAGGCCGCGCAACATCAAGAACGACACCGCAATGTCCGGCCGCCGGACCTCATCTTGGACAGCGCGGTCGCAGCGGTCGATGCAGCTCTGCAAGTCGGCGCACTCAAAGTCGATGCACGCCCGCATCAAATCGGCACAAGCCAGCGACGCCGCGTCGCGCTGCAAGTTGAATTCGCGGCGAGCGTCATCGACCAACAGGGTCGCTTGCTCGATGCGGCGGCGAGCGAAGGCCACCCAGCCGCGGTAGTAAGAGAGGCGCGCGCGGCCCATCGAATCGCCAGCCGCAATTACGCCTTCTGCCAATTGCAAAGTGCGCTCCGCTTCACCGAATTGGCCTTCATGGGCGCACGCATACACCAGATCATACAGACCAGCGAGTCGATCAGGCCCGGTCACCGAATTGAGCTTGAGTGCCCGATCCAGTGTTCTAACCGCTTCTGAAAACCGTCCTTGGCCCACGTGCACGCGCCCAAGCTGCAACAGCCCTCGCCCAGCCAGATAGTCGTGGTCGTGCGGGGCAGCGACAACGTTTTCGTAAGCGTGTTGCGAGGCTTGCAAATCTCCCGCCACATAGTGAGCTCGCCCTTGCTGAAAAGCGACGCGGCGGCGCGCATCGTCATCCAGACCCGCTGCCAGCGCCGCGCAGGCATCCAATTCCGCAAGTGCCACATCGTAGCGCTGCCCGCGCACATCGATTTCGGCCTTTTCCGCCAGCAACTTCAAGTGCATAGCCGGTTCGCTGGCGTCGCGCAGCGCAGACACTACTTCGACGTACCGCAGCGTGTGAGCGGCGTCGAGCTGACCGTCGTCACTGAGCGGCAAACGCCGTTTAAGACCAAGGGGTTGAAAGAATCGACTGTACATGAGCGGCAGCCTAATCGCGAACAAAAGCGCTGGGCAATTGGAGCGCCGATGAACGAAAAAATGCAAGGTCGGCAGCGGTCAAACAGCCGCCGTCGCCAACGAGCACTGCTAAGGGCCCCGGCAAGATCAAGTCGATCAGTTGCAAGTTCGGCACCGTCGCCGCGAGTCGAACGCTTTCGCGAGCTTGGCGACCCACGAAACAAGCAAATGGGTGCCAGCAAAATCGATTAGAGTTTGCTGGTGCCCTAAGGGCCCCGGCAAGATCAAGTCGATCAGTTGCAAGTTCGGCACCGTCGCCGCGAGTCGAACGCTTTCGCGAGCTTGGCGACCCACGAAACAAGCAAATGGGCGCCAGCAA
>SHZD01000205.1 GCA_009692465.1 Myxococcales bacterium
CCTGCCCGACCTGTAATCCCTGCCCGACCTGTAATCCCTGCCCGACCTGTAATCCCTGCCCGACCTGTAATCCCTGCCCGACCTGTAATCCCTGCCCGACCTGTAATCCCTGCCCGACCTGTAATCCCTGCTCGACCTGCAATCCCTGCCCGACCTGTAATCCCTGCCCGAACTTCATCCACTGCTCGACGTGCAACCACTGGCCACAGTCGCGGACCACCGCAGCGGCGGCGTCGGGCAGGGCGAACTTGAGCGCGGCTTGACTGGCCGCAGTCCACTGGCTCGTTTGGCTCAGCAATTCGCCCAACCACTTGGCCAAGTCCGCTTGGTGCCAGTCGTTTTGCCGTACCCACCGCCCGCCACCGGTCGCACACAGGGCCGCCGCATTGGCCGCTTGATGGTCGCGCGCCGCATGGGGAAACGGCACTAGCAAAGCCGGCAGAGCCGCAGCCGCTAGCTCGGCGACGGTCCCAGAGCCACTGCGGGTAATCGCAACGTCAGCCCACGCGTAGGCCGCTGCCATATCGTGAATAAACCCTTCAACTGTGGCCGGCAGATCCTTAGCAGCGTAGGCGATTTGCACGGGCGTCGGATCCAGCTTGCCGACTTGGTGACGCACTTGTAGGGCAATACCCTGCCCCGCCACCGCCTGGAGCAGCGCCGGCACCCGCTCGTTGAGAAACTGCGAACCCTGCGAGCCGCCAATCACCAGCACCCGCGCTGGGCGGTCGCCGCGGTGCTGCCGCTGGGGGCCGACAGCGGCGATTTCGTAGCGCACCGGATTGCCGGTAAGCCGGGCCACAGCTTGCGGAAAGGCCGATTGCGCAGCCGCAAAGCCCAGATACACGCGGTTTACCAGTCGGGACAGCACTTGGTTGGTCAAACCGGGCACCGCATTGGATTCGTGGACCCCAGTCGGCAGCCCCAGCGTTTTGGCGGCCAGCAGCGCTGCACCAGAAGCGTAGCCGCCGACGCCGAGTACCAGATCGACCTGCTCGTGTTGCAAAATCGCCCGCGCTGCCAGCACACCTTTGATAAGATTGACTATTCCCTTGATCTTGGCCAGCAAACCGCCACCGACCAATCGTGAGCCAGCGACCAATTCGATGCGGTAACCGCGCTTGGGCACCATGGTCGCCTCGTAACCGTGTTCGGTGCCGATGAACACCACTTCGGAACCAGCAGCGACAAACGCATCAGCCAACGCTAGCGCCGGGACCACATGGCCACCAGTTCCGCCGCCGGCAAGGGCGACTTTAGGTTTGGATCCGCGCAGTGTCACTGGGCATCCTCGTCAGACTGAGTGTCGCTGTCGTCGGCCACCACGGCTCGTTGGGCACCACTGCGTTGGTTTGCAGGTCGCGCTTCTTTGGGCCCAAAGCGGGCAAACCATCCGAATAGACCAGAGTTTTCATCCGGTTCCCATTCCGGATCGCCACCGCGGCCAATGTTGAGCAATACGCCAGCCGCCAGCGCCAACACCACCAACGACGAACCGCCATGAGACACAAACGGCAACGTCAGGCCTTTGGTCGGCAACGTCCCCATGACCACTCCGAAGTTGACCGCCGCTTGGGTGCCGAACAGCACAGTGATGCCACCGGCGAGCAAACGCCCAAATTCGTCGCGGGCATGGAGCGCGATGCGCAGTCCGCGCATGATGAATACGATGAACAGCAAAGCCACCAGCGCCACCCCAATCAGGCCCAGTTCTTCAGCGATAATCGAGAGAATGAAGTCAGTGTGACATTCAGGGACAAACCCCAGTTTTTGCCGCGACAGGCCCAGCCCGTTGCCAAACAGACCGCCGGTCGCCACCGCCAGCTTACCGTTGAACAACTGAAAGCCGGTGGTGTCGCGGTACAGCAGCGGGTCCAAAAAGGCCAAGAAGCGCTTGAACCGCATCGGACTATGCAAAATGAACAGTCCCAGACCGGTACCAGCGGTGAGCCCCAAGAACATCAAGTACGCAATATTGAGGCCGGCGACGTAGGTCATCGAAAATAGCAACACCGCCAGCACGATGCCGGTGCCCAGATCCGGCTGCTTCATGCACAGGCCAAACACCACTAGCCACACCACCGCGTGGGGCAAAAAGCCAACCGAGAAAGTGTGGACCTGCTCACTGGAGATTTTCTTGGTCAGCGAGTGCGACAAATAGACGGCGAAGGCGAATTTGGCCAGCTCGGCGGGCTGAAACATGAAGCCGGGGAACGGCAGCCAGCGCCGCGCCTTGTTGATCACCACCCCGACCATCAGCGTGGCAATCAGCAGGCCAATCGTGAGCATCAGTAGGGCATAGGCCACCCGCCGCCACGCTTGGTACGGCACGTGCATGCCGACGATTAGCGCCACCAGACCGACGCCGGCATGAGCGACGTGTTTGGTTAAGAACACGACATCACTGATATTTTTGGTTTGATGCAGCGACGCATACACGCTGGCCGAGTACGCCATCACGATGCCAGTGGTCATCAGGGCGAAAATCGTCCCGAGCAGGATCCAGTCCATCCCCACCGGCAGTTTGACCAGCGCCTTGTCGCTTTTGGGCGGCAGCCGGGTCGGCGCGACCAGCGTGCGGTCGCGCGCGGAGTACTCGACGGCGTCGTCGGCGGCGAACTGCGGTTCGATGGCGTCAAGGGCGATGTCGGTCGCAGTGGCCATGGTTTCCTCGGGGCAAACGGTCTAGGAAAACGGTCTAGGAAAAGGGTCTAGGAAAAGGGTCTAGGAAAACGGTGGTGAGTTCAGCGTAACTTGAGACTGGCTAAGGCCAGCAACGCCAGCATCACCGAGACAATCCAAAATCGAACAGTAACGCGTGGTTCGGGCCAGCCCTTTTTTTCGAAGTGGTGGTGAATGGGTGCCATCCGAAAGATCCGGGTTTTGGTGCGCTTGTACCAAAATCGCTGAATGACCACGCTGGCGCCTTCGACCACGAACAGGCCGTTGACGATGACGCCGAGGAGTTCGTTTTTGCTAAATACGGACACCATGCCGAGTGCGCCACCCAAGGCCAGTGCACCGACGTCGCCCATAAACACTAATGCGGGGAAGGTGTTGTACCACAGGAAGGCCAAGCAGGCCCCGATCATGGCGGCACAGAACACGGCTAACTCCTGAACGCCTTTAACATTGGGAATCAACAGGTACTTGGCGACTTCGAAGCCGCCAAACTTGGCACCGGTCAGGTAACACAGGACTGCGAATGCGCCGGCGGCGACGATGACTGGCACTGTGACCAAGCCGTCCAAACCGTCGGTGAAGTTGACGGTGGTGCTCGTGGCCACCACTACAAACGACGCGAAGGCGATGTACGGAATCACCCCGATATCAAACGAGAAATTCTTGGTACTGGCAAAGGGCAGGTACAACTGGGTGTCGGCGTATTCTTTGCCGAGAAATCCAAAGTAGAACAAGGCGAACACGATGAAGGCGCTGCCGAATTGGGCGATCATCTTGTGGGATTCGGAAACGCCCTTGGAATTGCGGTCGCGAATTTTGAGCCAGTCGTCCATAAAGCCGACCCCACCGTACACGACGGTAATGGCCGTAGTTAACCAAATGAACGGGCTGGATAAATCGCACCACAGGGCCACCGACAGCACCAGTGCCAGCAGCAGCAAAACTCCGCCCATGGTCGGGGTCCCGCCCTTGGAAAAGTGGGCCTCTGGACCGTCGTCGCGCACCACTTGGCCCAGCTGTTTGGCTTGCAACAGCGCGATAAAGCGCGGGTACAGCAGCACCGCAATCAGCAAGGCCGTCGCCATCGCGCCCATAGAGCGAAAAGTCACGTAGCGAAACACATTGAGCGGGCCGAAATCGTCGCGAAAGTGATTGGAAAGCCACAAGAACATGCTCAGTGTCCTCCTGCTGCTAAATGGGCGTTGGCGGGCGCTTTGACTACGGCAATCACGCCTTCCATTCGCGAACCGCGTGAGCCTTTGACCAGAATTGTCGCGGGCTTAGGGGCGCTGCGCAGTAGCGCGAGGCCGGCGGCCGTGGTGTCGGCGCAGGCGATAATGTGGTCACTGGTCATGCCCGCGGCTCTAGCGCCAATGGCATAGTCATTGCCTTCGCTGCCGACCGTGACCAGCCAGTCGATGCCCTTGGCGGCGGCATAGGCGCCGACGCGTTGGTGCAATTGGGGCGAAGTTTCACCGAGTTCACGCATCGCACCCAGCACCGCAACGTGGGGCCGTGGCAAAATCGACAGGGTATCCAGCGCCGTCTCAGTCGAGCGCGGATTGGCGTTGTAGCAGTCTTCCAGCAACAGCCACGGACCGCAGCGCGAAGGCAACATGCGCTGACCCACCGGTCGGTAGTGCGCCAGCGCAGCCGCAGCCTTGGCCACGTCAACACCCAGAACAGAAGCCGCCGCCAGCGCCGCCAAAGCGTTGTGGGCCAAATGAACCCCAAGCCCCGGCACTGCCACTTGAACCCGCTTTCCCAGAACGTCGGCGTCAAAATGCACGACGGCCTCACCGCTGTGCAGCCCTTCTACCCGCACCGGGCCGGCCAAGCACACGTCGCCGCCTTGGAGCCCAAACCACACGACTCGGCACTGCAGTCCGGCCGCCAACTGGGTCAACAAAGGCTCGCCGTGGGGCAGAATCGCCACGCCGTCGGCGTGCAACGCGCGCACTAGATCGAACTTTTCGTTGGCGATGGCCGCCAAGGTGCCCAAACCTTCCAAGTGCGCTTCGGCCACCGAAGTGATAATGGCGACCTGCGGCTGGGCCATCTGGGCCAACTTCGCGATTTCGTTGGGCACTGACATTCCGGCTTCGACCACCGCCGCAGCATGGTGCGAAGTCAGGGCGGCGAGCGTTTGCGGCACACCGATGCGGTTGTTGTGATTGGCAAAAGTAGCGAGCACGTCGCCCAACGCAGCGAGGGCCAGCGCGGTCAGTTCTTTGGTGGTCGTCTTGCCGTTGGAACCGGTAATCGCCACCACCGGCAGGCCAAACCGACGGCGATAGTGAGCAGCCAAGGCACCCAAAGCCAGCAGAGAATCAGCGACTTCGACAATCCAGGCCCCGGCCTTGGCAGCGGCGGCGGCAAACGATTGACCCTTGCCACGGGCACACACAATGCCGACAGCCCCGCGGGTCAAGGCGTCGCCAATAAACAAAGCGCCGTCAAAATGTTCACCGCTAAGCGCAACGTACAAGGCGCCGACTTGCGGATTGCGCGAATCGGTCGACAGCATGGCTGTCACCGCCGCCGAAGCTTGTACGACTTGCCCCCCGACCACAAATGCGGTGGTCATGGCGTCAAAGGTGAAACCGCTCAATATCTTAGATTCATTGCGGATACTTGGACCATGCAGGGCGCGTGTCGCTACGGCTACGTCGTCAAAGGGTCGCGATTCTCCGGCGATAATCTGTGTTGTTTCATGGCCTTTTCCCGCAATGCACAAAACATCACCGCTGCGCAGTGCCGCGACGGCCAATGCAATGGCGCGTGCTCGGTCGAGTTGGACGGCAAATACCGCATTGGATTGGGGAGTTGCCGCCGCGGACAGCGTTTGCGACTCGAGCGCACGAGTGGTCCGAATTCCGGCAACAATGGCGTCGGCAATGGCCTGCAGTTGCTCCGAGCGCGGATTATCAGACGTAATGACGCAGATATCGGCAAGCTCTGCCGCGATACGGCCCATCACAGCCCGCTTCGCAGGATCGCGGTCACCGCCACAGCCAAACACCACCAGCAGCCGACCTTGGGGCGCCACTAAGGGGCGCAAGGCGGTCAGGATTTTCTGCAGCGCATCGGGGGTGTGGGCATAATCGACTACGGTGAGCGCGCCAAGCGCGTTGGGCACCGGCTCCAGGCGACCGCGCGGGGCAGTCAGCAGGGCGCAGGCTTGGCGCAACGGTCCATCGGCAACGCCCAACGCTCGGGCCACCAGCAGCGCGCCGGCTAGATTCTCGGCATTGTGGCGACCGACTAGCGGCGCGGCAAACGCCAAATCCGGCTGACCCACTGAACGCAACACCGCGCGCAGGCCTTGCAAGTCACACTTGAGGTCGCCGATTTGGTGCTCAGCCGCCGGATGACTGCCCAGACTAAAGGCCTGCGCCAGCCCTTTGTCCCAAACGTCCGCCGCGAAGGGGTCGTCGGCATTGACAAAGCAGTGTTCGCGGGCGATCCCAAATTCCACGAACAACCGGGCTTTAGCGGCGGCGTAGCGCTCCATGGTGCCGTGGTAGTCCAAGTGGTCGTGCGACAGATTGGTCCACACCGCGCACGCAAAGCGCACCCCGTCGCAGCGGTGCTGGTCCAGTGCGTGCGAGCTGACTTCGATGGCGACGTGGGTGAAGCCCTCTGCACGCAACTGAGCGAATAACGCCTGAAGATCAGTGGCTTCTGGCGTCGTCAATGAACTGGGCCGCACGCCTTGAGCCGTCCATACCCCAGTGGTGCCGATCGCCGCCGCCCGATGGCCAGCCGCGGTCAGCAGTTGGGCGATCAGAATGGTGGTGGTGGTTTTGCCATTGGTCCCAGTGACCGCAATCACGTGTAGAGAGTGACTCGGGTGGCCCAACCGCGCCGACGCCAACGGGCCAGCGACCGCGCGGGCGTCACGGACAACCAGCACTGGCACCTTCCATTCCGCGACCACCGCCGGGGCGACGACTTGATCGGTCACCACTGCGCAGGCGCCTTGACGCACCGCGTCACTGGCAAAGTGTAGGCCATTGCTGGTCGCACCCTGCCAGGCCACAAACACATCTCCCGTCTGGACCATGCGCGAGTCGCACACGATCCGCCCGACGACCAGCGCCAAGGCGCGGCTATCGGCGACGTCGGCGAGCACGTCTGCAGCGGTAAACAGCGTGCCGAGCGTCATTGGCGCAAGCGTGGTCATCACTGCGCCCCCGCCGGTGGCACAACTTTGGGCGCAGATTGTGGCGCGGGAGCCTTTTTCACGCCTCCGGGTGCGGCCGGCCTGACCACACCGACAGACCCTGACTTAGCTACGCTCCGAGAACCCGCCTTGGCAGGGCCAACGGAACCCGCCTTGGCAGGGCCAACGGAACCCGCCATGGCAGTGCCAACGGAACCCGGCTCGGCAACTCCAACAGAACCCGGCTCGGCAACTCCAACAGAACTCGGCTTAGCGACGGCGGCAGGGCCCGGCCGACGAACTGGCGGCGCCGCGGGCTTGCCGGCAAGTGGGCCCACTTGCTTAGGTTTGCCGGCCAATGGTGGCTTGGAAACTGCGACTTTAGCGACGGCTTTGACCATAGCCTTGGGCCGCGCTGGCGCTGGCAAGGCTAGTTTGGGCTTGAGGATTGGCTTTTGCCCAGCAGCAGCGGGCGAATTCGCACCCTTATTGGCCCCACTTGCCGCGATCTTGCTAGCACCACCCGGCTGAACTGGCGCGGCAACCTTGGCCACTGCCATGGGCAGTTTGGGCTGAGCCGGAGCAGCTGCCACTTTGCCGGCCAGCAGGTGAGCAACCACTTTGCGGTTCTCCGGTTTGGCCGCGTCTGCCGCATCCTCGACGGCATCGGCGTCGGCTTGGACCTGGGTGTCCAAGTCGGGCACTTCCGACAAGCGCGCAAACTTGGCCTGCACCGCTGAACCGCGAGCCACTACCTCGCCGGCCTCGGGCGCTTGCAGCGTCGCCAGCCCACTGCCCGACGGAATCAGATGCAACCCCGCGCCAGCCATCCGCAAGCGCGCTACCCGCATCGGCAAACCGCGCACGTCAGGCACTTTCGCTTGGTCCAGTTGCAAGGCGGCATCGGCAATCGCCGCGACTGCGGTCGGCAGTTGGGCAATGCCGGTCGGCAACGGTGCCGGCACGGGCGGGCCACCACTTGAACTTACAAGGTGTTCCGCAGCTTTCTTGGCCAATTGACCGTTCTTTTCATCCAGCGCACGCGCTCGCTCCGGATCGTCCTTGTCCAGATACGGTGCGCCCGGACTGGGCGGCACATTGAGGTACGGCAAGGCAAACCGAGCAATCTCCCGGGCGACCGGCGCGGCAACAATGCCACCGTAACGCGCAATTTTTCCAAGCTTTTCGTCGTATTTCTTCGGCGTATCGATGGCGACAAACACCACCAGTTTGGGCTTCTCAATCGGAGTCACTCCGATGAACGACCCGACCCAGTGCGTATCCGAATAGTGCCCATTTTCAGCCTGTTGCGCAGTCCCAGTCTTGCCGCCGATCGAGTAGTTCGGCATACGCGCACGGGTCGCGGTGCCCGACAGACTGTGCGGGTCCTTAGGGTCGCGCGGCTTGGTCACCGACGCCATCGCCGTCAGTAGTTGCTGGGCCGTTTCCTTTTCAAATACGCGGACGCCGGCGTCAACCGTGAACGGCCGCACGGCCTTGCCATCGGGGCGCAGTTCTTCGCGCAAAATCTTGGGCCGTCGGTAAATGCCGCCGTTGGCTAGAGCCGCCATCGCCGCGGTCATTTGCAGCGGAGTAGCGGCAATTCCCTGACCGAACGCGATGTTGCAATACTGCACCGTCGACCACTTATCGGGCTTGGCCAGTTGACCATTGGACTCGCCGGCAATGCCCAAATCGACTTTGCGGCCAAAGCCCAAGTTTTTGAGGTAGGTGTAATAACGCTCGCGATTGACGCGCATCGCAATCTTGCAATTGGCAATGTTAGAGGACACTTGCAGCGACTGCAGCCCCGTCACCTGACCGTGAGGATGATCGTCCTTGATGATTTTGCCCGGCAAAGCGTATCCCGCGCCGGTAGCGATGACTTCGGTCAGCGAGACTTTGCGTTCCTGCAAGCCAATGGCAAGATTGAACACCTTAAACGTCGAACCGGGCTCATATTGATTCTCCAGCGCCAAGTTGTGCCAGCCATATTTGGGCGCGTTCTTGCTGTCGTTGGGGTTAAGCGACGGCGACACCGCCAACGCCAGCACTTCGCCAGTATCGACATCCATCACCGCGGCGATGCCAAAATCGGCGTCGAATTCTACGGTCGCGGCGTCCAGATGATGCTCGGCAATCGCCTGAATCCGCTCGTCAATCGTAAGCATCAAGCTGTGACCACCGTAGACACCTGGCTCCGGCGCGCCATCAAAGAACATCTGCGTCGATGACGAGTCCTTGAAGCTGCGCACTTCGACCTGTTGACCGGCCAACAACTGGTCAAAACTGGCTTCGATCGACCCCGTTTGCGTCGGCCGCCCCACCAGCGGTCCCGCCAGGTTGTTGTTGGGGTAGTAGCGCGTGAACTCGCGCTCCAGAGTCACCCCTTTGGGCAGCCCGTCGTTGGTTTTGGGGTTGAACAATGCGATGCGCACCGCTTCGGACTGGCTGTAACTGAGGTTCTTGGCGAGGTACACAAAACCAGAGTCGCGGTGGACGCGCTCTTTGATTTCTTCGGCCGGCCGCCCGATCAAGCGGGCCAGACGCTCCGCCACGTCATTGCGAAAGGCAACCGCCTTGGGGGCGGTGAACTTCCAATCCGGATGCGATGGCTTGGTGCTGCCAGGCAGCAGCCAGCGCGGATTGACAGACACTGAGTCCGAGCGCAGCGAAGTCGCCAGCGTGACACCATGGCGATCGACAATATCCCCGCGGCGCGTCTCCATGCGCGAGCGAAACATAATGTTTCCTTCCGCGTACTTGCGCACACCATCGACGTTGACCACCGCCACCACCGCCGCGCTATAGGCGAAAATGACGTAACCGCCCAGCGCCCACGCAATGTGGCGAATGCGCCGTTCAGCACGCGCCGCACGCGCCGCCGGACCCATGCCCGCGCGGTCGACCCACTGAAAAACTCGGGTGCCGAGATTACGGATCGACGGTTGCATGGTTCCATCCGCTGCCACCGGTCGCATTGCGCAACCGAGCTTTGCATCGCCGGCCAACGGGCGACTCGCCCGCTAACTCTGCGCACTTCTTGAAGGCCGCATCGGCCGCGTCAAACTTGCGGTTCGCCTCCAGCGCCTCGCCACGCTGCAAATGCAGCTCGGCGTACTTGGGGCAGCGCACCGTGGCTTCAGTCATCTGCTCGACAGCGCCGGCATAGTCGCGTTGGGCCATAGATAGGATGCCAAGATTGCGATATCCTTGACAAAACTTCGGATTGACAAACACAGCCATCCGAAAGTTCTTGTCGGCCTGCCGCAAATCGCCTTGTTTGAGGTAAGCAAGCCCCAAATTGTTGTAGGCGTGGTAGGGCGTGGTGTAGCGCGGCTCGCGGACCAACGGCTCCAGCGTGGCAATCGCATCGAAGTACCGCTCCAACTCGATGTAGGTCGCACCCAAAATGTTGCGGGCCGCGTAAAAATCGGGCTGCGCTTGCAGGGCCTTGCGAAAATGCTCCGCGGCTTCCTCGTAGCGTTTGCGACCAAAAAGCAAGAAGCCGTACAGGTAGCGACTGTCCGGGTGGTTCGCGTCGATATCGAGTGCAGTAATCAGCTCACGAATCGCTAGATCAATGCTATTACTGTGAAAGTAGCCATTGGCGAGTCGATAGTGAAAATCGGCTTTTTCGGCGCGCTGTTGGCGCTCCACTTCGGCAGACG
>SHZD01000206.1 GCA_009692465.1 Myxococcales bacterium
CGTCTTTGACCTGAGGCCAGGGCATTTGCTGGCGCCGGGCGGGATAGCTGCGTGATAGCTGCGTTCAAATGGCCAAAATTCGAGGGAAATTTGGGTGTTGCCGGCGAGATCGGGCTGCGGCAGACTGGCGAAGTGGTGAGTTCGGATGGTCTGGCGGCGCGAAATGGCGGTTTTTTGGTTGGGGCTGGAATGGCTAGGGCGCTTGCAGTTCCTATCCGCCTGGCGAGAATTACGTCCAAAATCAGCGTGAAAGTCGGGCTTGACAGGCGCCGCGCGAGGGGAGCACGCTTGGCGCACGCCGTTGCCGGCGGGTCTGGCAGGCTGGCGAGGTCGGTTTTGGCGAGCGGGTGGCGAGGGTGCCGTGGTTGCTCCGACTACGCCTCGGCAAGCCGAGGGCTGGTCCACTCCGCCGTTGCGCCTGATCGCGCGGTGGCATAGTATCGCCGGCCTCGCGGGTTGAGCGGCCAAAGCACCTGCGCGCACCCATAGGTTCCCCGATGTCCGTGCTTTGTCCCAGCTGCAGGCAACCCGTCGCCGACGTTGGCGTGGCGTGCACGCAGTTGGCCTGCCAGCGCAAGGGCTACCACGGCGTGCCGGCCGACTTGCTCGGAGCCAAAGTCGACCCGCGGGTGGGCCTCTTGCTCGGTGGCAAGTATCTGCTGGTTAAGTTGTTGGGCAAAGGTGGCATGGGCGTGGTGATGATCGCGCTGCAGCAACCGCTGATGCGCGAAGTCGCGCTCAAGGTCATCAGCGGCGTGCAGATCGACGACATGATGCGCGCCCGCTTTACCCGCGAGGCGCGGGCCGTTGCGGCGCTAGACCACCCCAACATTGTAAAATTGATCGACTTTGGGGTGGCTTCTCTGGATGAAGACGCGCCGTACATGGTCATGGAGCTGGTGGCAGGCGCCGAGCCGCTGCGCAAGGTCTTTCGCGACTGGACGACCAAGCCGCCGACCTGGAAGGCCTTTGGCGATGTTTTTACCCAGCTGCTGTCGGCGCTGGAAGCGGCGCACGACCGCGGCATCGTGCACCGCGACATCAAGCCGGATAACGCCATGGCCAAGCCGGCGTCTGGCTACGAGTGGTTCGTCAAGGTGCTCGATTTTGGGTTGGCCAAGTCATTTGACCACAGCCGGCCGGCCGACCCGGACATGGCCAGCCTGACCGACGCGGGCGCGATTGTGGGTACGCCGCAGTACATGGCGCCGGAGCAGTTGGCCCGTCAAGGTGCGCGGACGCCGGACCACCGCGTCGATCTGTATGCTGTTGGCGTGATGATGTTTGAGGTCTTGACCGGCCGGCGGCCGTATCCCCAAGTCGACGCGATGCAACTGGTGTTCGCCAAGGCCGATCCCGACTCGGATCCGCTCGCCGACAGCGATGATTTGGACGCCTATGGGCCGATGGCGGCGGTCGTGCGCAAGGGCATGGCCTACAGCGTCGACCAGCGCTACGCCACCGCCGCAGAGTTTCGCGCTGAGTTGACTGACGCTGTCGCGGCGCTTGGCCCAACCCAGATAGCCGGCGCGGTCAGGGACGCCGCCGAAGCCGGGGCAATGCCAACAGAGACACTTGCGGCGCCGCGGCGGGCGACGGCGCAAGTGCCAACGCCGTTTACCGGCCGGGTCGGGGCGTCGGCGCAAGTGCCAACGCCGTTTACCGGCCGGGTCGGGGCGTCGGCGCAAGTGCCAACGCCGTATACCGGCCGAGTCGGGGCGTCGGCGCAAGTGCCAACGCCGTATACCGGCCGAGTCGGGGCGTCGGCGCAAGTGCCAACGCCGTATACCGGCCGGGTCGGGGCGCCGGCCCTGCAGTCGGTGGGGCAAGCTCCTGCGCCGGACGCGGCCCCATTGGCGCAGCACAGGCCCCCGCTGATTGCCGGCATTGTCGCGCTTGCCGTTGTCGCCGTCGCGGCAATTGCCTGGATTTCGTCGCGACAAGCCAGTCCTCCGCCTGCGCCCCAAGCGGCCGCCGCCGCGACACCGTCCGTGCCTGTCGCCCCAGCGCGGCCAGTGGAAGAGCCGGTGGCCGCGCCCGCAGTCACGGTAGGTGCCGCGGTGGTCCTGCCAGCCCAAGCGACGCCGCCGTCTGCGGCAGCCGCCGCACCCGCGCCGGTGGTCGAACCACCCCCCGCTGTCGCAAAACCTGCACCGGCCAGGCCGGCTGCCAAAGCCAAGCCGGCCAAGGCCAAGCCGGCCAAGGCCAAGACGGGCGACTCCTTCCGTACGTTCTAGGCAGGCCAACCGGCGCGAGGTCGCGATGCAGTTTTGGATTCGGCAGTGTCTGCTCACCTTGATGCTCGGCCTGTTCGCTGTCGCCAGCCAGTCGCGCCCAGCGACAGCCGCCCCGAAAGGCGGCAACTTGGCTGCAGCGCAAAAGCTCGCCGCCGAAGCCGAAACTGCCTACATGGCCCGCGATTACGAGCGCGCCGCCGAGCTGTACACCGAGGCTATCCGCAACTTTGAACACGAGAACCTGCATTTTACCCATGGCCGTTCGCTTGAGCACTTGTCGCGGTTTGCCGAAGCGGCGGTAGCGTTTGCCCGCGCATCGACGCTGATGACGGTGGACGCCGGCCGCAACGTGACGTCGTTTCGGGCGGCGGCCAACCGCAAGCTCGACGAGGCGCAGCAACATTTGGCTGACGGTCAGCTCGAGGCGGCCCAATTGAGCGCGCGGTCCGGGCACGCGGTGTTGCTCGGGCAGGCCAAACGCGCCGAAGACGGCAAGGTCTATCCGGAACCGGCGAGCGTGCAGTTGCTGTTGGCGCGCATTGAGCTGGCGCTTGGCAATGTGGCTGCGGCGCAGACGTTGTTTGCCGAAATTCGAGCGGATCCGACCGCGCCGGATAAGGTGATCGAGCGGACGATCCAGCTTGCGGCCGGCGGGGGCGGCAAGGTGGTGGAGCCACAGCCCAAGCCGGTGGTTGTGCCGCCGGTCAAGGTTGTGCCGCCGGTCAAGGTTGTGCCGCCGGTCAAGGTTGAGACGCCGGTCAAAGTGGAGCCGGCGCCACCCCCGAAGCCCGAACCGCCTCCGGTCGTCCGCAAAGATCCACCGCCTGTCGTGGCCATGCCAGCGCCCAAGCCGGCCGTGGTCTCCACGGCGGCCGGGGTCGACGTGGTCGCGCCTGCGCCGCGCGGCCGGTCCATGGCGGCGTGGGCAGCGGTAGGGGCATCCGCAGCAGTAGCACTTGGCGGCGCCGCCTGGTGGGGCGCGGCGGCGGCGCAGGCGTCCGACCTGCAGGCCAAGCTCGACAAGGCCAAATCCACCGGTGCTGCCGTCGATGGGATGAGCCAAGCGGACTACGCGGCGGCCAAAGCCAGCGCGGATCGCGGCTACCAGTATGGCTCGGTGCTAGCGATCGCCGGCGGCGTGGCGGCGGCTGGGTCGCTGGTTTGGCTGGCGCTGTCGGGCGAGGCGAGCGCGCCGAAAGTCAGCGTTGGGCCATTGGGCAGCGCTGGCTGGCAGGTGGCGGTAGCGGGCGGGTGGTGACAAGCCGCGGTTGTGCAGTGCCGTCAGCTTGTTTTGCCCCCTTCGCGGGTCCGGCATCCGCCGCAATTGCCCACCGGGGCCCTGCTCAGAATGAGCGGACTGGCCGCACTGCGACAGGCTGACGCGTCGCGTAAGGTGGCTAATGGCAACGGCAACGCGCGCCAGAACTAGCCGCTTTTGTCCAGGACGCCTCGTTCCGGATTGCCCTCACCCCCGCCAGAGCGCTCGCGGTGCTCGCGTGCTGTCGTCCCCTCGCCCGCGTCTAGCGGGAGAGGGGCAGCCCGCAAAGCGGGCGGGGTGAGGGCAAACCAGGCTCGGCGGGGCCAGTCTCGACCAAACCAGCGCCGACCGTTGGGTCGCACTCATTTCGATCTGCGCCCCTCGGCAAAGTCCAGTCGCCCACCGCCCCGATCTCCGCTAGGATCGGCCGCGGCCGTTTGCACTGCCGCCGGAATTTTCGCCATGCGCTACCTCGACGTCACCACCGACGGGGCCTTCAAGCGCGTCTTTGGCAGCTCCGAGAGCAAGCCGATCCTGATCAGCTTTCTCAACGCGCTGTTGGACAACCGTGGCGAGCACGCCATTGCCGACCTGACCATCGTCGACCCATGGTGCCGGCCATCGAGGGCATGAAAGACACCTACGTCGACGTCAAGACGGTGCTGGCCAACGGCAAGCATGTCATCGTCGAGATGCAGGTCCTCAACGTGCAGGGGTTTGAGCAGCGGATCCTGTACAACGCGGCCAAGAACTACTCGCTTCAGCTGGCCAAGGGTCAGGACTACACGCTGCTCAACCCGGTGATTGCGCTGACGCTGACGGATTTCGTGATGTTCCCGGAAGCTGTGGAGCATGTCAGCCGCTTCAAGCTGCTGGAGCAGCACCGGTTTACCAATTACACCGACGACCTCGAGTTGGTGTTTGTCGAGCTGCCCAAGTTTGGCAAGACCGAGGATCAGCTGGCGGCGATCGACGAGTTCTGGCTGTATTTCGTCGGACATTCCGGGACGATGGACCGGGTGCCGCCCCGGTTTGCGGCGGACCCGGCGTTGCGGCAGGCGTTTGAGCTGACTGAGGAATCCAAGCTGTCGCTCGCGGGGCTGGAGATGCAGCACCGGCGGTTTGATTTTGTGCGGAGGCAGCGTGCGGTGCTCAAGAAGGCGGCCGATGCCGAGGCGAATTTGGCGCAGGCCGAGGCGCATTGGGCGCAGGCCGAGGCGATCGCTGCGCAAGCTGAGGCGAACGCTGCGCAACCTGAGGGCAAGGCCGAGACCGAGCAGGCGTTGCTTGCACACTGTATCGCCAACGGCATGACCGAAGCTGCAGCGCGGGCGATGTTGGGGGTTTGAGGGCGAAGGGCAGGTGTGGCGCTGGGGTTGGAGGTGGCCTCACTCCAGTCGGGGTTGTCTACCGCCCCGAGTTCTGGCCGGCACCATTTTCAGTCATGGGGCCGTGGCGGCCTGATCGATGGCGGCCGCGCCACCAACCGCAGCCGCCAGCAAAGCTGCCGGCTACGGTTGGCTTTCTTCGTCCGGCGCGCAATTGGGCCGGCTCGGGGCGACGGCGGCTGGTCACGGACCTTGTGCACCCGTGCGGCGTTGGCTAAGACCGCACTCTGGCAGCGCCGTGGGCTGAAGCAACGCAGGCCGATGTTGTTGTTGAGGTCGGCCGGGGTGTCGTTGTTGCGGTTGCCCGCACGCAAGTTGGTGGCTGAGTTGTTGAAGTTGCCGCCGCGAATCACTCGGTTGGAGGCGTTGGTCGCCGTCGCCCGCTAGACGGGAGTGTGCACGCGGTGGCAAGGTGTGGCAAGCAGCGCGTTCAGGCGGGGTCGCTTGCCGCAACGGCTGCACGGCGCAAGCCAAGCAGGCAACGGTGGCCGAGGTGGCCGCACAGGGCGCGGGCCCGAGGCGACTCGGCGTCTTCGGCGAGCGGGGCGGCACTGGCGCGCTGGTGGCACGCGGCCAACTTACCGAACAGCCGCTTGCGGCCAGGGTGCTGTCGGCGAACTATGCTGGGGAACAAGCGCAAGCCCAGCCACGCTACACCCTCGGACGTCGGCGCTAGGCTGGTGGCGCGGACCTTGAGGGCTAGCCCGCGGCGGTCGTGCACAAATGCGTCGATCGCTGCATGAGCGCGCCACAGGACGGCCTTGTCGTCGGCAAAGAGCGCGAAGTCGTCCATGTACCGCAGGTAATTGTCGCCGCCGACCAACTGTTCGCCCTGCTTGTCGGCGTCATGCAAGTACACGTTGGCCCAGAATTGACTGGTCAGATTGCCGATAGGGATGCCGACGCCCGGTGACGAGGCCTGCGACGAATCGCCCGCCGCCGCCAAAATGGTCTGCGCCAACCACAGCGCACCGAGGTCGGCCCCGCCCGCCCGCAGGCAGTCGATCAACGTCGTGTGTTCGACATGCGCGAAATAGTGGTGGATGTCTAAGCGCAGCGCGAAGCGGTGCCGCGCCGTCAGGTCGGCGGCAGACTGGACGGCAAGGTGTTGACCCTTGCCACGGCGGCAAGCGTAGCTGTTGGCGATGAAGCGCGCTTCCCAGGCCGGCTCGAGCGCTGCCATCAGGGCGTGGTGGACGATGCGGTCGGCAAAGCTCGCCTCGGCGACCACTCGCTCTTTGGTGTGGCGGACGACGAAGTAGCGGTAGGGCGCCGGGCGCCAAGTCCGCGCCAGCAGCGCCGCAGAGAGGTCGTGCAGGTTGCGCTCTAACTCGAAGTAGAACGCCGGCTCGCCACCAATGCCGCGCTTGGCGCGCCGCGCACGCTCAAAGGCGCGCAGCAGCGCGGCTGGCGCTACCGCGCGCTCAAACTCCACTGGTCACTGCCTGGCTGTCGCTGCCATAGGCGCGCGGGGCACCCGCCTGCTGGCGAAGCTACCCGCCCAACAGGCGGCCGTTCTCGGCCAGTTGGTCAGTGATCTCAGCGTAGTGGTCATGCGAAAGCAATTTGAGTTCGAGCGCCAATCGCAGCAGCACGCGCAACCTGTTCAGCCGGTCGTTGGCGGTGCGCAGGGTGCGCGCCGGCGCGGCTTGCTAGGCGGCGGTGGTCAGATCCTCAAGAATCGCTAGGGCCAGACTGTCCAACCGCTGGCTCAGCGTGTGGCGGAAGTTCTGCGGGAAGCGCTGGGTTTGCAGCAGGATCCACTGGGTCGTCGCCATCCATTTTTTGAACAGGATCAGGTCGGTCGGACCCGCGTTGCGGCTGGGCGCCATGTAACACCTCCAGAATCGCTGCGCCGTGGGTCTCGACGGTCTTGCGCCCGAAGCCCTTGATTTCGCCGAGCGCCTGCAGGCTGGCTGGGGCGCGTCTTGCCAGTTCAAACGCTTGGCGGTTGGAGCACAGCACGTAAGGCGGCAAGCCAAACCGATGGGCGGCCGCCCGCCGCTAGTGCCCCAAGCGCTGGTAGCGCGCACGCTCAACCTCGTCCAACTCACTGAGCAACGCGCTGAAAGCCGCGGCTTCTTCAGGATTGTGCTTGCCAGGAGCCGAACCCACGGGGGTGGGCCAACGGTGGCAGATTGGCGGTTGCTTGCGGTGGCTCCGCGCCCTGAAGCACACGGCTCTCGAGGTACACCGCGCACTGCAGGGCGCCGTCGTGGTGGAAGAAGTGCGGCTCGGCGCGCAGCAACTCGCGATGTACCAGATAGCCACGCAGCACGTCGTGGTCAAACAGGCCTGTGCGCGGGTTCAGCGGCACGGTGATGATGCGGTTTTCGCGCATCGGTGCGGGCTATGCGAGGATGCGCATAAATGCAAGTTGGGCTCGCCGATTTTTCGAGCGGCAAGGGGCGGAGCCCCATGACCCCACGATCTCGGGCCCAGCCGCGTCCAATTGCTGCCGGTGACACCTACGCCCACACCGCCCGCTGGCTCGGCCGCGCGGCTGCGCACGCTGGCGGCCGGCTGCACGGGCGGTGCGGGCTAGGCAATTGGCTGCGATCGCGTGCAGGCCGGCCGGGCTCACAGGCACGCCGCTAGCGCGTCGTCACAGGCGAACAGCAGGACAGGGGATCAGGGCGAAGACCTGAAGCAACGCAGGCCGATGTAGTAGTAGAGGTCGACCGGGGCGTCGTAGCTGCGGTAGCCCGCACGCAAGTAGGCGGCTGAGTTGCTGAAGCTGCCGCCGCGAATCACCCGGCCGGAGGCGCTCGCAGTGTTCTCCGGATCAGTTGCTGGCGACGTGCCGTAGTAACCCGCCGCGTACCAGTCCTTGACCCACTCGTACACGTTTCCGGCCATGTCGCGGGCACCATACGGGCTGTCGCCAGCCGCCTTGCTGCCAACCGCCGCGGTCGTGCTGGCACCGCACCCATATCCACCGTCGTCCATGATCGTGTACGTGCAGGATGGCGCCTGCTCGCCCCATGGATAGGTCCGCATTGCCGCGTTGCACCCAGCATCGTTGCTCGCCGTGCTGCCGTTCTTCTCACAACTGCCGCGCGCTGCCATTTCCCACTGCGCCTCAGTTGGCAGGTCATACTTGCTGGCGTTGGCAGCATCGACTTGACTGCCCCGCCACTTGCAGTACTTCTGCGCCTCGGTCCAGTTCACGCAGTTCACAGGGTGCTGACCGCGGCCGAGCTTGGCCTGTTTGGCCTCAGTGTCCCAGTTGCAGTAGATGCTGGTCGTGTCACCACCCGGCGCAGCACAACCACTGGCGTCCACACACTTCTTGTACTCCGCGACAGTCACCTCGGTAGCATCGATGTAATACGCCGACAGCGTCACATTGTGCTGCGGACTCTCGTAGGTGTTGCCGTTGCACACCGTGTCCTTGGTGGCGTTGCAGCCCATCCAGAACTTGCCCGCGGGGACCAAGACCATGCCGGCTGGTCCAGTGCTGCAGCCCTCGTCAGTCGCGCCACTGCAATTGTCGTCCACGCTGTTGTCGCAGATCTCAGTCTTGCCCGGGTTTTGCGTCGCGCCGCCGCTTGCAGCGTCGTTGCAGTCGTTGCCCCCTTTGCCCGGCGCAACCCCGCCATCAGTCTTGCTGCAATTCACCGGTTTGCCGACGACCGTCATGCCGGCGTCGCAGTAGTCGTCGTTGTCGTCGTCGCAGCCTTCGTCGACGCCCGCCTTGCAGTCGTCGTCGATGTCGTTGCATATCTCACTCTTGCTAGGGTTCTGCGCTGCGCCGCTCTTGGCGGGGTCGTCGTTGCAGTCATTGCCCGCCGCGCCCACGTCGCCGTTGGTCTGCTTGCAGGTCAGGGGATTGCCGAAGACGTACATGGCCGCGTCGCAGTAGTCGTCGTTGTCGTCGTCGCAGCCTTCGTCGGTGGAGACGTTGCAGTTGTCGTCTAGGTCGTTGCAGACCTCGGTCTTGCCGGGATTTTGGGCTAGGCCTCCACTGGCCGCGTCGTTGCAATCATCGCCCGGCCCGCCGCCGCTGCCGCCGTCGGTGGCGAAGCAGGTCAACGGCTTGCCGAACACCTTCATGTCCTTGTCGCAGTAGTTGTCGTTGTCGTCGTCGCAACCTTCGTCGGTGGAGACGTTGCAGTTGTCGTCTAGGTCGTTGCAGACCTCGGTCTTGCCGGGATTCTGGGCCATGCCATTGCTGGCCGCGTCGTTGCAATCATTGCCCGGCCCGCCGCCGCTGCCGCCGTCGGTGGCGAAGCAGGTCAACGGCTTGCCGAACACCGTCATGTCCTTGTCGCAGTAGTCGTCATTGTCGTCGTCGCAGCCTTCGTCGACGCCCGCCTTGCAGTCGTCGTCGATGTCGTTGCAGATCTCACTCTTGCTAGGGTTCTGCGCTGCGCCGCTCTTGGCGGGGTCGTCGTTGCAGTCATTGCCCGCCGCGCCCACGCCGCCGTTGGTCTGCTTGCAGGTCAGGGGATTGCCGAAGACGTACATGGCCGCGTCACAGTAGTCGTCATTGTCGTCGTCGCAGCCTTCGTCGGTCATCCCGTTGCAGTTATCGTCCTTGTTATTGCACAGCTCCGGCGCACCGGCTGTGGTGCACGATCCGTCTGTCGCACCGTCGCCGCCCGTATCGGCGTCGCCTGCCGCCACCCCCTCGCCCAGCACCTCCGCATCCGCCGGCTCGCCGACCTCAACCGCAGTGTCCGGCAGCTCCGCTACAGTTTCGCCGGGCCCCGTCGCTTCGTCCGCCACCTGATCCAAGCCGGCAGCTGCGTCGCTCGTCTCGGCCGCCTCGCCACCGTCCACATCGCTGGCTTCGCTATGCTCGCCGGACCCATCGCCTGTGGCCTCCGCCACCGTGTCCGACTGAGCCAAGCCCTTTGCCACGCAGATATTTTTGATCGGGTGGCACTCAAATCCATCGGCACACGGGCAGCCAAACGCGACGTCGAGCCCAGTGCTCAGGTCGGGCAAGCCGCTGTCGCTGCACGCAGGCACCATCAGCGCACCGAGCCAGAGCAGCAGGTGCCTCAGGTGGCCAACCGGTCCACGGTGACAAGCCCAGAGTCGCGGCGGAATTCCCAAGTTCTGCATCGGCACCTTGCGGCAACCACGGTCGATTGCCAGTACAGACAGGCGATTGTACGAGGGGGCGGGCGGGGCGTCTAGCCATAGCAGCACAGCGGCGCAGGCCGGGCGCGGCCGGCGCACGGGCCGCAACTCCTCATCGCCTCAAGTGGCCGCCGCAGTGAGACTGGGGCGGCCGCAGGACACCGCGGCCCGCGAGCATCGTCCTAGGAGCGTGTCGGAGTATTCCGACTCGCTCCTAGCGCCGTCTGGCTAGACGGCGGCAACTGTCCGAAACTGCACGGATTCACTCCGGGCAGTTCTCGGACAGTTGAGAATATTTGACTGGCTAGGAGCCTGCCGGATCGTAATAGA
>SHZD01000207.1 GCA_009692465.1 Myxococcales bacterium
GCATCTCGGCGTCACTGCGTCACTTTTCTGTCAGGGACGTACGAGAGTACGCCCCTGACAGAAAAGCTCCTTGCTCCTTGTCGAGCGACAGCGAGCGACAGCGAGCGACAGCGAGCGACAGGGCACTGGCATCCCAAATCGGGGGCCGCGGGGAATTTCGGTGGGGAATTTGGGCATGGTCCCCTACGGCGGCGATTTCCGGTAGTAATCTGGACCCGGCACGCGCTGACAAAACTCCGAATGACATAGCCCGCCCTTCGCGCTACGATCCGCGCCATGCGGCTTCCGTGTCTGCCGATTTTACACGCTTTTTTGATTTGGACGGCGGCAGGCTGCGCGCTGAGCCCGAAGCTCACTCAATGGGAACGGGACTTCTACTACTCCGAAAAGCTGTACATCGACGGCCAAAATGAGCTCGCGGCCAAGCGTTTTGGGCGCTTGCGTGCTTCGGCCACCGATCCGCGCGATGCCGACGAAGCTGGGCTTTTGGAATGTGAGAGCCAAGCGCGCGGCGGCCTGCCTGCCCAAGGCGCGGCTTGTTACGATGTGTTGGCGACCTCGGCAATCGACAAACCGATGCGAATGCGCGCACTTTTGCACGCCGGCGAGCTGCGCTATTACGAACTGCGCAAAGTAAACGATGCGGTGGCGCTGTGGCTGGCTTTGGTGGAGCGCGCCCCCGACGAACCGGCGACCCTGCGCGCTTTGGACCACCTGTATCTGCATGGCGAGCGCGATCGGAGTAAACGCCAAGCGATGATTGGTCAATTCTTGGCGCTGGAAGCTCGGGATCCGCGGTCCGAGATTGCCGACAACCTGCTGTTGCGCGCTGCCATGCTGCTGGATTTGGAAGGGACACCCACGGCGTGGCAACAAGCGGTGGAGCTGCTGGAGCGCCAAGAGCGCAGTCATCCAGAGGACGCCACTTACGTCGACTGCGTGATGACGCGGGCGCGCATTTACCGCAAGCTCGGGGCCCTGCAGCTGGAAGCGCGCGATCTGGAGCGATTGGTCAATACCTTTGAAACTAGCTATGTTTTTGCGTCGTATACCTATGAGGAGCAACGGTTGGCCTCGGCGCGGCTGATCGAACTGTACCGTGGACCGCTGCTCAATTTGCCGCGGGCGGAACACCACGCGCGCAATCTGCCGGCCATGCTGCGGCGGCCGCTGCATATGCCCCGTTACTTAGTGACTCTGGCCGAAGTGCAAGAAGCCAAAGGCGAACGGCTGGCTGCAATGGCTACTTACCGCGAGATTTTGAGCTTTGTGCTGTGGCGGGCCAAGGATTTCAAGGACAACGACCACCGCATTTGCAGTGAGTTGCCGACCGGAGCGGAGCGCAGTGCCTGCAAACAGGAGGTGGATTCCTACGCCGCCATCGAGCCCAAAGAGTGCGCGGTCGCCAGAGAGCGGATTGAACGCCTACAAGTTGAACTGCGCCGTCCCAATTTGGGCCAGCCGTCGTCGCGCAAACCTGGAGGCAGTTAGCCGATGCGTGACGATCCTATTGCCTTGCAATTGCCGTGGCTTAAACCGGCAATCGAGCGCATGCCCGACAAGCCGGTGGTGTTGCGAATCACTGGCTTAACCAAGTGGTTTGGCGACGTGTGCGTGCTCGATGGTATCGACTTGGAAATGCGCGAAGGCGAAGTGCTGGGGCTGATCGGTCCAGGTGGGGTCGGCAAGACCGTTTTAGTCAAGATTTGCTGTGGTTTACTGGAACCAGATGCAGGAGAGATTGAGATTTTGGGTCAAATCTTGTCGGAACTAAAGGAGAAACAGCGACAATTGTTGCGCGAGCGTGTGGGGTTGGTGTTTCAAAACTATGCGCTTTTCGACTTCATGACCGTTGGCGAAAATGTGGCCTTTCCGATGCGCCAGCGTGGTGGCTCCAGCCCTGAGGAAATCGCCGCCAAGGTGCAAGAACGGCTCAGTGAAGTTGATTTGCCTAAGGTCGGCAACCTAATGCCCAACGAGCTGTCCGGTGGCATGAAAAAGCGCGTCGGGCTGGCGCGGGCCAATATCAACGACCCCGAGCTGATCTTTTTCGACGATCCCACGGCTGGCCTCGATCCGGTGACCAGTTCGAAGATATTCCATCTGATTCGCAAGACGCAGTCGCACCGCAATTCGACCTGCTTGGTGATTTCACATGACATTGACCGCATGCGCCCGGCTTGTGACCGCTACATCTTGTTGTACGAGGGCAAGGTCCACTTTTCAGGCAACGAGGGCGAAGCGATGCGCGCCACCGACCCCATTGTGTGCGAGTTTTTTCGCCGTGATGAGGGCAAAAAGTGAAAGCGGTCGCGGCGATCGGCCGCAAATTCCTAGAAGTGTCCGACACCGTCGGCGGCATCACCTTGACTATGCTGCGGATCCTGCGCGGCGTGGCACGGCTGAGTTTTGACCGCGACGAGACCTGGCTCAACTTGTTCAAAGTTGGCGTCAAGAGCTACCCGATCGTGATCATGACCGCTCTTTTTACCGGCGCCATCATGGTCATTCAGTCCGGCCAGTACGTGAAACAAACCGGGGCGACCGGCCTGCTCGGCTGGGGCGCGGGCTACGCGGTGCTGGCCGAAGTCGGCCCCGTGTTGATTGGTTTGATGTTTTCGGGCCGCGTCGGCGCCAACAACACGGCCGAGCTGGGCACCATGAAAGTGACCGAGCAGCTGGACGCTCTGCGCGCGCTGGCTATCGATCCGATGCAACACCTTGTAGTTCCACGATTTTTAGCGATGGTGCTGATGCTGTTGCTGCTGACCGCGCTGGGCGACTTGTTTGCGTTGATTGGCGGGGCGCTGACCTCGCAGTTCATTTTGGACGTCAACTGGCAGGTGTTTTTCAACGGCGTCTTCGATTCGCACTTGTTGCCTGAGTACCTAGTGGGCTTGACCAAGGGGGTGACGTTTGGCGCAAGTATCAGCGTTGTATCATGTTTTTATGGTCTTGGCGTGTCAGGTGGCGCCGCTGGCGTCGGCCGTGCGGTCAACAACTGCGTCGTCACCAGTGCGATCGGCATCTTCGTCTGGGATTACATCATCACCTACATTGCCAACTAAGGGCCCGTGCAAAATCAAGTCGATTTCGCACCCCGGCCTCTTGCTTGTCTGGTGGGTCGCTAACTAGCGGCTTTGCAAGCCGACTCGGCGCTCCATTCCAATCGCGGATCGATCGAGTTATTCTTGCCCGAGCCCAAAATTAGGCCGTTCTGCATGTCGTTATTGCCCATCGCTGAGTTAGAGTCCCCGGAGTCCCCGCCGCTGCCCCAAGTCACTAGCGTCGACTGGACGGTGAACGGGCGCCAGTGGCAAGTTCGCTTCAGTCGCGACCTGCAGCCGTGCATTGCCAGTGCTGACACGCTGATTGGCGAGATCGCTGCTGATTTGCAAGACGAACTCGATCTGGCGCAGGCAGGGCCATTTCGCACCGTTATTGATGCATGCGGGGCGCTATTGGCGGCCGCAGTCGATCCGCTGACCAACGTCATTGTTTTGGGCTCGCCGCGCTTTGGTCATGAACGCTTCCTTTTGGCTGCCCACGCGGACTGGCGGGGCACGGAAAATCGCCATCGCCACGCTAAGTTGACCGAATTGGTGCAGGCGTGGGACACCGCAAGTGCGACGGCGGCGCCGCTCGATATTGACCGATTGGCCCGCGATTGCGAGATGTTGAACTGGTGGCAGCCCCAAGGAATCACGCTGACATCGCTGACGGCAATTCACACAGAAACCGAGCGAGTGGCGCGGCAGTTGGCCGGGGCAATGGACGACCACCGGCCGAGCCTGCGCGAGCGCATCAGCCAATGGGGCCTGGAACTCACCACTGAAATCGCGGTATTGCGCGTACACTTGCTACGATTTGTGGCGGCGTTGCCAGCGTTGGACCACGACGTGCGCGGCGCCGAAGTTGCGCGTCTTTTGCGCGAGACTTTGCGCCGGATGCTCAGTGATGACGAGCAGTTGCGTCATGGGCAGCGCGAAAGCGAGGCCATGCCGACGTGGATGGTGCAAGCGGTTGGTCTAGCGGCGCGGGTGACCGCGGTGCTGCCGCAGGCGTGGGTGGCGCGGGCAACGCGGGCGGTGGTTCGAGCGATGGCGCGCACTTTTATTGCCGGCGAGGACATGCACCGAGCGCACAAGGCATTGGACGCACTGGCGAAAACCAATCGCGACGCCACTATTGACCAGTTGGGCGAACTGGTGGTCAGTGAAGTGGAGGCCGACACCTACCGCGACCGCGTGTTGGCGCTGATCGCCGGGTTTGCCGAAAATGGCACCCATGGGCGCACTAACGCAGGGATTCCACGGGCGCATGTGTCGATCAAGACCTCTGCGCTGTGTTCCGATTACGACCCCGACGACCCTGAAGGCGTGTGGATGCGCGTAGGTCCGCGGTTGCAACTGGTGTTGATGACCGCAAAAACGGCAGGTGTTTTCATCCATTTCGATGCAGAACATTATTTAGTGCGTAACCTTACGTTTACTATCATGCGTAAAGCATTGATGGAAACACCTAGTTTGCGTCAGTGGCCCGATGTCGGCATTGTGGTGCAAGCCTATCTGCGCGATGCCGGCGTGCACATTCGGCAAGTCATTGATTTTGCAAAGCTACGCGGTGTCGCCATGCCGATTCGCTTGGTCAAGGGCGCGTACTGGGACGCTGAAACGATTGAGGCGAGCGTTCACGATACGCTGGCGCCGCAGTTTCTCAACAAGGCGGAGACGGACGCGGCGTACCAGTTGCTCACCCTTACTGCGCTGCAAGCTAGCGAGCATATTCAGTTGTGTCTGGGCAGCCACAATCTGCGCGACCATTGTTTCGCCGAGGCAGCGCGCTCGCAGGTTTTTCCGACCGCGCCGCCGATTGAGCATCAAGCACTGCATATGACTTATGAAGCACTGTCAGCCGGGATGGCGCGACTGGGTTGGGCGGTGCGCAACTACATCCCCGTCGGCTCGCTGCTTGTAGGGATGGCCTATCTAGTTCGGCGGATTTTAGAAAACAGTTCCCAAGTTGGAGTATTGACCGCAGCGCGCAACGGCGTGGATTTGACTAAACTCTTGGTAACTCCAAGGCAAACACTGGATCAGCTGCGGCAAGAGGGCCAATTGGTGCGCCCGTCGCTGGTGAGTGAACGCGATGAGGAACTCCCGTTTCGCAACGTGGCGCCGCTTTTGCTTGATCGTCCGGAACACCGGGCGGCGCTGCAGCGCGCGATTGACCAGCTTGTACCGGTGGACGCTGACGATCCCGCGCGCTCGGGTGTGCTTCATGCAGTGCAATCGCCAAGTGCACCAGAGAGCGTCGTTGGCCACATTCGGTTTGCCAGCGCCGCGGATGTGACTACAGCTGTTGGCGATGCCGTGGCGGCGGGACAGGCTTGGGCGGGCCTATTGGCAGCACAGCGGGCAATTCCGCTTGTTCGGGCTGCTGAGCGCCTGCGGGCCGAGCGGCCAGCGTGGGCGGCGCTAATTGGCCACGAATCAGGCAAGGCCCGCGGCGAAGCGCTCGGCGATGTCGACGAAGCTATTGATTTTATGCACTACTATGCGCGGCAGGCGGTGCACCATGCCAACCTTCACCCTCATTTCGCTGGGCTAGGCGCCATTGCGGTCATCGCGCCGTGGAACTTTCCATTGGCGATTCCGGTTGGGATGGCGACGGCCAGTCTGGCCGCTGGCAACACAGTGCTTTTGAAGAGCGCCGAGCAAACGCCTTTAGTTGTAGACGCTTGGGTCCGATTACTCCACGAATGCGGGGTGCCGGTGCCGGTCCTGACCCACTTGCCGGGCGACGGTCCGCATGTTGGCGCGCCGCTGACCGCCGATAGCCGGATAGCCGGTGTTGTGTTTACCGGTTCGCAGACCGTCGGTTGTTTGCTGCATCGCCGGGTCGGGCCGCGGGTGTTTGGCCAGCAACTGCCTCGAGTAATTACCGAAATGGGCGGCAAGAATGCGATCGTCGTCACCGCCAATGCCGACTTGGATCAGGCAGTCAGTGGTTGCCTGCGCTCGGCGTTTGGTCACGCTGGGCAAAAGTGTTCGGCGTGCTCGCGGATTATTGTCGACGCGCGGATTGCCGTGGCGTTTACCGAGCGATTTTGCAGTGCTGCGCGCGACTTGCAGCTCGGCATGGCCCACACAGCCGGTACGCGGGTCAACCCGGTAGTGTCGGCCGAGGATCAGCAGCGATTGCGGGTAGCTGCAGCGGAGATTGCACTCGAAGTTGCCCAGCTGGGCGGCCGTGTACTGCTCGACCGCAGTAGTGAGATGGCCGGACCATTGCCCCAAAAGGGTGCGACAAGTGCATTACTTGTGGGCCCAATCATCGCCGAACTGCCAGCGTCGGCTGCGATGGATACTGAGACTTTCGCCTGCAAAGAGCTTTTTGGCCCGGTCGTCCATATCGTGGCGGTTGCCGACTTGCAGCAAGCGGTGTCGGTGTGGCGGGCCCCGCAGTACGCGTTGACCGGCGGGATATTTGCCCAGTCGCAAGACGACGTCGACACCTTGGCGCAGGCCGCTCACGTTGGCAATTTGTACGTCAACCGGCCGATTACCGGCGCGCGAGTGGCAATCGAGCCGTTTGGCGGTTTTGCGATGTCGGGCACCGGCCCCAAGGCTGGCGGGGCGGACTACTTGCCGGCACTGACCGCCCAGACGGTGGCCCATCGGCGACTCGATGCCGACGCGCTGGCCCTGTTGGCGCAGATGCCGACAACGCCGCCATCGTTGACCAGCGTGGCCGAGTCGGAACTGCCAACTAGCGACGCTGCTGCCAACGGGCACCTGCGCGCGCTGGAGTTGCACAGCGTCATCGCCACCGCGCACTGGTGCCGCGATGAAGGCGACCGCCGCCACTTGCTCGCGATTTGCCGCGCGGTCGCTAGTGCCTTTGACGAGCCCAACCGCAAGATTGCTGGACAAACCAGTGATAATCAATGGTTTTTACCCAAGGGCAGTGTGGCAATTTTGGCCGGCAGCAGCGCGGCTGGCACCTTTGCTCTGGCGCACGCAGTGGCGGCCTTGGCGGTCGGCAATCGCGTGCGCGTGCTGGCTTGTTCGCGCGCGGCAGTTCAGGTGTGGTCGGCAGTGGCAGCGGATTTGGCACTGGGTGTCGAAGTGCGCGACGTTGCAGATGCGCCAGCGCTGGCGGATGCACTGACTCGACACGGTTATGCCAGCGTGGTTCTGGATGGCGCTCCAGTCGATTGGCAACCGGCGTTGCCTGTCGTTTTGGTGCAACGGGCTCGCGACCGGCAACTTCGGCAGGTGCTGGCAGCGGGCAGTTGGCCGCCGATCAGCGAGGCAGTGGCGGTGCTGCGGTGCCACATGCACGTCAAAACCGTGGTGGTCAATACCATGCGGCATGGGGCTGAATTGGGTGGGTGAACTGGGTGGGTGAACTGGGTGGGTGAACTGGGTGGGTGAACTGGGTGAGTAAACTGGGCCACCCTGCCCCGTCGAGCGATCTCTCCCGTCTGAGGACTCATGTTCCGCACCATCGTCGCCTATTTGCTCGCGGCACTTTTCGGCTTGTGGCCGGCGCGCGCCGAGGCAGCCCCTGCCAAATCGGTGATGGTCCGCGGTCGGGTGTTGCTCAATGGCCAACCCGCCAGCGGGAGCCTGCTCGCCACCGGCCAATCGGCAATCACCCCGCGTTGAGCGCCGAAGTCGCGCAAGTGGATGGTCAGCGCGCGGGTATCCACGGCGCCTAAGCCCGGCACCCCAAAGTCGCGCAACTCGGCGTCCAGACTGCGGTCGGCCCGCCAATTCGACGGATGAGCGTGATGGTCGCGCACGACCAGACCGGCGGCGCGCACCGCGGCAGATTCGGGATCGTCGCGGTTGACGCCGTAGTTGCCGACATGCGATCTGGTGAGCGTCACAATTTGGCCGACGTACGACGGATCGGTCAGGATTTCCTGATAGCCTTGCGCCAAGGTGTTGAACACCACTTCGCCGGCGCCACTGCCGTCGCTTGGAGCCAAGCGAGCGCCAAAGCGGTGACCGCGAAAGAAGCGGCCATCTTCGAGAGCTAAAATGCCGTCCACGCAGCGATCCAGACACGCCCACGGTTGGGGCCTTGCGCGACGGAAGGTAGGGCGATGACGCAGTGCGTCAAGGGGCGATTGACGCAGGTGGCGAGCCAGCACTTGCCTGCACCTGGCCTTGGGCAACCGCGATGGTTTTCCACGGCTTATCCGCACCCGCCAGCTTGGCATCGGGGATCGGCATGTTGTCGTAGTCCAGACTATAGCCAACCGTTGCACAGGGCGGCAAGCGGGCGGAATAGGTCGCGGTTCCTGTTGGCGGCACCCGCGTATCCGCAGTCGTGCGCACTGCTGCAAACGGTCCACGTCGCGCATACACACCGCGATAGGCCTCGAAGCTGCGGCCAAGTATGATTTGTTGCACAGTCTCTGGCTGTTGCGCACACCAAATCCGCAAGCGGGCGCGCCGATGCAGGTCGCCAGTCGGGAAGGCGTGGCCAGCTCCAGTCGCGCGAATCTGCACGCTCACTTGGGTCACGTCGCTGGTAGTAGTCGCCGTTACGGCGAGCTGGACGGCGCGGGCGATAGCTTCAGGTTCAGCGCCGATAAACCGATGACTGGCGCCCATCTTGCCGGTCGCCCGCTTGACGGTCGGCATGTGGCAGTCCTGACACTGGGTACCTTGCGCGGCGTGCGCGCTTTGGCTCCACTCGGCGTAGGTACTCTGTTGAAAATCGGTGGTTTCAAAGGTGCCGTGGCGCTTGCCCTGCTGGTGGGCCACAAAGCCAAACTGATGACAACCGCCGCAGTAGCCAGCCTGGTGCATGTCCGGCGCGGCGACCACAACGTGGCCGACGATGCCCTTGGCGCGGGCGGTGGGGCCCAAAATCGTGCCGTTGCGGACGTGGCAGCTGGCACAGCTGATGCCGTCGGCGGCCAGATGTTTGCCGGTGCCGTTGGGATCGCCCATCGGTGCGTGGCAGTGCCGACAGGACGCGTCCGGTTCTTTGGCGTAGGCGGTCTGAAAAATGGGGTCCAACCACGCATGGGCGTGCAGGCTGGGCCGCCATTCGCTGGCGACTTCGCTGTGGCAGTTGGCGCAATTGCGCAGGTTTTCGCTCAAGGAGTCGACGCTGGCGGTCGTCAAATAGGCGTCGCCGCCGGCAAACCAGACGCGGCCAATGGTGCGCCAAGCGTTGACGTCGACTAGCTTGGGGGCGTCGGCCGGGCCGTGGCTGGCGAGTTCGAGTAGGAGCGGCAACAGGGTGAAAAGCCAAGTCATCGGTCACGACCTGTGGGGCCCAAAATCTAGGCCTGGGCCAACGCCCGCTCGTACGCCTGCCGCGCGCGGTCGGCCAGATCGTGAACATCCGCCGCCGTCCGCCCCGCAGTGTCAATGGCCGGCAACGCTTCGATGCGGACCACCCCAGCTAGGCAATAGGCCCGACCGCGCGGCCATAACTTGGCGCAATTGTGCATCACCACCGGCAGCAACGGCACCCCGGCCGCTATCGCTAGGTGAAAGGGCCCCATCTTGAACGGCCCCAAGCTGCCATCCTTGGAGCGCGTACCCTCCGGCGCAATCATTACCGTCAACTTTTCGGCAGCGATGCGCGCAGCCGCCACCGCAAGACTATCCGCCGCCGCTTGGCGGTTGCTGCGGTCGATGGTCACAAAATCCAGCAACGGCAACACCCAACCGATAAACGGCATTGACAGCAACTCGCGCTTGACCACCACCACCGCGCCGGCGTGCATGAGCGAAGCGCCGACGAGCAAATCCAAGGAGGACGCATGGTTAAACAGCAGCACCCGCCCAGTTCTGGTGCGCAATTCGGCCAGCGTGGTCGGATCGATGGCGAGGGTGACGCCGGCGATCCACAGGCCGGTTTTGCCCCACATGCGGGACATTCGCGTGCCTAGCGTGTCGCGTTTGCGGCAAAGCGTCACCAGCATGGCCAGTGCCATGAGCGGGATAAAGGTGGCGCAGAACAGCCAAATCGCTGTCTGTTGCCATAGGCTGCGAACGAGTCCGGCCATTGGTTGGGTGGTCCGCGGTTACCGGCGGGGCAATGCGCTGCCGCCGCTAAGGGCTGACTTTGGCATGGTCTTGGGGTTGGGGCAATGGTCGTGCCGACGCCAACAGGGCGATCGCAAGAAGCGTAACCGTTCGAGAGCTTGACGATTCGGCCGCACCGCGATCTGCTGCGGAGCCGCGGGCTCGTGATCCGCGGTGACGTAAAGTGACACAGGATGATGGATGGCGCGAACTTCATAGGCTTTCCTCGACCG
>SHZD01000017.1 GCA_009692465.1 Myxococcales bacterium
CTATTACGATCCGACAGGCTCCTAGCCAGTCAACTATTCTCAACTGTCCGAGAACTGCGCGGAGTGAATCCGTGCAGTTTCGGACAGTTGCCGCCGTCTAGCCAGACGGCGCTAGGAGCGAGTCGGAATACTCCGACACGCTCCTAGGCAGATCTCAAAAGCGGGATGTGTGTACCCACATCGGCGTCAGACTGCTTGGGCAGTGTTCAATGTGTTCGCGCTGGCGTGTGTGGCTTTGATCCAAGCGGCAACAGCAGCAACGGCGTGCCGATCGGTGACGGCTACGCGGACCCTTTGGTAAAATGCGCAGCGTTGTTAGCCTGTTTTGAAGACGGTCTTTGTGTGTACAGCGCCAAAAGGCGTGCCTGTGTCGCCGGCGGCGCGGCCGACTGTAATGCCAGCAGCGGATGCCTGCGCGAACGTAAGTGCCTGTTTCGCACTCAGGAGCAAGATTGCGTAGTGCCGTAAGCCAATTCGCCCGGTTGCTCGATCGGCGGCACGCCAGCCTTGTGCCCTAATGCCCGCTGCCTAATGCCCGCTGCCAGTGCCCAGCCATTAAGCCCCATTTCCAGCACACAGAGACAAGCCCCATTTCCAGCACACAGAGACAAGCCCCATTTCCAGCACACAGAGATAAGCCCCATTTCCAGCACACAGAGATAAGCCCCATTTCCAGCACACAGAGAGTTCGCTCAAGCAGGTCGCCGCGACATGTGCTCCAGTGCCGTCGTTCGGCGCGGTGGCCGTCTACCGTTATGAGGGCTTTTCGCTAGTGTCATAGCTGCCGGCTGGCGTTGCGTCGCAGCCGGTTGCCGCCTGACGCCCGGTTGCACCCACACCGCCCACCGGATTCGTATCGGAAATGCCGTCGAACGCCGGTGGCAGACGCTATACGTGGTCACCTAAATTCGAGATCAACCTTTGACCGGAGCCGCGAGTCGGCTGCGCAGCAGACGCGAGCTTGGCGACCCACTGAGCAAGCACGAGATCGGCGGTCCGGCATTTGATGCCGGACTTCGGCGATCGAGCACAGCAGCGAATCGGTATACCCCGACACGCTCCTAGACTCGATCGCCTAAGTCAGGCATTATGCCGACTTGGGTCGATCTGGTGCTGGCTGGGTGAGTCGCCAAGCTCGCGTCGGTCGTGCAGCCGACTCGCGGCGACCAACCTAGGTTGATCTGCAATTTCGGGTCCTGTCCACAGTCTCGCTTGAGGTCCAATGTTCAAGTCTAAGCAATTGCTTGGTGTTATTACGATCGTGCTCAGCGTTATTGCCCTAGGGTTGCCGTGGGTCACCCCAGCGCGCGCCGAGCCGATCGATCTGGCCGTCCAAGGCGCACTGACCAGCACCAGCGGCGGACCGGTCACCGATGGCGGCTATCCAATGGGCTTTGCCTTTTACGCCGACAAGACCGGTGGCGCCCCGCTGTGGAGCGAGCTGTTCCTGGGCGTCACCGTCAAAAACGGGGTATTTTCAACGGTGTTGGGGTCTGGCACCACCAAGCTTGACCACAGCCTGTTCACCTCCGCCAAGCCGGTGTATGTCGGCGTTACGGTCGGCATCGATCCCGAATTGCCGCGCGAAGTGTTGCGGCGCGCGCCGTTGGCCATTCACGCCATGGCAGCAGCAGTAGCTGGTGACCTGCAGTGTAGCGGCTGCATTGGCAGCAACGACTTGGCTAAAGCCGCGATTACTGGCGAAAAAATAGCGCTCGGCGCCGTCGGAGCCAACCACGTGTCGTTCAACTGGGCGGGGTCAGACAGCCCGGGCGGGGTCGCTACCTATGCCATCGGCGCCAATACGGCCAAACTGGCCGAGAACGCGGACAACGCCAAACTGGCGGCGCTGGCCGACGAGGCCCTGACTGCCAATTTGGCCAAAAACTTGCAATGCACCGGTTGCGTCGGCAGCGACGACGTCGCCAAGGGCAGCATCACCCTAGAAAAACTGGCAGCCGACGTCGCCAACGGCTTCGTCTCGGTCAAGGGCGGCAAAATTGACGGGGCTTTGGAAGTGACGGGCGCCTTGAGCGCTGGCGGCGGCATCGACATGCAAGGGTCGGCGCTGACCAAAGCCGCGATTGGGGTGGGCGATGCCAATGTGGCCGTCTGTACAGCTAAAGAGGCTGGACAATTGCTGTTCGACAAGGTCAGTTCCCGCCTGTACTTGTGCGACGGCACCAAGCAACGCCGTCTGACGGTGTGCTCCGAATTGTGCGCGCCGGCAGCGACTATTGACTGCGGTACCTCGATTAGCGACGGCTGCGGCGACGCCAATGCCCTGTGCGGCACTGGCAGCAAATGCGACGCCGGCAAGACCTGCAGCAGCGGCAAGTGCACCGCGCCACCCGGCAGCCAGACCAATCCGGCGGCATCGTGCAAGGTGGTGCTCGCCGCCAGTGTCACTGCAAAATCAGGCCCTTACTGGCTAGATCCCGCCAACACTGGCAAGCCCTTCCAAACGTGGTGCGACATGGACACCGCTGGCGGCGGTTGGACACTGGTGGCGATCATTTCGAGCGTCGATGGAGTGGCGTCGATGGCCTGTGGCATGAATTGGGATTACAAATCAGCATTGTGGACCAACACAACCACGCTCGCCGCGGCCGACTTCGACGAGAACAAAGACCACAAGTACGACAGCTACGCCACGCTGCCGTTCGGCGAGTTCTTGATGGTTGAAAAGGTCGCGACCAAAGTGGGGTACAAGCAGTGGAAAGTGGGCAACCACACCAGTTTTGCGGTGATGATGCAAGGGGGCTGCGCGACGCTGGCCGATGCTGCGGTGGCCTCTGGGGGCACGATTAGCGCCGACAATGCGGTGATTTTCAGCAACAACCTCAAGCGCAACTGCAACAGCGATTACACCAACAACGACGACCTGAGCCGCTTGCACGGCAATAACCCCAACAACCCGCAGGGCAATTGCTACAACGGCGGCTGGGGCTTGGGCGTTGACGGCGACACGCCGAACTGCGAGTGGGCCAGCGAGGCGCGGCCGCAGTACGGCGGGTGGTCAACCCAGTGCTACTCGGAAACTGGATTTTACGCCGGTGGCGAATTGTGCGGGGCGGGTTGCGCCAAACACCATGATGCTGGGGTGTTTGCTGGTAGTTTGTTTGTCAGGTAGTTGAACTTAGGAATTGTCCCAGAATAAGTCATTGTGGGACTGGTTCCGTTTGCTTGCTTTGTGGGTCGCTACGCTCGCGTCCTCAAAGGCCGACTCGCCGCTCCTGTGTTACCCAGATCGATCGAGTTAGTGGAGGACAGTTCCTTAGGCAGAAAAGCCAAGTCGGCGCCACCGCGGTGAGTGCGCTAACCGGGCTCACTTGCGAGCCGTGTTCACTTTGGGCCCGTGCCAATTTTCGCTATGTGCCTATTTTCGGGCGGGCGGATGGCCATCAACTCGCAGTTCTTGCAAAAAATACGGGGGCATACACACCGCCACCGTTGCCGAAGCCGCCATGCACGCGTAGTCGTCGCGACACGGTTCGTCTAGGCCGCACCTGCGCAGCCGCGCCGGTCGCAAGGACGACGATGCACACTGGTCAAACGGTGTACCGCGGGCCAAGCAGGCATTGAATTCGACAATTCCAGGAATTCCCGCACACGGCGCCAGCGGCCCCGCCGTCACTGCACAGCCCGCCGCGCACAAACCGGCGGGAAAGCCAATGCGCGAAGTCTCGCAATAGCCTGCACCGCAAGACAATTGGCTGCTTTTGGGCACCGTTTCTAAGCCGACGGCTTTGCCCGCCAGCACGAGGCCGGCCTCGCACGGGTCGCCAATTGCGCGCTGGGCCGGCAAGCACACTCCGACGTCGCGGTCATCGATCTGCGCGCACTGCAACCCCGCCGCACACTTCCAGTCTTTTTCGAGGTGCAGACCGCAATGCTCGCCGTGACCGGCTTGGCTGGGCTGACGCGGCACTTCAGGTGGCGGCCGCTCATGGCGCGGCTTGGCGCCAGTGGCCAGCGCGTGCAAGTAGGCCTGACGCCGCGGTAAATCGGTCAGCAAGTGCGCGGACGCCGCCACCGCCAGCCGCCCGGACTGCCAACCCGCCGCGGTCGCCCCAGAGCCGGGCAGGTGAAATCCAGCAATGGCTCGGCTCTGATGGCAACCGGTGCAACTGTGCTGGTCCAACCGGCGCAGCCGAGTGGCCCCCAGGACCTTGTCGCCAGCGCCCAACGTCAGTACATCCGCGTCGTCGAGAAGCTGGGCAAACGGTCGATTGGCCAGCCGCATCAAGCTGCGCGGGGCCATGCTCAGCGCCGCCGTCGCCCACAATTGCTGCGGAGCCAGCGCAAGGCCGGCATCAATCTGAGTGGCCGTATGCGGCAAGCGCAACCACTGGCGCAATTTGGCTAACTTAATGCTGTCTTTGGCAATCGCCGCAACGTCGAGTTGGTTTTCCATGGCCGCTGGCCGCAGCACTGTCCCTTGCGGCTCCAGCACGTGCATGGCGTACTCGGCGTGGCCGCCCAAATCGGCGCGCACCGTCGACGGCCAGCGCAAGGTCTGCACGTTGAGTTCAATGGCTTTTACCGGCAATTTCGCCCAGTTATCGAGCACTTGTGGAGTGCCATCGCTGCGGCGGTTTTTGGCCAGCGCGGCGCAATCGCCATCGAGCCAACGCACGGCGTTGACCGTGAGCGGCAACCGCGAGGCGACACTGTGGCCATTGACTTGGGTGCGGTAGGTCAAGCGGTAAATCAGGCGCAGCTCGCCACAGTGCTCTGGCGCAAACGGGGCGCGGTCCAAGCGCAGAGCGACCGCCACCAGCTGTAGCTGCGCCGTTGCCGACTGCAGCCAACCGACATCGAAAAGGCGGTGATTGTAGCGCATGCCGACCCCGGCTTTGGGGTCCGCGTTGCGCGCTTGAGCGACATCCGTGGCGACGACTTGGACCAAACTGCGGTAGGCCGCCGATTGGGCATGCAAGGCGGCCAGATCGGCGACGTCTAGGCTAAACACGGCGCGGCCAAACGGTAATTCAGTGGATAGGCGCTCTAAGCGCGCCGGATCGGCCACAAGCGCATCGGCGGTCAAAATCGCGACTGGCGCGGGCAACGCGGCGATGGAGATAACGAGCAACGGCAGCCACATCAGCATGGGCGTACCGTACTGGATGGGCGGCTGGTGGGCAATAGCGCTTGCCAAACCCAGTGGCGCGCCGCTGGGCACGACCTCGATGGGTATTGGCGACGGCCTAGGATTGCCCATCGAAATTCTCCGCGGCCCCCGATTTGGGATGCCAGTGCCCTGTCGCTCGCTGTCGCTCGCTGTCGCTCGCTGTCGCTCGACAAGGAGCAAGGCGCTTGACGACTGAGGCGTACTTGCGTACGCCGATGAGACAGTCCTGCGAACTGTCTAGGAGGAAAGCGACGCCGCGACGCAGAGATGCGCCCAAAGCGGGGGATCGCAGCGGCCCGACACCCTTGCAGCCGCTACCAAACGCTGGCAAATTCAGGTGATGCTGCACCCGATCCCATTCGCGTGACCGCGCCCGCCCGCATCCACGCCGCCCTCACCGCGCTCGCCAGCGTCGCCGCCGTCGCTGCAGTGACCGGGGCCATGGGTTTGGGCGCGCCCATCGTTGCCTCGTGCCTGGGTGCCGCCAGCGTGAGTGGGTGGTGGTGGCGGCGCAGCGTGGCTGCCTGGGTGGATTCCTCGCCAGATTCTGCTGCAGATTCAATGGTCTTCGCTATTCTGGTCGGCGGTGCGACTACTGTAGGCCTAGTGCCCCATGCGGCATTTTGCCTCGCCGTAGTGTGCGGCCAGCCGATGGGGCAATGACAGGTGCTGACGCTGGATTTGGCAGTCGCCGCCACGGCTTGGCTCGGCGCCCGCCGCTATCCGCAGCCGCAGACCCAAGTCTGGCCCACTCTGACGGCACGCTGGCCGCTGTGGCTAGCGGCGGGCGGATTTGGGCGGCTGTACGGCCTGCGCCACGGCGGGGCGCTGTCGCCCATGGGCGTGCGTCCAACAAGCCGCCAGCATGGCGATGGGCCGCACTGGCGGTGAAGTGGACCTGTTGCGCGGCAATATCGGCGACGCCCAGTTGGGCAATGCCGGCCTGATTGCTGGGGCGTGGCTGCGCGGTCTGGATATGGCCCACTTGCACGCGCTGACCGGCGCGGCGTTGGCGCTGGCGGGCTGGCGTCTGGGCACACGGGTCAGCCCAAATCAGCGCGCGGGGTGGGCGGGGCTGGTGGTATTGGCAGCCAATCCGCTGGTGCTGGTAGCGCCACTGGCCGACGAAAATAGTTTTACGCTCGCGGTGTTAAGTATCGCCGTGACCGTCGCTCAACAGCCACAGCCAGCGTGGCTGTGGCTGGGTGCCTTAGTCGGGTTTGCCTTTACCCTGCGCCACCCGCTGGCGGTTGCGATACCCGCGTTTGCGCTACTGGCGCGCCAGCAGGCCGGCTGGCGGCATGGCGTGCTGCCGCTGCTGGCGGCGGTGCTGCTGGCGTCAGCGGTGGAACACGCCCACCACCTGCTGGCTTTTGGTTCGCTGTTGGCCTTTGAGACCCACGCTCAGGTGCCAGCCCAAACGTACAGCATCGGTGACTGGTCGTTTGTGGCTCGCGGCCTGATGAACTGGCCGCTGCACGCCGAGCTGGTGCGCACCCCGCACAATCCGTGGCCGATGTGGCTGCAGTGGCCGCTGCACGCTGTGGCCCACCTCGGGATTGCGGTCGCCGCCGCGCTGCTTGCTGGTCCTATGGCGGTTTGAGCGCCTGTCCTCCGGCGCCGTGCGCGCACAGGGCCCAGTGGTGTTTTGGCACAATTAACGGCCAAACTCTGGCTCTTGGCAGCACTGGTCAAACCCGCCATGCTAAGCACTTACGGCCGATCTTGGGCCGCCGAGATTAGCTGCCTATGTGGTTTGATCACCCGCACATCCGCCAATTGATTGAACTTGCCCTAGCCGAAGATGTCGGCACTGGCGACCACGCGACCTCGGCAACCATTGCGGCAACTGCGGTAGGCGGGGCCAGCGTGCGCGCCAAGTCCGACGCAGTGCTGTGCGGGGCGCCGCTGTTTGCCCAGGTGTTCACCCGCGTCGATCCACGCTTGCAGGTGCAACTACTGGTCGCGGAGGGCACTGCAGTCACCGCGGGCACCGAAGTCCTGCGGATTTACGGGCCGATCGGCTCCGTGCTGACCGCAGAACGCACGGCGCTCAATTTTCTGCAGCGTCTGTCGGGGGTGGCGACATTGACCCGCGCTTACGTCGATGCCATTGCGGGTACCGGGGCGCGCATCGCCGATACCCGTAAAACCCTGCCTGGTTTTCGCAGCTTGGACAAATACGCCGTGCGCACCGGTGGCGGCGCCAATCACCGCACCGCGCTGGATGCCGGTATTTTAGTCAAAGAAAATCATACCCATGCAGCAGGATCGGTGGCGGAGGCCGTGCGGCTCGCGCGCTTGGTCGGCTCGCACCTGTTGCGGGTTGAAGTCGAGGTCGAGACGCTACAGGACCTGCAGCACGCGCTGGACGCCGGCGCCGAAGTGGTCTTGCTCGACAACATGAGCCTGGAGCAGCTGCGGCAAGCGGTGCTGATCACCAATGGCCGCGCGCTGTTGGAAGCCAGCGGCAACATGACTCTAGAACGCGTGCCCAGTGTCGCTGCCACCGGCGTCGCTCTGATTTCGGTCGGGGCGCTGACCCACTCGGCGGTGGCCGCCGATTTCAGTTTACGCTTGCATGGGGCCTAACCCTTGCATGGGGCCTAGCCGGTGAATGCTGGTGAGAAAAAATCGCTGATTCTGTTGAGCGCCCTGCTGATTCTGCTGGCAGCGGTGGTCTGGAACGTGGACGAATTGCAGTCGTGGTGGCAAGACCCGCCCGACCCGCCAAGCAGTGTCCCACCCTTGCCCAAGCTCGCTGCCGACATGCGCAAAATTGCGGAAGGATTTTCGCAAATTACCGACTTGCAAGCGGTGCCACCGCCGCTGCCCGAGGCGTGGCTAGTCGTGGTCGAAAAGACCGGCGCGGCGCATCTGCTCGACACCGCGACAGGTAAGCGCGCGCTGCTGCTAGAAAAAACTGTCGCCACTAGTTCCGAGCAGGGCCTATTGGGGCTGGCGTTTGACCCCAATTTCGCTGAAAATCGCACATTTTACACCAACAGCGTGGTCACGGTCGCCGATCAGGATTTTACCAGCATCGACCAGTGGCGCTTTGGCGGCAACGTGTTTGGCGGCGAAAAGGCTACTGAAGTCCGGATCATCCTGCGCATCGCCCGACCGTATGCCAACCACAACGGCGGTCAGTTGGCCTTTGGGCCGGACGGCTATTTGTACATCGGCACGGGCGACGGCGGCAGTGGCGGTGATCCGCACGGCCATGGTCAAAACCCGCTGTCCTTGCTGGGTAAGATGCTGCGCATCGATCCGCATCTGCGCGCTGATTTGCCGGTGGAGGTGACGCCCAGCGCCGGCAACGCCGGCTACCGTGTCCCGGTCGACAATCCGTTCGTCAGTGAACCGGGGTACGCGCCCGAATTGTGGGCGCTCGGGCTGCGCAATCCGTGGCGCTATAGCTTTGATAGTATAGGGCAATTATGGGTCGCCGATGTCGGTCAACATCAGTGGGAAGAAATCGACGTGGTCCGACCTGCCGACAACTTGGGCTGGAATGTGCGCGAAGGCGCTCAGTGTTTTGAGCCTAAAACAGGATGCAAAACTGGTGGTTTGGTCGAGCCGGTCTGGCAAGGGCGCCACCCGCGCCATGTGTCGATTACCGGTGGCTTTGTCTACGCTGGCAGCACGATTGCGGCCTTGCAAGGCAAGTACGTGTTTGGCGATTTTGGGGTGCCGGCGCTGTTTGCCATCGATGCCGAGCCGGCGTCCCCTACTTCCCAGCGACCGCTGTATCTGGTCGCCGAGCACAAACTGATGGTCAGTACTTTGGGTCGCCGCCGCGATGGTGAGCTGTATGTTGGCGATTTTAATGGAAGTATTTGGCTATTGGTCGCTGCCGATTCGCCACGCTGAGTCCAAGGGCTTGGACGACCTACAGCGTGCGGCTCACCCGACCAACCCACGCAACAACTGGGTATCGGCCTGAATCGCCGTGCGTTGCCAATACCAGCGCAAGCCGCGCTCGCCGCCCAGTTCTTCGCCGCCGCCGGCTTTGCCGGGCCCGCCATGCACCAACGCCGGCATGACGGCGCCGTGGCCACAGCCTTGATCGAAGACCTTGGCACTGCCCCAATAGACCCGACCGGTGTACGGCGCGATGCCCAGCACCACGGCCTGCGCCCACGGCAGGTCATCGCTGTACACACTGGCCGCCAAACTGCCGCCGCCGCGCGCCACAATTTCAATCACTTCATCGGCTTGGCCCGAGCACGGCAACAGCGTCGCCGCCGGCCCAAACACCTCGTGGTCGTGAACATACCGCGCCGCGGCGCCCTGGGTGGTGACAAATAAAGTTGGCGGCGCATAGCAGCCTTGGGTCGGCAGACCTTGGGCTTGCCAAACAATTTCAGCATGTTGGGCCAGCGCGTCCAGCCCCGCGATGACGTCGCGCTGCTGAGTGGGTCCGGCCACTGGGCCAACGCTGGTCCCCTGTTGGCCCGGATCGCCGATGCGGGCGTCCTGCAACCGGGCGACTAACTCGGCGCGCACCTCATCCAAGCGTTCGGCCGGCACAATGATGCGCCGAATCGCCGTGCACTTCTGCCCAGCCTTTTGGGTCATTTCGCGCACCACTTCGCTCAAGAACATGGTCCACACGTCGCTGTTGGGCAGCACATCGGGACCCAAAACGCTGGCATTGAGCGAATCGGCCTCGACGTTGACCGGCACGTTGTACAGCAGCACCTGCGGATGACCCTTAATCTGCCGACCCGTGCTGCCCGAACCGGTGAACACAATGCAGTCTTGCGGGCCCACGTGGTCGAGCAAATCGCCAGCGGAACCGACCAGCAGTTGCAACACCCCATCGGGCAAGATGTTTTCGGCCTGCCACAGCTGCACCAGCCGCAGCGACACCAGCGCCGTCGCCGTCCCGGGTTTGGCCAGCACCGGCAGACCGGCTAGCAACGCGCAGGCCAGCTTTTCGCATAGATTCCATGCCGGAAAGTTAAAGGCATTGATATGAATGGCAATGCCCCGCCGTGGGGTCAGCACATGTTGACCGACGAAACGCTTGCTGCGCGAAAACTGGATCTGATCGCCATCGGCCAACCACGTCCTGTCGCCTAAGCCCGCGCCCAGCTTGGCGTAAAAGGCCAACGTCCCCGCCGCACCGTCGACGTCGAACTTGCCGTCGCCGCGGGTAGTGCCCATGTTGAGTTCGGAGATGTCGAGCAACTCATCGCGATGGCTGACAATTACGGCGGACATTTTGCCCAACAAGTCAGCACGTTGAGCAAAAGTCAGGCTGCGAATCGCCGGACCGCCGACGCGGCGACCGTAGGCCAGCGCGGCACCCAAGTCCAAGCCACGACTAGACGTTTGGGCGATGACGGCGCCGCTGGTGGCGCTGTGCAGGTCGGTTTGCGGATCACTGCCCGCTTGCCAACTACCGCACAAGAAGCTTTTGAGGTTTTGCATGGTTACAGCCCATATCGATCGGCCGCGTTGGCCGGTGGCGAGCGGAAACTAGACCAAGTTGGCCGCGGGGGGCAAGTTGGTGGGACTTGGCGACCGGGCGTCGTCGAGCACCCGCTCCAGCAATGCTGAGCGCAAAATCCCATCCGGATCCAACTGTTGCCGCCACTGCGCGAATTGCTGCAAGCGCTGCGACCCGAACATCTGCGCCACGGTCTGCGCGCGCACCGTCGCATCTTTGGCAAAATAGACCTTGCCACCGGCCGCGGCGACGATGTCGTCCATCGCATGGCACAACTGCCACAGAGCCTTGCGATTGCTGGCGGTTACCGCAAAATCTTGGGCCAGCGAGTAGCCATCCAAACCGTGGCTGAGCAGGAACTCGTCCGGCCGATGGCGCTTGACCACCGCCAGCCAGGTCACTAACCCGTGCTGCCGTTGCAGGTCCAGGACTTGGGCAAACACTTGGCGCGCGTGCTGTTTAGGCACAAAAATCTGGTGTTGAATCAAGCCCCCAGGGCTGTAAACCTTCTTCCAATTGGGCACGTAATCGAGCAAAAAGTGAAACGCAGCATGGCTTTGTCGGTAACGCTTGTCGCGGGCCAGCAACCACCCCGACCAATAGCGAGCGACATTGACCACACGCATGCCCCAAGCGTTGGAAAATGGCTTTAGCGCCAGCCACATCCACGCCTTGGGGATGATGCCGAACAAGCGCAGGGGCAGCTGTTGGTGGCGCACTTGCAGGGCCGTCGCGGTGTCCGTTTCGTCGCCAGCGTGCAAGTGATAGGCGGTGTGGATCAAACTACGGCCCTGAGCGGCGCCGCTGGCAAAAGCGTCGAGCCAGGCGACGATGTAGTCGGAACTTGTGGCGTGGTGCTCAAAAAACGTAAACAGTTCATCGAGATTACGCGCCACCGTCGCCCAGACCTGCAGCCGCGCGGCGTGGATTTTTTTCAGCTGCAGCTCGACTTCCAGAATCACCGCTAGTTGACCAAAACCGGAGATCACGGCGAAAAACAGCGGATCCGCCGGGGTAAGCTCGCGCTGGCTGCCATCGACGAACAGAACCTTAATAGCCCGAATATGCTCGCCAATGGGCCCGGCAACCGCGGCATTTTTGCCGTGGATGTTCATCGCCGCCGCGCCGCCCAAGGTCGGGGCCATGGTCCCAGACACCACCGGCGGCCACCAGCCGTGGGCAACGGTATGCTGCCAAATTTGCGCAATCGTGGTGCCGGTTTCGCCGCGAATGACTCCGCTGATCGCGTCGAAAGCGACAATCCGGCAAATGCCGGTCACATCGACGACGGTTGTCCCGCAGGCGGCGTCACCGTAGGAGCAACCGCTGCCGCGCACAGTGAGCGGCCGACGCTGGGCCCGCGCCCAATCAACGATTTGAGCGAGTTGTTGTTGGGTGTTGGGTCGCAACACATCGGCAGCGCCACCGACTGCCATGCCCCAGCCGAGCACGGTTTCGCGCAGCAACGCTAGGGGCGCTGGGGGCGCTGGCTGGGAATCGACGGTCGCCAAGCGCAGCTAGATCGCCAAGCGGCGGAAAATAAATGAAGGAATACAGACGATTATGCCCATGATTGCCCGGTAGCCCCAGTGCACATACACGGTATGTTCGCCGCGTTGTAGGGCCACAGCGATGCGGCGGGCGGCTACGGCGGCGTCGACCGTGAGCGGCAACTTGCTGCCGCCCAACATCGGGGTGCGCACCGGTCCGGGCTTGATCGTCACCACGCTGACCCCTTGGACGGACAGACGATTTCGCAGTGCTTCCAAGTAGGTATTGAGCGCGGCCTTGGATGACGCATAGGCCGGTGCCAAGCGGCGCCCACGGTCGCCCGCTACCGAGCTGATGCCGCACAGCACCCCACGCTTGCGCTCTTGCATATACGTGGCCCCGCAATTGAGCCAGGCCATGGCGCCAATGACGTTGACCTCAATGATATGGCGGTCTTTGACGCTGTCGAATTCGCTGGGGCCGACATCGGGCATGACCCCGGCGCTGTACACCAGCGCATCGCAACTGCCGAGTTGGGCGAGCAGATCCTGCCAACAGGCCCCTACCGCGCTCAAGTCGGCGGCGTCACACGGACGCACCACCGCGGTGGCGCCAAGGGCTGTCACTTGGGCGGCGACTGCACTGAGTTCCGCCGGTCGGCGGGCCACCAAACCCAAGGTGCGACCCGGTTGAGCCAGCGCTTGGGCCAACGCGGCGCCAATGCCCGAGGAGGCGCCAACGATGATAATAGTTGAAAGTTCCATGCGTTCCTTGGCAACTGGGTCAGCGGCGTAGTGGGCTAAGGATGTGTCCTTAAATAACTCGATCGACTCGCGCAACACTGGAGCGGCGAGTCGGCCATGGAGGACGCGGGCTTAGCGACCAACGAAGCCAGCAACCGAAACCAGTCCCACAGTGCCCTATTTGGGGACAGTTCCTCATTTCGGCATGCAGCCGCCGGCCGCGCATTTGGCCCACTGCGGACAGTCTTGGTCAACTACGCATTCGAGACAGAATTCTTTCTTCTTGTCACAGACTTGCCAAGGCTGGCACTGGGTCGTGGAGGTGCATTTCTTGGGCTTGGCGACGCAGTGGTAGCCCAAACAGGCCGCTCCCGCAGCGCAATCGCTCAGCCCCGTGCACTCGGCGCACACGCCTAAGCTGGTGGCGCACACCAACTTGACCGCTGAGCACACTTTGTCGCCGCTGCACTCGATTTCTGCGGCGCAGCTGCCCTGCCAACAATACTGGTCGGTCTTGCAGTCCGTGGTCGACAGGCACTGCACGCACTTGCCGGTATCGACGTTGCACCAGGCCCCGCGACACTGGCTATTCGCGCTGCAGCCTACCCCTGCCGAGTCCGCGATTTCTGTGACCGCAGCGTCCACCACCGCGACTTCGAGCAGTGCAGGGCCATCGCTGACCGTGTCAGCGAGGGTCACTTCGGCTGCCGCGGCCTCGACGGTGCTGGTATCGGCGGTGCTGTCGGCGCCAGTGGGGGTACTGTCGGCGGCCGCGGTTTGACCATCACTAGGGGTATCGATGCCTGCACTGCCGTCACCTGCGCCAACGCTGGGCTTGACGACGACGGCTTCACTGCAGGCTGCCGCGCCGAGCAACATGGCGACTGGCAAGAACATGGCGACTGGCAAGAACATGGCGACTGACAAGAACGTCGCGACTGGCAAGAACGTCGCGACTGGCAACAGCAACTTGATGATTTTGCAGATTTTCATCGGCGACTCACCGCAACTAGGGTCGGCAGCAGCTAGTGTAGCACGGCTGAGCGCAGGCGGGGAGAGCACCCTTGCGTTGCTGCGTTGCCGGTCTAACCTAGTAATTCAATGCTTTTGCGCACCAGCAGCGACATCGCCCCAGCCAAAAGCAGCCCATACACCAATTTGCGAAAGGGCTCGGCGGCGATCTGGCGGTGAATCCGATTGCCGACCAGCCGACCGACAAGCAAACAGGGCAACAGAGTCGCGCTCGTCGCCAAGGTGCCGGTGTGCAAGTGGCCGAGCGAGACAAACTGGACCATCAGCGCGGCACCCAACACCAACCACAGCACCGCCAATGTCGCGCGAAATATGGACTTTTCAGTCAATTGTCGGCTAGTCGCCCATACCACCAACGGCCCGCCTGAACCATAGATGCCGTGGACAATCCCGCCACTGAGCAAGCCCACGGTCTGGGCACTTCCATGACCTACGGCTCCAAGGCCACCGTCCATCGCCGCAGACCCAAGGCCAGGCGGCCGATCGAGTGGCGGTTGACGGGGCCCACGCCACAGTTCAAGGGCCGCCAGTGTCGCCACCAGCACTGCGTAGGCCAACAGCAGCCACGGCCCCGGCGGTGTCAGCCGATACACCCCCATGCCCAGCAGCGTGCCCAGACCGACCCACGGCAGCATCCGCCTTAGCAGAAAGGGCCAAGCGATGTGGCCGCGGTCGCGGACCGCAATTGACAACGAAAGCAAGAAGTTAACCGGCACAAACAGCGGCAAAAGCTGCTCGAGCGGCAGCAGTTGGGCCCCCAGCGTGACCGTAATCACGGTGCCGCCAAAACCAGTGATGGCCTCAGCGACAAACGCTAGACTGACAATGGCATACAGGGCAATTGGCATCGGCGAGCAGTCCTATGCCGCGGCGCTGTGTTTGGTCCTATGCCGCGGCGCTGTGTTTGGTCCTATGCCGCAGCGCTGTGTTTGGTCCTATGCCGCAGCGCTGTGTTTGGTCCTATGCCGCAGCGCTGTGTTTGGTCCTATGCCGCAGCGCTGTCGTCGAGCGAATCGATAAAGCCGACAATCAACTCTTGGGCCATCCCGCGATCAGGCAGCGAACCCATCATGCTGTACATCGCCGCCTGGCCATCGTCAGCTGCCGGCAAGCCGCGCACTTGGGCTGCCGCCGCACTCAGGTCGGCCAAAAAAGCGTCGACGTGGGGCGCATGGGCGGCGGTAATCATAGCGTGCAGGGCCGGCGGCAGTTGCTGGCGGTCCAGATGCCAACCGCGCTCTTCCATCGCGTCGCCTAACCGGTAGATGTCGCCGTCGTCGCAGGTAAAGGCGAACACGGTGGCGTCGGGCTCGCCCAATACCCGCAGTCCTTCGATCGCGGCAATGCCGGCCATCATCGCGCGGGCCGCGCCCAAACTTTGGCGGGCAAGCCGCAAGTAGCCGTCTTGACCCAAGAAATGCAGCACCGCCCACGCCGCCGCAATCGGCCCGCCCGGCCGGGTACCGGCGGCAGACGGCGAACCCCACAGACCGCCCGGCCAATCGGCGTGACTCATAAACTGGTGTTTGCGCAGGGCCCGATCGCGATACAGAATCAGCGAGGCCCCTTTGGCCGCATAGCCGTACTTGTGCAGGTCGCACGAAATCGAGGTTACCCCCGGCACCCGCATATCCCACAGCGGCATCTGCCGACCTTGTTCGCCATCGATCACTTCAACAAACGGCAAAATCATGCCGCCCAGGCAACTGTCGACGTGACACAAGATGCCGCGCGCTTGGGCTAACGCCGCCAATTGCTCAATTGGATCAACGACTCCATGCGGATAGGCCACCGAACTGCCGACAATCAATACCGTGCGCTCGGTCAGCAGGTCCGCAGCGGCTGCGGCATCGGCGCGAAAATCGGTGCGGACGGGCAGCCAAATGGGTTCGACATCAAAGTAATGCGCCGCTTTGACAAAAGCCGGATGGGCGGTGGTCGGCAGCAGCATTTGCGGCTTGGTGATGCCTTTTTCGGCCCGGCCCCAGTCGCGGGCGGTCTTGACGGCCATCAACACCGATTCAGTGCCACCCGAAGTCAAGGTGCCGACGGCGTTGGGATCGCCGAGCAAACCGGCGGCGATCGCCAAGGCTTCGGTCTCCATGCGCCGCAAGCTGGGAAAAGCCATCGGATTGAGCGCATTTTCAGAAAAACACTTGAGAAATGCGGCTTCCAGCAGCGATTTGACTTCTTCACCGGCGTAGTAGACCAGGCTAAAAGTGCGGCCGTCTTTCCAGTTGGCATCGCCGGTCCGGTAGCCATCCAGGGTAGATAGCACCGATTCACGCGACCAACCGGTCGGCGGCAAGGCGTCGATAGGCATAGAGTACCCTTTAGTTTTAGAATTTTGAGGGCCCTGACCTGCGGGCTCAGCGCCAGTATTCTTCATCCCCAAGAAATTCGCGAACACTAACTGTCATTTGCTCGGCTAACTAGGAGCGTGTCGGAGTATTCCGACTCGCTCCTAGCGCCGTCTGGCTAGACGGCGGCAACTGTCCGAAACTGCACGGATTCACTTCGGGCAGTTCTCGGACAGTTGAGAATAGTTGACTGGCTAGGAGCCTGCCGGATCGTAATAGATTCATTGTGTATAACTTGATAGGCATTCAACAACCGATTGATTTCCGACAGGCTCCTAGGCGATGGGGTTTGGTGCTACGAGATGGGATTTGGGTGTGCCAAAAGTTTGTGATGGCGCAGAGTCGGGCGGGCGCCCCGGTTGACTCCACCCCGAATCCAGCCCAAAGTCCGCGCCCGACGGCCACCTGTGCCGCCGGTCGTCCACTTGCCCATGCCCACTTCTGCCCACCCCAGCACCCTCGCCATGGATCGCTTCGTCGCCCGCTCCACCGGGCTGCGTCAACCGCGCATTTCGGTCCCCGTGCCCGGCTTGCCGACCCTGCCCGATCTGAAGAAGCTGGCCCGCGACCGCCGCAGCGCTGGTCTGCCGGTCATCGACCAATCGGCCGGTGACATTGACGACGTCGGCCAGCCACTGCATCCCGATCTGCCGGCATGGGTGCAGGAAACGCGCGATGCGCTGGTGGCTGCCGGAGCGTCGGAGTTGCGCCGCACCCAAGGCGATGCCTACGGTTATCCGGGCAATTACCAACAGCAGTACGCGGCGGTGCTGGCGATTTTGGCCGGCAGTTGGGGCATCACTGGCCCGTGGCAGGGGGTGCAGACGGTGTCGGGCCGCGCGGTGCTCGACTGCGCGTTTCGCGGCCTGATTGCGCGCGCTAAAGCCAACAAGCTCCCCCAACCTTACGCGCTGGTGCTTGACCCGTTGGCGTGGTCGGGCTACCAGCCGCTGGCCGCTGACCTCGACCTGCAGTTGATTCACATGCCGGCAGTGATGGGCCACGGTCTGGCGGCTAGTGCTCAAGGCCTTGGGGCTGCGCTCGAATTTGCTGCGGAGCGCGCCATCTCTGTCATCGGCGTGCTGCCAGTGGTGCCGAGCAATCCGAGCGGGATTGGCCTGACCGCTGACGAACTGGTCACTATTGCGCAAACCTGTGCGGCTGCCGACGTGCCGATGCTGGTCGACGCCTTTTATTCGCCGCTCGACCCGCGGGGCCACGCTGTGTGTGTGCCGTTTGGGCTGTTGGCCGCCCGACTGGCTCCCGAAGTGCTGGGCATGGTCGGGCTGGTGGTCGGCGAGACCAAAGTCGCCAGCTCGCAGAACAAGACCGCGAGCCTGCTGTGGTGCGCGCCCGCCGGCCACGACGACACCGCCAAAGTGGTGGTGCACCATGCCGCCGAGCGGCTCAAGACCACCAACCTGTATCCGCGCCCGCACGAGGCGGTGGTGGCGGCGGCGCTGCATACGTTTCCTTTGGGCCTGCACGCGGCGATGGGTCCGCGCTACGTGGCGCTGCGCGATGCCCGCGAGGCGATGCGCGCCCAGTGCGACCGCTTGGGGATTCCGCTGTCGATTGGCGGGTCGTTTTACGGCACGGCGGCGCTAGTGGATAGCGAAGGCGACAGCCTGTTGCGCGACAGTGAGGGCCGACCGCTCAGCGATGCCCGCGCTGTCATGTCGGAACTGGTCGCGCGCTACGGATTGGTGGGGGCGCCGGGCGGCATGTTCTCACCTGCGCCCGAAGCTACAGTTCTGGTGCGCCTGACCGCGGCGGTCACCTTGACCGACATCGAACGCGTGGGGCAGATCTTGGCGCAGTTGCTGGAGCAAGCTCGTGGTTGACCGTATTTCCGCCCGCCGTCTCGACACCATTCGCCGGGCCATCGACGAGGGCGCGCCGCACTTGGGCCCCGAGACCGAAGGCATTGTCATCGACACCCGCACCTTCGATGTGCTGCACACACTGGGCGGCCAGCAGCCAACCACGGCCATTCAGCAGTGGTTGCGGGCCCGCGGCGACGACGTGGCGCAGCTTGCCCTAGAAATCGTGCCCGACGTGCCTGAAACGACGGTGGAGGCCAATCCCGCGCCGCTGCGCTCGCCGGTGTCGACCGCGGCTGCCCAGCGCCTGATGGCCATCTTGGTCGATTCGGCCCTGCAAGGACTGAACAGCGAATTCGGCCATCGCGCCCAACTGCTGCACGGCGCGGCGTGGCGACCGCCGTGGATTACCCAGGACGATGCCTCGCTGGGCTGCGACCCGTTCAAGCGCTTCTACTACCAGTATCAGATTGGGGTCCACGGCGACAAAGTGGGCGCGGCGGCGGGCGACCACTTCAATCTGTCGGCGCCGTGGCTGGGCGATGTGGGCGAGGCGGATATTTCGCGTAAGCTCATTGAAATGACAGGGCGCATGCGGCTGGTCGGCGGCGCGCTGTCGATTGCGCTGTCGGCCTCGTCGCCGCTGTTTTTTGGCGCTGGGTTTGAACGGCCGGCCCCGGTGTTCGGTACCAGCATCACCCCGTGGGAGTCGGCGCGGCTGGGGCACGTGTGGCCGGGCCGAACGCTGATGGATGTGTCGGGCTTGTACCGCGATCCGGTGCAGTTTCGCCGCACCATGCGTCGATTCGCCGAGTCGGGGACCCTGCTGTCGGGCCGCGATATTTGGCTGGCGGTGCGGGCCCAACCGGGTCAGTTGGTGCCGGGTCAGTTAGTGCCGGGTGGGCGCTCGTTTGAGCAACTGTGCGTCGACGCCAGTCTGGACCTGCAGTCGGTCGACGGTATGGCTCGAGCCAAAGAACTGCTGCACGCGTGTTTTCGCTTTGGACCCCATTTTTCAGAAAATCCGCTGCGCAACGATCCGGCGTGGCGAAAAATGGAAGATTGGCGCCAAGACATGCTCGACCGCTTGATTCGCACCCCGCGCAACCGGGTGGAAGTGCGCACGTTGGAGACCCCGCCCGCGTTTGCCGCTGACAGTCCGGGCGGCGATTACCGTACGCCTTACGCTTGGATCAAATCGGTGCACGCTTTCTTGGAAGTGCTTTTTGTGTGGCTGGCGGAAAATCCGACCCAGGTCGAAGAACTCGAATATGGCGAACTGGAGCTCCAAGCCGCCAAAAGCAACGAGCAGGCCGTGCTGTACGGGGGTCTCAACGCGCAGATTCGCTGGATTCCGGCGTCGATGCGGGCGATGACGGCGCGCGAGGCGTTGTCGCGGGTGCTCGCCGATTCGGCGGTTGTCGCTGAGGCGCTCGGGCGCACGGACGACTTGGAGCTGGTGCGGCGGGCTGCCGCTGGAGAAGTGGCGCCGCCGGCTGAGCGCATTCGCAAAGAGCTCGGCTCGTGGTACGGGATTGACACCGACAATCGGCACAATGCGCGTTTGCTGCCCGATGATTCCTATCCGCGCGAGTTGCTGCGGCGAACTCGGGAGGCGATGGATCTGGAGTTGGAGCAAATCGCCGCGGATGTGCCGCGCTTACCGGCTTTGGACCAGACCAGTATTGCGGCGATGCTGGCTACGGTGCGGCGGGTGCGGGGGAGTCAGCCGGCCTAGGAAAGTGTCGGAGTATTCCGACTCGCTCCTAGCGACGTTAGGTCGCCAGCATGAAAGTACGGCGCCGACAGCGCGACCCCGCGCAACGACTTGGTTCGAAACTGGCCGATCTGCGACGGATCGGATAGCAACCCGGCCAATTTGCCAGTCATGGTATTGTCGCTGTACTTGCCGTTGCTGTTGAACGGACTAGCCAGCAGCGGCGGCACATCCTTGAACCGACCGGGGTCGGGAACCTTCTTGGCAAATCCAGACGGCACCCCAAGCGCGTGAAATTTACCATCGCTCAGCGCCGGGCCGCTGTGGCAGTCGACGCAATTGGCCTTGCCGATGAACAAGGCGAGCCCGTTTGGGGCTGATGGCGACAGCGCCTGTTTGTTGCCGGCCATGAATTTGTCAAACGGGGCATTGCGGCTGACGCACAACCGCATGTAAGCGGCAATCGCCTTGCCGTAGTTGACGAAGATAGTGGTGGCGATTTCGCGGTCAGCAGCAGCCATGCCTTCCCACGCACCGTCAGGTTGGCCTGCTTGCTTGGGCTTGCCGGCAGGCGGAAATCGATAGGCGTCCGCAGCCTTGTTACTCAGCGCCGGATTGAGCGGCGTCGGAAACACCGCGTCATAGTCCTGCTGGTACTTGTTGAACAGCACATGAGCGACGGCCAGCCGCGACGAGTTGAAGAGGTTGGGATTTTCGGCAACGGTCAGCGACAGCGCCCATTGCGAATCAAAACGCCCACCCCAATTCACCCACGTATAGAACGCGGAGTTGACCACAGACAGGGCATTGCGTGGTTCGGGAGTATCGGGCTCAGTGCCGTACGGTGTGGGATTGACCTTGTCGGTGCTCTGGTCCATCGCCTCACCCGCATGACAGCTGGAACAAGCGATGTTTCCCGCAGTGGGCGGCTTAAAGGTGCTTACGCTATACGAGGCATCGAAGTACAACTTTTGCCCAAGAACCGCGGCCTTGGCATTGTCAGCGTAGGCGTTGGTCGGGTCGGGCGGAACATCTGCAAGCGGCGACAGCGTGTTCAGGACCGTCCACTGAGCGGCGCTGAACTGGGGGGCTTCGACCGGTTCAGGGGTGTCTTGTGCCTGCGCGGGAGTGTCCAACTCCTGCCCAATGGTGTCCAACTCCTGCGCAGTGGTGTCCAGCGCCTGCCCAATGGTGTCCAACTCCTGCCCAATGGTGTCCAACTCCTGCCCAATGGTGTCCAACTCCTGCCCAATGGTGTCCAACTCCTGCCCAATGGTGTCCAACTCCTGCGCAGTGGTGTCCAGCGCCTGCGCAGTGGTGTCCAGCGCCTGCGCAGTGGTGTCCAGCGCCTGCCTGGGGGTGTCCAAGGGCTGCACGGCGGTGTCCGCCACCTGACTGGCGATGTCTGGTGCGGCGGCGTTGACGGGTCCATCGACTGCGGTGACCGCCTCAACCGGATTCGCAGAATCGAAAGTGGCCGTCGCGTCGGTCGCGGTCGCTTGGTCAGCGTCCTGGATAGTGGTCGGGTTCGGCGCGCTCGCCGTGGTGCAACCGGCTAAAATAGCTAAGTAAACACCGCTAGCGCAGGCCAAAGCGCCATAGGGTCGATTGAGTTCGTATTTCATGGTTGTCACCAGAGCGTCACTGGAGCGCGCAAAGTCAACACGCAGGTGGCGACAAAAGGTTACGCTCGATGATCGGGATGGCGGACGCGTTGAGCAATCGGTTACCTGGCCGCAGGCCGCGGCTTGGAGCTGGTCAACCACCGCCAGCCGCAGACCGAAGGCCAAGCACTTTGACTCCAGCTACGGCGCCGACTGCCACCAAGATCAGCATCGGCAGCGCGTGACCGCCAGCGACGTGCTCGGCATTGGATAGCGGGCACCACAAGTCGACGAACACGCCCGCCCAAGCGCCCGCTGCCGCGCCCAACGCTGCGCCTGTCCAACTAGGAGCCTGTCGGAAATCAATCGGTTATGAAATGTCTTTGCGGTTATACACAATGAATCTATTGCGATCCGACAGTCTCCTAGCTTCTCAGATATTCTCAACTGTCCAAGAACTGCCCGGAGTAAATCCGTGCAGTTTCAGACAGTTGCCGCCGTCTAGCCAGACGGCGCTAGGAGCGAGTCGGAATACTCCGACACGCTCCTAGGGGCCACTGCAACAGATTGCCGACGCAACCACATCGACGCCAGCAGCACCATGGAAGCGAGCGCCAACGTCAAACCCTAGGCAGCGCCAGCCGATGCGCTCAAAGGGCTCGGCATAGCTGCTGGCGAAGGTAATCAGCCACACATTGGCCACGACCGGGGTAGCCAGCGCGACTAGAGCCAATTGGCTAGTCGGATGGCCGAGCATCGAGCGACGCCGACCCGCCGCAACCACCGACACTGCGAGCGCCAGTGCTGCCGCGCCGGTCGCAATCGCCACAGTCAGTTCCACAGGCCGACCTTGGCCGTGGGCCAACCCTCCGGCGAACTGAAAAATCGCCAGCATCGCCAGCCCAGCGAGGCTGTAGACCACCAGTACCCGACGACGCCGATCCAGTCGGGTGGGCGAGGGCTGCTGCCGCGCGGCCGCCAGCACCCGATCGCGTAACACTACCGACGGCTGGTCCGGTGAAGAAGACATGGTTGCAACCTGTTTCATGGTCCTTGCGTCCTCGGTTTGGCGGCGGGGTCGGTGGTCAAAGCCGCTCGCAGGGTGGCGCAGGCCCGGTGCAGCCGCAGCTTTACCGCGCCAATGGTCGTGCCCAGCACTTGCGCCGCTTGAGCCAGCGACAAGCCGTCCTGTTTTACCAGTTCAAAGGTGGCCTGCTGTACCGCGGGCAGTTGCCCAAAGATCACCTCTAACCGCCGGGACGCCTGGGCCTGCTGCACGCATTCGTCGGGCAGCATCGCCTCGGCAGAAAGATGACTATCGCCCCGCATATCATGGGTATCATGCAGCACTTCGCGGCGCCGCCGCCGATAGGCATCGACGGCCAGGCGACGGGCGATCGCATACACCCACGGCAGCACGTCGGCCCCAGTGACATACGATCCGCGGGCCAGATGAATGTGAAGCATGGTCGTTTGCACCAAGTCTTCAGCCAGTTGCCGGTCGGCCGTCTTGCGCAGGAGGAAGCCAAATAGGCGCGGCGCCAGAGCATCGTACAAAGCAGCAAAGGCCTCGTCATCGCCGTTAGCCTAGCTATCCATAGCTAGGGTCGCGGCGCGCGGCCCGCTTTGGGCTGCAGCAGCCGACTCCGGGGCCGCTAGGTCGGCGACCTGAATCGCTAAAGCGCGGCTCGTCATGGCGGACCCGAACGGTTACCTGGGTGAGCAAACGGGGATGGAAGGTGCATCCGTGCCTCAAGTCCGGCCGCAGTGACTCCAGTGACGTTCAATGCAAGCGTCACATGTGCCAAACGCCACCACGCAGCAACCGCGCGAAAGTTACGCGGCGGACCGACGGCGCGACATGCGGAGGTAGCCCCCAAAGGCGTTCAGGCCGATGGCAGCGCATTTAGGGCCTGAGCAAGAATTACTCGATCGACTTGCGACAGGGGCGGAGCGTGCAGGCGGCTTGCAAAGCCGCGAGTCAGCGACTCACTCAGCCAGCAATGGGCCGGGGTGCAAAATCGACTTGGTTTTGTAGGGGCCCTTAGTCAACGGAATTGCAAGGGAGGGCTAATCAAAGTCGGGCAAATGATTGAGCACAGTCTCAAGCGCCGCCCCGACTTGCATGGCCAAATCCGCCGCCGCCATCGGAAAAAATAGAGCTGAGAGCGGCATTCCATCAGGTTCGCCGGCTTTTTCTTGCCATCGCCCTAGCGCTTCATCGTCGCGCAGCAGGACGGCGCTGGCGGTGGCGTGAGTCGGCGAGCTCTCACCGTCCCACGCTGGAAAAAACGCACAAATTTCATTTGGATCGCGATCTTCGACCCCTTGATTGTCGCACTTAAGCAGTAGCTTGGTGGTGCGGTCTTCCGCGCAAACTGCGCGCACTTCACCGTTTTTTTGCAGAGCGCGACCCACGGCCAAGGCGGCCAGCGGGCCCAACAGCGCCACTTCGGTCTGACCACCAAACTTGAACACCAATCCGGTTGGCTTGGTCGAAATCAGGCCAGCCAGCCCGGTCACTTTGCTGCCGTCGACCGTTAGCAGGTCAAAGGCCACCAGTGCATCGCAGTCGCGCTTGAGGTCTTCGGGTGACTCGCCCAGCGTTTGCTCAGCCGATTCCAGAACCCGCTCCAGCGGTTGCATCCAGCCGCGCGCCAAAAGCGCTGAAACCATGTAGCTCAGCAGCCGACGCTGCGAGTCGGTGGTCGACTCCGCAATGGCCTGCCAATAAGCGGCGATCTCAAGGCCGGGCATGGCCTTAGCCACTTTGGCCCGCACAAGATCGCCGCGATCGCCGAGCTCAACATTGGCTAGAAATCCCATTGTCGCCTCGGCAGAACTACGTTAGTAGGGATGAATTCTTGGTCTTTATGTCGGTCGCGGCCGTCAATCTGCTTGGCCGGCGGCCACCAGAAGCTATTGCTTGGGCGGCGTCCACCCAAAGCTATTGCTTGGCCAGCATCCTAGCCATGCGCCCGATCTTGCGGGCAGCGCGCTTCTTCGGAATGGTGCCTTTGGAGGCGCTTGCAGCCAATTGCGACATTAGCTCAGGCAATTGCGCCGCACCGGTGCCAGCGGACGCAGCGGCATCGAATTTACGAATCGCGGTCCGATTGGCGGCGCGACCACTGCGATTGCGCTCGCGCGCTTTTTCGTTTTGACGAACCCGTTTGAGGGCAGAGACGTGATTGGCCACAGTATCCTCGGTGCCGAATTTGCGCAAGCGCACAATTGCGGCAAGGGCGCACCATTATTGCAAAAAGCTCAGGTGATGCCGGGGTGAAAACTTGGGCAAAACCATTTTAGTTTTGCGCGCATATCGAGCAGCGACCGCAAACAGCAGGCGCTCAGGGCCGCGTAGTCTAGGCCCGCAAGCGCGATTGGTCAAGGGCTATCTACGCTTGCTCGAACCCAAAAGGCAGGACCTCGCCGATGTCGCCGGCGCCAATCAGCGCCATGAGCAGACGATCGACGCCCACGGCGACCCCGGCTGCAGGCGGCATTCCGCTCGCCAGCGCCGCCAAAAAACGCTCATCAAGCGGATACAAGGGCCGCTGCAGCCGTCGCCGGTCAGCCAAATCCTGTTCAAAACGGCGCCGTTGCTCTGGCGCGTCGGTCAGCTCGGAAAAACCGTTGGCGAGTTCAAGGCCGTAATGATAAATCTCAAATCGTTCAGCACGTTGCGGATGGTTTGGCACCGGACGAGCCAGCGAGCCCAAGCAGCGCGGCCACGGCGCTAATACCACCGTCGGCATGCTCGCCAACCGCGGATCCACGCGCTCGACCAGCGCCTGCATCAGCACATCGGCAAGGGTGTCGTCCGCACGCACGTCGATGCCCGCCTGCTTGGCGCGATTCATCACCGCCGTGTCGCTGGCCATTTCGCAATCAAATCCAGCCCATCGCCGCAGAGCTTGGCGCACCGACAGATTCTGCCACCGAAGGTCGGGATCGAATGCCTTCTGCACACTCGGCCGTTGCCACAGCGGCGCCAGCTCGGCAACGTGCAGGGCGCGCCAACAGTGGCGAAACAGGGCTTTGCAATCAGCAACGATAGTCCGCCAGTCGGCGTCGGCGCGATACCACTCCAGCATCATGAATTCGGGGTTGTGCAACTGACTGTGCTCGCCGCTACGAAAAGCGTGTTGCAGCACATAGATACGGTCAAAGCCCGCCGATAACAAGCGCTTGCAGAAATACTCGGGGCTGGTGGTCAAAAAGCGCTCGACCATTGGCCCACCCATGCCGGTCCGCACCTGCACGCGCATGGCGTCCAAGTGCAACTCCAAGCCCGGGCTGGTCGCGAGTTGCGGCGGATCGACTTCACAAAAGTGGCGGCGGTCAAAAAACTGCCGAATGGCCCGCAGCAGGACCGCCCGCGCCTGCACCGCCCAGTACAGGCGAGCCTGCTCGGCAGAAAAACGTTGACGATCAGTCACTTGAGGAGGACGCGGCGCTATTCGGCGGCGACGTTGTACGTGCGGTCCAGCGGATTGCGGTCGATGGCCGAGCGCACCAATTCCCATACGGCTGGCGCTTTGGCCTTGAACGATCCGGCGCTCGTGGCCTCGCCGTGGTAGATTTTGAGGCTGGTAGTGTCGGCTTCGCTGCCGCCGGGAGGTGGATCGCCCGGTTTGGCCATGATGCGCAGCGTATTGTAACCGACGACCAGGTCCTGAGTCATTTCAACGGTGAACTTATTGGAATCCAGACCGATTTTCTGAAACAGCTTGCCGTTAATCCAGACATCAAAGGCAAAGTTAACCTTGGGATTAGGTTCATAAACAAGGACATAGCGCATCTTGGTCTTGGCCGTCGGCGTGCGCGCGGCTGCGTAGTCGGATTGGCCGCTGAGTTGCTGGCTGCCATCGGCGGCCGCTTCGATGCGATAGCCCGGCGACAGAATATGCACATCGCCGTTCACGTCGAATTTCACCGAGCAGTTGGTCAATTCAGCGTTTTTCAACGACGTAATGCGTACGCCATTCAGATAGACCTCAGCCGCTTGGGCCGGAACGGCCGCCACCATCAGACTGAGCAGCGCCATCGCCGCAGTTTTGCGCAAGTGCCAAAGCATAGTGACCTCAAACGCGCAAACGGCGCGCACTGGACTCAACGCGCGGCCTAACCGGCGATTCGCCCATGCGACATTGTAGCGGGCTGGCGCCAAGCGCAAGTTTTTCGGTCACAAGTGCTCAAAGGGCACTGTGGACGGCCTTGCAGGCGCTGATCGCCGAGGCGGACGACCCTGCACTACGGCGCTTTGACCCACGCCGGCAAATCGCCGCACTGATCTTGCCAGCCGGTGCACACTTGCGGGGTATTCTGGAATGAATTGAAGGCGGTAATCAAACACTTGATCTTAGCCGACAAGCGCGTGTTGTCCAACTTGCCGCCGGGCGTGACCCACTGAAAGCAGGCCCAGCCGCAGCAATCTTCCGTTTTTGGCTTGGGCCACAATTGGCACGACTTGAGCAGGCCTTTGCATACGGCGACGCAAGCCTGCTTGGCTTCACCGAATTGGGGCAGCGCGCCGGCTTTGTCCTGCCAGTCGCACACAACTGGGTCGACTTGAATCTGGCCGTGAACGCTGGGACTTTGGCACACTTTGGTCGGTAAGTCGGTGATCAGCACGATGTTCTTGTAGGTCGGCTTGGCGCACAGCTCCCAGCTGGGGTTGGTTTGGTGGCACTGGGCGACGTTGGCGCAGATCGGCAGGCACAGCGGCGTGCTCGGGCCGGCAAAATCCTTGGGCATTTGCACGCAAAATGCCGCCGCGCCGTTGAGTTCTGGCTGCTTGCAGTAGTCCTTGACCTGCGCCGGTTGGCAGGTGGCAGCGCAAAACGGCTTGGCGTAGTCGCTGTCCAAACAGAAAAAGCCCTTGCTGCAGCCGATCGCCGGATCACAGAGCGCTCCAAATTGCGGCAAGACGGCAACGTCAGCCGGGCCGGCGTCGACCGCGACCCCGACGGCGGCCTCGCCACAACCGCTTAGCATTGCAGGGATTAGGGCGTATAAAAGAATAACTCGATCGATCTGCGAAAAGAACGGAGCAGCGAGTCGGCTGTAAAGACGCGAGCTTGCGACCCACGCAGCAAGCAAACGGGCACGGTAAATGGATGACTTATTCATTTACGAGCCCTTAGGGCAGCGATGGCGAAAAAGGCGGCGACGCCGAGGGAGTGCGACATGGGCACAGCATAGCTGCAGCGGGCCGCCAACCCCAAGCCTCTATCGCTGTCGCCGCTTTGCAGGCACTATCGCGACGTGAACGCTGACGCCCAACAACCGGTGCCTCCAAATCAGCCGGTCGCCATTTTACGCGGCGTGTCAAAGACTTATGGCGAGCTACCTGCTCTGCGCGACATTGAACTGGCCATCCCACGGGGCGCGATTGGCCTGCTGGGGCCCAACGGCGCCGGCAAATCGACGCTGTTTCGCCTGCTTTTGGGGCTGGAAACCGCCGATCACGGCAGCATCGATGTGCTGGGCATGGCGATGCCGGACCATAGTTTGGAAGTGCTGGCCCGCATCGGCTATATGCCTGAAGACGATAGCCTTTTTCCAGGACTCGACGGTTTGGGGCAAGTGGTCCACGCCGCCCAGTTGTGTGGCTTGTCGACCACGGATGCACGTAGCCGGGCCCATCGCGCGCTGGATTTGTGTGGCCTCTCGGATGCGCGCTATCGGCAGGCCAAGTCCTTTTCGCTGGGCATGCGCCAGCGGTTGCGGCTGGCGATGGCGATGGCCCATGGGCCGGAGTTGCTGATCCTCGACGAGCCTACGGCGGGCTTGGATCCCGAGGGACGTCACCAAATGCTTGACTTAATTACAGAAATTGCTAACCAAGGCGTGGCGGTGGTGCTGTCGACTCACGTGCTGCCCGACGTCGAATCGGTGTGTAGCGAAGTGATCCTGCTGTCGCGCGGCCAAGTGGGGTACACGGGATCGGTCTCAGCTTTCAAGCAGGGTACGGGATCGCGGTGGAAGGTGAGAGTAGTCGGCGATCCCCAACGCTTAGCAACTGTTGTCAAAACTGCTGGTTTTGACAGTGAAGTGACCGGCCGCATCGTGGTGATCGCAGCACCAGTCGATGCCGGACCGCGGCTGTGGCAGTTGTGTGCTGAGGCCGATATCGGCGTTCGCTCTTTTGGCCCCTTAGAAGAGGATATGGGTGCAGCATTCGTTCGGCACTTGCGTATTGATGATCCATTGCGCAAACAAGCGCTTGAACGCCAAACGGAGGCTTCGTGAGCGCGCCCGCGTTGCCAGGCGATCGCCCTGCCCTGCGCACCGCCGTGGTGTTTGAACCGGGCGGCTACGCGCGCTTTGCCGGGACCAAAGTGCCGCCGAGTCAACGGGTTCTGATGCTCATCCGCGTGTTTGTCGGCGACCAGTGGCATTCCACCAAGAGCAAGCTCTTTGGCAGCTTGTTTGTGTTGCCAGCGCTGGTGATGGCGACCATTGTCATCGTGCGTGCCAAGATCGACATCGCCCAAATTGGGGTGCCGCACCTAGAAGAAGCCAAGTGGATCATGACGTTGCTGGCGTATCTGACGCACATCAACGCTGGCTTTCTGTTGTTGGGATTGTCGACCCAAGTCGCCCCACTGATTGCCCGCGATGGCCATGAGGGGGCTCTGCTGCTGTATTTTTCGCGGCCGGTGCTGCGATCGCACTACCTGATGGCGCGAACCGGTGCGGCATTCTTGAGTAGTGTCGCGCAGTTGCTGGTGCCCGCCTTGCTCTTGCTGCTGGTGATGCTGAGCCAATACGGGCTGCAACCCGGCGGCTGTCCGTGGTCGGGCGCGGCCGGCATGGCGTGGTGGCTGGCGCTGCTGCTAGGTCAGGTGCTGTCGGCAGTGACGGTAGCGGCGTTAGCGGCGCTGATGGCATTGGCAGCGGGCGCGTTGGTGCGCAATCCGAGTTCGGCGCCACTGGCCTTTGGTGGCACGATTTTGGCCAGCACGGCGGCGTCGTGGGTGTTGCAAGCGGCGTGGGGCCGCGAGTCGGCGGCGCGGGCGGTGGACTTGCATCACGCTATGTCGTCGCTGTGGGTGTTGCTGTCGTTTCCGATCGATCCCAGTCGGCCACCCAACACGGCGGCGATGGCGGCGGCCGGAGGCTTGGTGCTGTGGATCGCGATGGCTGCCGGTTCTTGGTTGGTTTTGCAGCGCTTTTTGGCCAATCCTCCTCTGGGCAAAGGTCGATCCTAAATGGTGTTCGCCCACCCTTGCGCCCAGCCTGTCGTGCAATTCTCGCGGGTGACCCGCCAATTTGGTTCACGTTTGGCGGTGTTGGACTGCACAGTCGAGTTGCAACCGGGTGTCGTCGGTCTGCTCGGGCCCAACGGCGCCGGCAAGACTACCTGGCTCAATTTGGCGGCCGGTTTGATTATGCCTACTTCGGGGCAGGTGCGCTGGCTGGGCGGCTTGGAGCGGCGCGCCGAGGGGTTGGACAACCGCATCAACCTGTGTACCGACAACGACCAAATGCCTCGGCGGCACACGGTAATGCAATGGCTAACGGCGATGCTGCGGCTGGCAGGCTGCCCCAACCTGTACGCGGAGCAGCGCGCCGGGCAAATGGTCGATCGGTTGGGGTTAGAGGCCAAAAAAGACGCTAAGTTGGAGACCCTGTCGCGCGGCCAGCGCCAGCGCGTCAAGCTGGCCCAGGCCTTTGCTCTGCCGGCGACGCTGCTGTTGCTGGACGAGCCACTCAACGCCTTGGATCCGGTATGGCGGCGCGAGGTAGTGGCATTGATGAACGAGTCCGCGCGGGCCGGCGCCTGTGTGGTGGTATCGAGCCACATTCTGGAAGAGGTCGAAGCGCTGGCCAACTGGTTGGTGCTGTTGTTCAAGGGGCGCCTGGTGGCCTCGGGGAGCCAAGACGACATTCGCGACATGCTACACAACCAGACGACATTGCTAAAAATTACCTGTTCGGACGCTCGGGCCTTGGCCCGTGAATTGTTGGCTCTAGCTCCAGTGACGCTGCTGCGGGTCGAGACCAGTGCCAACGACATGCTGACGGTGCAGGCAGCGGACGCCGAACTGCTGTGCCGCGCCATGCCCAAAGCGGTGCTGGCGAGCGGGGTATCCGTGAGCCGCGTTGATACGCAAGGCGATGATCTTGTTAGCCTGTTTGGCGCTCTTGCCGCCGAGGTCCGTTAGCCCATGGCGATGTCCAACTGGAGCCTGACCGACGTGACGTGGCCGACCCGGCTGGGGACGGCAGCGGCAATTGCGCTGCATTTTTCACAGCATCTGCGCACTACGCTGACAATTCGACGGCTGTGGCCGTATCTGTTGCTGACAGTGCTGCCGATCATCGCGGCGGCAGGGCTGGCGCGGCTGGCCCTGGATGATTCGTCAGCCGTTGGGCGGTTTTACCAACATTTTGCCATGCGGGCGCTAGCGTTGTGTGCGCTGGGTCTGGGCACCGCAGCGATTCGCGAGGACGCAGAGGCGGGCGCCCTGCCCTTGTTGTTGCTCAAGCCACGCGCGGCGCTGGCCTTGCCGGTCGGGCGCTTGCTGGCGGTGGCGGCGGTCGTTGGCGCGCTGGGTGCGGCGATGATGGCAGGGTCTACGCTGTTGTTGCTGGGGACGGCCTATTCGCCAGAAGTTGGCTATATTGTGCGTCAATTCTTGGCGGCGATTTTCGGTGGTCTGGCATGGGCCGGGATTTTCGTGGCGCTGGGGACGCTGTTCAAAGCCGGCACCGCGCTGGGTCTGGGCTTTATGGTAGTGGTTGACCTGCTGATGGCCCAATGGGTCGATCTGGCGGCTAAAGTGTCGCCGTCGACGTATATCGGGATTTTAGTTCAGACTTTGCCGGGCAAGGATCTGGTGGCCGCCAACACCGCAGACCAAATCCCGGGCGCGGTGGTGGCGCTGACCGTGTTGGGGGTGATCGGTGCAGCAGTGGCGGTGTTGCGGTTGCAAAGGGATGTGCCGCAGTAGGTCTAGTTGCATTCCTACGCCGTGCGTTGTTCAGCTAAGGATTGGTGACAAAATAACTCGATCGTTCGGCAATGCGCCGGAGCAGAGAGTCGTCTTGCAAAGACGCGAACTTGCGACCCACCCTGCCAGCAAAAAGGACTTGTGACAGAACGACTTGTTCTGTCACAGGTCCTAAAACAGATCCGCAACCCCCACCGAACTTCGAAACACCTTGCCGGCATTCTTGCACTCTTGCCGCGCTGCATACTCAAAGTGCTTGAAACGCAAGATGTCGTTCTCGGCGGCGCCCTGATAAGCCGCCCGCAACACGGCGTTCTTGATGTGACCACCCGACAGCTCGTAGCGTCGGCCCAGCTCGTCAAAATCCAGCGATGTTTCGACCGGACAATTTCGCGGCAGCAGGGTCTTCCAAATCTGGGCCCGAAACGGTGCTTCGGGAAACGGGAAGTGAATCTTAAAGCCGATGCGGCGCTGAAAGGCCTTGTCGATGTTCTTTTCCAGATTGGTGGTCAAGATGACAATGCCGTCGAAATTTTCGATTTCTTGCAACAACATGTTGGTCGCCATGTTGCTGTAGCGGTCGACGCTGGAATCGACTTTGGTGCGGCTGGCGAACAACGAGTCGGCCTCGTCGAACAACAGAATCCCGTGTGAAGCCTTGGCAGTCTCGAAGATTTTCTCAATGTTCTTCTCGGTTTCGCCGATCCACTTGCTCACCACCCGCGGAATCGCGATCTGGAACAATTGCTGGTCCATTTCATTGGCCAAAATCGTCGCACACAGCGTCTTGCCCGTACCGGGTTCGCCAGAAAACAAAGCGACGATGCCCTTGCCCGTGCTCATCTTTTGGGCAAAACCCCAGTTGTGCATCACGTGCGAGCGATGGCGGGCGGCGACGAAAAGTTCTTCGATATCATCGCGAGTCTCTGGCGGCACCACGAGGTCAACCAACGTCAGTCCATGCTTTTTGCGCACGGCGTATTCGTCCAGACTGGCGCGGATTTGTTCGTGACAGGCCTTGCGCAGCACTTCAGCGCCGATCAACGGCGCACCTGGGCTTAGAGAAAACGACCGATTTACAGCTACTTGCATCGCGTTGCGAATCAGCGCACCGGGAAAAGTGAACTGGCCCGCCAAGGCCATGATGTCGTCTTGGTTCTCAAACGCCACCCCATCGGGCAGGTGCAAGTCAAAAATGCGCTTGCGCTCAGTCGGCCCCGGTGTGTCCAAAACCAGCCGTTGGACCACAAATCGGTCGAGGTTGCTGTCCAGCGCGGCGGTATCGCGCGAAGTCAGCAGCGTCAAGCCCGGATGGCCTTGTAGCGCTGCTTGGACCACATCGACCTTGGTGCTGCCCTTGGCCAACAGGCCATCGACGCCATCGAGCACCAAGATCGCATCGATCAGGCGAGCTTGATCCAAGGAAGACAACAAGTTGCGCTGGACGTCGACGTCGTTTAGATCCGTCAGCCGGGTGGCGTCAATCTCCAGAATCGGTCGCTGCAAGTGATTGGCCAAGCCGTCGACCAGCATCGACTTGCCGGTACCGGGTGACCCCGAAATTTCGACGACCAAGCCAGGAGCCATTGAAAACGGCGACTTAGTCACAGAAACCCGCAGCGAACGCCGCGACCACGCGTCCAACAACGTCAGCATCGGATCGAGGTCGCCGGGCGGCAGGATCACTTGATCCAAATGCACCTGCGAGCGCCGAAATTGGGCGATACCCGACATCGATACGTCGAGTAAACCCTCATTTCCTAACAGTAATTGCAGAGCGCGCGGAGCCGGTGCCACTTCATAGCCCAGCAAATTATCGGCACCAGAGTCGCGGCGGTCCAGCGAGATTAGGCGGGCGTTGCGCAGGGGCGCGTCGGGCATGAAGTGGGTACGCAAGCCCAAACGCTCAACGGCATCGGTACGCAAGAACTCAATACATAGGCGCACATCGACGTAGTTGGCCAGCAGGTTGTCGTTGAACCGCGCAATCGAATCGCGAACCTCGACGTCCACTTGCGGCGCCAACGCCAGCACCAAGATGTCGCGATCGTCGGTCGAAAGATCCGCTTGATCGGCCAAAATCTCAATCGGCAGGCGGAGGTTGGCTTCTTCAGCCAATCCCTCGACTTGGGCCAGTTTTTTATAGGCGCGCCGCACCTCAACTTGGGTCGGTTCGACGGACAGCAGCGCTTCTTCGTCGGTCAGACCGGCGGCTTTGGCCTGCCGCACTTGGGTGGCCATGACCAAGCGTTGCCGCATGTGGGTACATGCTGCGGCCAGCCAGCGCTGACATAAGGCAATGCGCTCAGCGGGTTGCAACTCAAGTGCGCCGGGTTTCTTAATTGTCTTGAGCTTGGACATGCAGCAACCTCAGGAACTGTCCTCAAATAACTAGATCGATCTGGGCCACACAGGAGCGGCGAGTCGGCCTTTCAGGACGCGAGCTTAGCGACCAACAAAGCAAGCAAACGGAACCACACCCAAAATGACTCATTCTGGGACAGTTCCTCAGGGCAAACGTAGCACGCCGTAACCGCGAAGTCGCCAGCCCGAGCAGAGCTACGGTTTCGCCTGCGGGCCGCCCAAATGGACCGTCGTTGGCGTGACATCCGCCGGTGGTGCCAACGCGGCTGTTCGCTCCAAGACCTGGCGGTGGACTTCTTCGCGCAGGCGCTTGTCGGCTAACTCGGTGATAAAAAACGAGACGTCCCGATAGATCGCTGCAGATTCTTTGGACATTTTTCCAGCGGAGACTTGCTTGTCAATGTCGCGCGCCATGCGCATCACGTCGACCGAAGCCAGCGCCAAATCGCGCACTGTAAACGCCGTCGGCAGTTCGAGATAGGCGGAAACGTCGGTCTCATCGGTGCTGGTGCGCAACGCGGCCAGAGCCCCGGCGCTGTTGAGCGCTTTGAGACCGATGACTGCGACCACTTTGCCGATCGGCTTGGTCGCGGACAGCGCCGCCATTAACGCCGGCTCCGCGTCGGCACCCAACGGCGCGATGTCGTCGCGGGCCAGCAACGCCGCCATCCGCTTGGGGTCAATCGTGCGCCAGCGCGGCGTTCGATAATTGCCGTCGTCTTTGAGTCCAGCCAGCACCCGCCGTAGGCCCGACACCCCGCGGTAGCGCGTCAACAGGCCAGCCGCCAGCCAGCGGTCGTCGGCATTGCGCATCACCAGCAGGTTTTCCATGTGGCTTTCTACGCGGTCAAAACGGGCCGAGAGTTCGCTACCCTCGCCGCCATCGGTCGCTTTTTGCACTGCCAGTTGCTTGAGCAACTCGCGCGCTGTCTTCATCAGCCCAGCGGTGCGCGTCACCGCGTGTGGCATGTCCAGACCTTGCTGCATGGCGTGGACATCGAGCAAAAGCGCCAAAGAATCAATGCCTTGGACATGGCCGAGCGCGTCGAGATCGGCCTGCACTGGCGGTACACCGTAGAGGTAAAATCGCCGATACCCTCGGAGCAAAGCCTTTGTATTAGCAGCGTTTTTGTAGCGCAACAGGGCGTCAGCAGCTTCATGGCGGCGCACATTGTTGGCCAGCCAGTGCTCAAGCACCGCGCCACAAGAATCGCCGAGCAGGATAAGGTCGCCCTCCTCCAAGCGCGCCTCCGCCAACGCCAACACTTGATCGGGAGTCTTGGTGCCATCGACGTCGGCAAAGGCCCACGTCGCCACTGCGTCGCGCAACGCCTTGCTCTCTTCGGCATTAGTGTCAGGGCGCTTGCTATCCGCGCCGGTAGAATTGGCCATCGCCAACAGCAGTGTGTGGGCGCGCTTTTGCACTGCAAGTTCGGGATCACGCAGCGCCGCCAACAGTCTGGACGCCAGCGCTGGCGCCAGCGATGCCTGCCAATCCGTGCTGGCGCGACCCATGGTCAAAACCTTGTCCGACGCCGTACCGCGAGCGAGAAGCGCCAAGATATCGGCGCGAAACTGGGGCGAGCGCTCGGCCTGAGCGACATAGCGCGCTGCGGCGACCAAACCAGCCGGTGCTTTTTGCCACGCCGCAAAGGCTTCACTGCGATCGGTATCGCCCATCTCAGTGTCACTGCCCAAGAGCACCCGCAAAACATGGCCGGTCGTGTCGTGCTCAATAATTTGGCGACAAGCGGCATCCAACCCAGGGCGGGTCGAGGCGTAGTCACCGACCAGCACGGTCACCCGGCCTACAGCCGGAATGGACGCCAGCGTCGCCTCCAATACTTGGTCGGCAGTAATCGCCTGCAACGCTTGATTATAGTTTGAAAACTCGTCCGCAGCCAGCCCGTAGAGAGGCACTGCCGCCAAGTACTCTACCAACGAATCGCCAGAGGCCAATGCCAAGGCAAACTGCCCAGAAAGATAGCGCTTTGCCTCGTCCAATTCGCGCTCGGTCGGTCCTTGACGGCGCGCATTCTGCAACACGTCGTCAATTGCCCCCAGCGCGTCGCCCAATACTGCATTGCGAACACTACCTTGCAGCGACCACCGCCCTGCAGTGCGCCGGGCGTCAAAACCGGAGTAGATCCCATAGGTATAGCCGCGTTTCTCGCGCAATTCGTTGAACAGCCGCGACGACGCTGACCCGCCCAAAATCTGATTGGCGACGATGAGCGCCGGCCATTGCTTGGTGCGCCGCGGTGGTCCCGGCACCACTTGGTGCATGGCGATTTGGACCGCGCCGTCGACCGTGACCACGTGACAGGTATCAATGGTGGCCGGTTGCGGCAAAACCACCGTCGGCACCCACGGAATGGATTCGATCGCGGCGCCAAATTCGCGCTCGATCGCTTGAGCCAGTGCGGCAGGCTCGATGTCGCCGACCACGGCCACGGTGCTGCCACCCAAACGGGTTGCCGCCGTCCACGCCTCCAGCAGTTGCTTGCGTTGAATCAGCGGCAGACTCTGCAGGGTCGGCGCGTCTGCGGCGTAGGGATGGTTGGGACTAAAGGCCAAGTTCAGGGCCAGCCGCGCGCTTATCGCTTCAGGATCACCGGCTTCGGCTTGCAGTTGCGCGGCGAGCTTGCGCCGGGTCGTTTCGATATCGGCCTTGTCGAAGGCCGGTTCGAGAACTAGCTCGCGGACCAAGGGCATCAGTTTGGTAAATTGGTGACTAAGAACCTGCGCTTCCACAACAACCGCATCGCCCAGAGCGTGCACCGACAGCGAAGCGCCCAAATCACCCAGTGCCGCGGCAAACGCAGTACCGGGATGGGCTTTGGTCCCCATCATGGCGACATCTTGGGCAAAATTTAGGGTGCCAGCGGGCCAGCGGTTGGCGGTGCCCGTCCACGCCAGCATTCGACCGCCGGGGATCACCCAGTGCAGATGAACCAGCGGCAATTCGTGGCGTTCGACGACCACCGCCGTGACGCCCGCTCCGGCTGCCGTCTTGCGAATCGGCACAATCGTCGGCTTCGGAAAATGGGCCTGCACCTGACCCGAAACTTGGGGCCGCGGCGGCCAGTTGTCGACGTCGAGTTTTTCAACCGGCTTGGGCACCACCACCGGCGGCGCGCTGCAGGCGGGAGCGACGAACGAAATCAGCATCCAACGGAAAAGCGTTTTCATTTCGCACCTTCCGTGGCTGTGGTCGGCAATTCGACTGGGACTGGGACTGGGACTGGGACTGGGGCTGGGGCTGGGGCTGGCTTTTCGGGTGCAATTGGGTCTGGTTTGCCGATTGGCGCCTCCGTGTACTTTTCAGCAGCTGGCCCGGTTGGCTTGTCAGTCGGAGCCGGGGCTGGGGCTGGGGCGCCAACGGAATCCGGGGCCGTCACCGGTGTCGCGTCGGCGGCTTGGGGTGTCGCGTCGGCGGCTTGGGGTGTCGCGTCGGCGGCTTGGGGTGTCGCGTCGGCGGCTTGGGGTGTCGCGTCGGCGGCTTGGGGTAGGGCTTCGGCGGCCTTGCGCCGTGCTTGCTCTTGCGCCCGCAGTTCAGCCGCGACCTTTTTAGCCTCAGCGTCGCTGATCGCCTTTTCGGTGCGGCGTATCCAGTCGGGTTTGGATCCCACTGGGGTCGCGGCCGCGCCGACAGGCAACACTTCCAACTCAACTTCGCGGTCCCACGTCAGCCACATCCGCGCCACCCGCTGCACATCGGCCACCGTCACCGCCCGATAACGCGGCAATACTTGCGCCAGCTTGTTGGCGTCGCCGTAAAATACCTCAAACATCGCCAACAGTTCGGCCCGCCGCGCTGGACTTTCTGCCGCCATCACCCAGCCGGTTTCAAAGGCTACCCGCGCGCGGCGTAGCTCTTCGGGCGTTACCCCAAACTGGGCAATGCTAAGAATTTCTTCGCGAATTCTCTTCTTTGTCTCGGCAATCGCCGCCGGACCCGGTTCCGCCAGTTCGACGTAGACCTGAAACAAATCCATATCGCGACGGCCATGCGTGCCCGCCGAATAGCCCGACGCCAAGGTGCCTTGGCGCACCAGGCGCTTTTCCAGCCGCGAAGAATCGCCTGAGCCCAAGACTTCAGCTAATAAATCAAGGGCATCCGAGTCAGGATCGGGGTGCGCAGGCACTTTCCACGCCAGATGAACAGCCGGCGCCCGCGTCAGCTTGTCGGTCAGACTGCCACTTTGATGGCCCACTGGCGCCGGCTCTTCAATTTTGGTTCGCTGGATTTCCGCGCGGCGCACCACCAGCCCCAAAGTCTTGGTCACCAGCACTCGCGCCGTCGCCACATCGACATCGCCGGACAGCACCAGCACGCAATTATTGGGCGTGTACCAACGCTGCCAAAAGTCGACAAAAGCCTGCACCGGCGCTTTGGTCAAATCGGCAATCGTGCCGATCGTGGCATGTCCCATCGCCCACGAGGCGTAGACCCGCTCGATGATCTCCAGATGCGAGCGCACCAATGGACGATTTTCAATTCTTTCACGCAGTTCCTCCATCACAGTCTGGCGCTGATTTTCGACATTGGCGGCGTCGATAACCAGATTGGCAAACCGCTCGGCCTCGAGCCACAGCGCCAATTCCAAGGCCGGTCGCGGCACAACTTGGTAATACCACGTGCGATCCGCGCTAGTGTTGGCATTGAGATCGGCGCCCTGCCCTTCGAGCGCCCGCATATGCTCCATTTTGCCGGCGTGTTTGCTGCCCTGAAACATCATGTGTTCAAAAAAATGCGCAATCCCGCTTAATCCTTTGGTTTCATCGCGCGACCCGACGTCGACCATGATCCCTACCGCCACCAACGGCGCCGACCGATCGGTGTGCACCAGCACCCGCATCCCGTTGTTAAGGGTGAATTTGTCAAACACCCACGGCTTGGGCTGCGGCCACGGCGCTTCGGGCTCAACCGCAACTAGCGGCGGCTTTTTGGCCTTTTTGGCAGCCAGTGCTGGTTGCGCGGCAAGGCAAACGCCAACCGCGCATGAGACAACCACAGCCAGCGTAAGTTTTGATTTTTGCATGGGAATCACGACCTGCCCCGCTCGAACGAGCGCCGAATGTAGCACCGGTGGGGACTGCCGACTAGGCCTTGATGGACCTGCGCGAACCCCTTAGGATGCCGCCCCCGCTTTTGGCAGCGGTTGGAGAAGGCGATGACCTCGATTTTGCTGACCTCGATTTTGCCGACCTCGATTTTGCCGACCTCGATTTTGCCGACCTCGATTTTGCCGACCTCGATTTTGGAAACGGCGCGGCGGACTTGTGGCAATGGCGTGTACCGATCTGGCGATATTGACCGTCAAGTCGCAGTGTTCGGCTGGGTGCAGGCCTATCGCAACCACGGTGGCGTGTTGTTTATCGATGTGCGCGACCGCACTGGTTTTGTGCAACTGCGCTGCGAAACCGATCGCGCGGCGGTGTACGCGACGGCGCTGACGCTGCGACCCGAGTGGGTGGTGGCGGCGACGGGCAAGGTCATTTCGCGCGCAAGCAATACCAATTCCAAGATTGCGACCGGCGACGTGGAGATTGAGGTCCACGCCCTTGAAGTCCTTTCCGAGGCGCAGACCCCGCCGTTTGAGATCAAGGACGGCGTCAACGCCAATGACGACTTACGCTTGCAGTATAGATACTTGGATTTGCGGCGCCCCGAACTGAGCAAGAACTTTGCCGCGCGGTCGCACATCACCCAATTGACGCGCAAGTATTTTATCGAGCATGACTTTTTGGAGCTGGAAACGCCGATTCTGACCAAATCGACCCCAGAAGGCGCGCGCGACTATCTGGTGCCCAGTCGGGTGCACGGTGGGCAGTTTTACGCGCTGCCGCAGTCTCCTCAGCAATTCAAGCAGTTGTTCATGATGGCCGGGATGGATCGCTACATGCAGATTTGCCGCTGTTTTCGCGACGAAGACTTGCGGGCGGACCGGCAGCCGGAGTTTACCCAGCTCGATCTGGAAATGTCGTTTGTGACGCCCGAGCAACTCTATGAGTTGTTAGAGGGTTACGTTGCTATGGTCTGGAAAGAGTTTTTGGGCGTCGACATCGCCTTGCCGGTGCAACGGATGACCTACGCGCAGGCGATGGACACCTACGGCTGCGATAAACCCGACTTGCGCTTTGAGTTGCCACTGTGCGACATCACGGAGACAGTGCGCGGGGCGACAGAGTTTCGGGTGTTTACCGCGGCGCTTGAAAGTGGCGGCAGGGTCAAGGCCTTGGCGCTGCCCGACGGTTCTGCCTTTACCCGCAAAGACTTGGACACCACGTTGCCTCAAGAAGCGGCAACCCACGGCGCCAAAGGGCTGGCGTGGGCGCGGATCGCCGCAGGTGGCGAGTGGTCGGGGCCGGTGGCCAAGGCGCTGTCCGTCGAGTTGCGGGCCGAGTTGGCGGCCAAGTTGGGGGTCGGCGACGGCGCACTGATCCTGTTTGTGGCCGACAAGGCCGCGGTCGTCAACGCTTCTCTCGCGCGGCTGCGCTTGGTGGCTGCGGAGCGCCTGGGGCTTCTGCTCAAGTCCAAGTGGGCGTTCTTGTGGGTCACCGACTTTCCGATGTTTGAGTATGACGACGGCGAAAAGCGCTGGTCGGCGATGCACCACCCGTTTACCAGCCCGCGGCCGGACCAAGTGCATCTGCTAGACAGCGAACCGGGGGCAGTTTTGGCCCAGGCCTACGACTTGGTGGTCAATGGCACTGAGTTGGGCGGCGGGTCGATTCGGATTCACCGCAGTGACTTACAAGCCAAGGTTTTTGGGCTGCTGGGCTTGAGCGACGAGCAAGTGCGCGATAAATTTGGCTTCTTTGTCGATGCCCTCAAGTACGGCACCCCGCCGCACGGCGGCATCGCCTTTGGTTTGGACCGCTTGATGATGCTTTTAGTCGGCGCGGACAGTTTGCGCGATGTGATTGCCTTTCCCAAGACGGCGCGGGCGGCGTGCCTGATGTCGCAAGCGCCGTGTGCGGTCGATGAGCGGCAGTTGGCGGAGCTGCATATTGCGGTGGCGAAGTAGGACGAGGCGGTCGCGGCGAATTCGTCCTAAGCGCGGGCATCAGCTGGCTCATAGCCCCGGCGTTTACTGACAGTTTCCGTTGCTGCACGTCTTGTTGGTGCCGCACTTGAAGCCATCGGGCAAAGTCTCGATCAGACAGCCTGAAGCGGCCAAGCAAAAATCGGTGGTACACGGATTGTTGTCGTTGCAGACGACATCTTTGCCGACGCACTTGCCTGCCGTGCACGTTTCGTTGGCCGTACACGGGTTGCCATCGAAGCAGCCCTTGGAATCGCGCGCTTCAGCAAGCAGAAAAATGACGCAAAATGACGCGGTTCTTTGGGCTACTTACACGCCTTAAACGCAGTTTCCAAACCGGTCTTAACCCCGGCCTCGACCGTTCCCGGCGCGGCTGTCGCCAGCTTGTCGAGCAAAGGCTTGCCAGCGTCTTTGGCGCACATGTTGCCAAGAATCGTCGGCACCCATGACTTGCCCGCGCCGTCCAGGATGTCGAAACTCTCAACCAGCGCGGCGACCAAAGCGTCGCTCTTGCCCTTGAAGCCACCCAATCCGCTCAAAATGAAGTCGCGGATCGCCGGATCGGCATTGGCCTTGAACACCGCGACTTGGCGGTCAACCGTCGACCAGCGGTCGTAGTCCAGTTTCTTTTCGACGACCCGCTGGTACTCCATCGGACCCATGTTCATCACGCAGATGAACATGTTCCGCCAGCCCGGCGAGTTGGTCGAACTGCTGAGCGCATCGTCAATGCCCTTGAGCACCTCAGGATCGCTGGCCAGCGAAGTGCAGGCTCCTTGGGCAAGCGCTGAACGCACCGCGCTATTTCCCGTTCGCGCCGCTTGGGCCAGCTGCGACAGGATCGTTTTCTTGAACTTTTCCTTGTCTTCGGCAGACAGCGTCGGATTGGTGGTAACGCTGCCGACCATCCGAATTGCGGCACTAGCGGCGTCGACTGCGGCTTGACCCGGCTTGAAGTTCTCCTTTTTCTCGTCAAGTTCGCCGGCATTGAGAGCCGAAATGGCCATGTTGGTGGCAACCAGCTTGTCGTCCAAGCTGGCGGCAGCGGCTTTGGCAGTCATTTCAGCGATTTTTTCAGGCGTCATTGCCGTTGCAGCGGCAGCAGCGGCCGGGTTGGCTGCAGCGGCCTCGGCGGCAGGCTTGGCAGCGTTGTCGCCGGCCTTGCCTTCGGCTGGAGCTTCTGGCTTGGCTTCGGGTTTGGCCTCACCTGCAGCAGCGGCCTTGGGTTGCTCTTTGGTGCAGGACGCAGTGGACAACGAGAGTGCGGCGAAGACGATAGCCGCGCGTGTGGACAACAGGTTCACAGGAACTCCTTGAGCGGCAAAATGGCCGTGCGACCGTACTGTGGACGCATTGGCGGTTGAAGTCAACCGGGCACTGCGATCGTACTGATTGTTCAACTGCCTAATCTGCAAAATAAAACCCAATCCAGCCTGAAGCGAATGTGGATCGCTAGGGCGGAGCGGCCAGATTTCGGCTGGGCTGTCCGCCAGCACCGCGAACAGCTATCGCTAATCCCGAGAAATTTCCGTCACGAACTTGGAGCGGCGAAACGCCGCGGGCGTTCGCTCGCGACCCACGAAACAAGCACGGAGGACCGTCCAGATGGCATCTGGGCTGTCCTCTACAACGCCTTGAAATCCCAGCCCACACTCAACATGGTGCCGGAGGTATTGGCCGAGTCGCCGATATCAAGGGCCAACACGGCGCCGCGCACGCTCAATGGTCCGGAACGCCAGCCAATGCCGATGCTTCCACCCGGTTTGATGTCGCTCGTTCCAGTGGCTGCTGCGCCGTTGACGTGGCCAGTTGCCAAAGTCGGTCCAACCTCCGCGGTGGCGAATACACCGGCCGCGGTGCCGGTAGTACGGTAGACGAGTCCCGCCCACAACGCTTTGACGTCTATGCCAATTTTGGTCGTAATGCCGCCGGCGGTGAAGTCTTTTTCGCTACCGGCCAAGTAGCCAGCGCGCACGGTCAGGGCGAACTGCGGCTGCAGGGTGTGCTCGTAACGAACCAGCCCGAAATACTGCATTCCTGTCGAGTTCGCGAGCTTGCCGACAGGGACGTTGACGCCCAGATCCAAGCCCAGCACCCGCGGTGCGATGTCGGCGGCGGCAGGGACGGCGACCAAAAGCGAAAATAGGCATGAAAGCAGAGCAATTCGGCGGAGCATTGCGGGACTCCTTGGGGTTAAGCCGAGGGCTTGGGCGTTGGTTTGGCTGTCATTCATTGAGCTTGGCTGGCCTTCATTGGGTTTGGCCCACTTGTGGGTGGTGGTCGTGGTCGGGGAGAGTTCCGCATGCCGCCAAATCGGCACCCACGATGCATGAAGCTCCTTGAGCGGCATGTGGAATGTGGGCCGCAGCTGCGGACCACCGCGGGGGTTGGGGGGCGGCGCGCCCCCAAGTTTCTAGTTAGGTCGCCAATTCATTTAATTTTCGCCCTACTCCGCGTGCGCCCGAACGCCTGCCACGGCACCTTCGATTCTGCGGCCGCCTCAGCCAATTGCGCCTGAGCCTCTATCACATCGACCGCTGGAGCCACCCAGCCCATTTGCGCCTGCCACCGCGGCCACGTCGTCAAAATCCGCGCGTGATGGCCAGCGTCGGTGTGCACTTGGCGGCCGACGACCAGCAACCTGCGCTCGAGATCGGTGGCCGCCTCGCCAACCCCTGTGCGCCCAGCCAGCGGCAATTCGCCCGCCGCGGCGGTCTGCTGCCAAAGTTCGGTCGCGGCCGGCTTGAGCCCCGCCATTTACCACGGCGAACCCACCTGCCCGACCGCCACCAACGCCGGCCACAGCCGCCGATGGACGTAGGTCACTTTTCCGTCGAGCAACCGCGTCGACAGCGCATCCGGGTGGTCCTCCAGCAGGCCCAGCACCGCGTAAATCTGGCCGCCTGCCGCGTGGCCCCACCACGAACCGTGCACCGGACCGCCGGCCACCAGCGTTGCCACCGACGGCTGATTGGCGTCGGCCTGCAGCAACACGCCGCGCTCGCGCAGTAGCGTCAGGATTTCGGTTAACTGGTCTTGCGTCGTCATGTGGTGCTTCCCGTGGGGCACTGGATTGGCTCCCAGTCTGGATCAATTGCCGCCAAAAATGCAATGCTTTTCGGAGTACTTCGCCAAGCAAGCAGCGGCGGCGCCACCGGTTGACGTCCAGCCCGCAAAGCGGCACGGTACGCAGGGGCATTTGCCTAGACTGGTGGCGCAAATGGTTAGTGAACTTGCAGAAAACTCAAGTGTTGCCGCGATTAGCGCGTGGTTTGCCCAGCCGCGCTTTGCCGGCATTGTGCGTTTGCACACGGCGCGTGAAGTCGCCGGTCAGCGCGGAACCATCGCCCAAGACTACACGGTGGCCCGCTGCGCGGCCGAGGATTTTTTCGCACTGCTGCGGTCCATGTGCGACGAGGGCCGGTCGATCACCACCTTTGGCCCGTATTCGCCCGGTCAAGCGGTGGCCATCAAGCGGGCCGGCATCGAGGGCATCTACTTGGGCGGCTGGGCGACCAGCGCCAAGGGCAACGTCGACGAGGATCCGGGCCCCGATTTGGCCAGCTATCCGTTGTCGCGGGTGCCCGACGAAGCGGCGATGGTGGTGCGCGCGCTGCTGACCGCCGACAAGAATCAAGCCCACAGTCGCGGGCGCATGACCGAAGAGCTACGGCAGGCGACGCCGGTGGTGGATTACCGGCCGTTTATTATTGCCGATGCCGACACCGGCCACGGCGGCGATGCTCACGTTCGCAATTTGGTTCGGCGTTTTGTCGAAGTCGGGGTGCCGGGGTACCATATTGAGGACCAAAAACCGGGGGTCAAGAAGTGCGGGCACCAAGGCGGCAAGGTGCTGGTGTCCGAAGATGAGCAAATCAAGCGGATGTCCGCCGCGCGCTTTCAGTTGGATGTCATGGGGGTAGCGGGCATTATCGTCGCGCGCACCGACGCCGAATCGGCCACCTTGCTGGACGGGCGCAGCGACGAGCGCGACCAGCCGTTCATCTTGGGCGCGACCCATACTGTCGAGGTGCCGACGTTCAAAGCCGGGTTTATGGCGATTCTCAAGCGTTTCCATGGTCATGGTATTGAAGAGTTGAGCGGCTACCAGATTTACGCCACCTGTGCTTCGGAGTGCGCCGCCGCGGATCGCTGGCTGCAAGACCACGGTCTGGTGCAGGCGATTGATGATTCAGCTACTGGGCTACGCGACGGCAAAATTGCCACCGTCGATGCCGCGTTTGACAAGGTGTTCGACCTGTACGTCGACCTGTGGCAAAAGATTGCCGGCATCAAGACTTGGGCCGAAGCGGTGGCAGACGTCATCGACTCGCTGCGCAGCGAAGGTCGCGATGTCGGCATGACCCGCGAGCAGTGGCTGGTCTGGGCCAACGGCGTGGGCTGGTACGAAGCCAACGAGCTGGCGCGGTCGATGGGGCTGTCGGTGCAGTGGGACTGCGAACACGCCAAAACGCCGGACGGCTACTACCAAATTCGCGGCGGCATTGAGTACGCCATCGCCAAAAGCCTGGCCGTCGCCCCTTACGCCGACATTTTGTGGATGGAGACCAAAACGGCCGACTTGCCCGACGCCAAGCGCTTTGCCGATGCCATTCACGCCCGCTTTCCCGGCAAGATGCTGGCCTACAATCTGTCGCCGTCGTTCAATTGGGATACCACCGGCATGGGCGATGAGGCGATGCGGGCGTTTCCCATTGAACTGGGCAAAATGGGCTTTGTGTTTAACTTTATCACCTATGGCGGCCACCAGATTGACGGCATGGTCAGCGAGGAGTTCGCTGCTTCGCTGCGGCAAGACGGAATGCTGGCGTTGGCGCGCTTGCAGCGCAAATTCCGGCTGGTCGAGTCGCCGTATCGCACCCCGCAGTCGCTGGTCGGTGGGCCGCGGTCCGACGAAGCGTTGATGTCGCTTAGCGGGCGGACGGCGACGACCAAGGCGATGGGCAAGGGTTCGACCCAGTTTCAGCATCTGGTGCAGACCGAAGTGCCGCCCAAGCTGTTGCAGGATTGGCTGGCGATGTGGGCGCAGCATCACGGTCTGGATGGCAAGTTCAAGGTCTCGCTGCGGCCGCACAGCGCGGGGTCCGAGTTGCTGGAGCTGGCGATTCTGAACAGTGGCGGCGATAAGGTCCTCAATGTGATTTTCGGCAACATTGTCGATCGGCGCGGGCGCAATATCTTGTCAATTCGCGACCAGAACAACTTCGACAGCAATTTGCGCAAGAAGCGCCTGATGACGCTGGCGCATATCTTCTTGATCTATCGCTATAAAATCGTGACGGCGCACTTTGTCACCCCGACCGAAGACAACCAGCGGCAGGTGGTGCGGATGATGCAGACCGGGATTTTCTCCAATGTGCAGAGCGAATTGGGCGCGATTATTGTGGCCGATGTGGCGATTGATTGGGTCAAAGGCCTGCTGGGCGCGGACAAAGCAGCGATGGCAGCGTTGATTGCTAAAGCGTAGAGGACGACAAACCGTGCCTGAAGAACACCTGCCCGCCAGCCGCCGGCAAGTGCATGATGCTGCCACCGCCGTGGGGGGACGCCAACTCCTGCACAGTCGGACGACAGAGCGATCGCAAACTCCGCAACCGGATCACATCTTGACGGTTTGTGGTGATTGCGATCGCCCTGCGTGTCAGATCGCGGTAGGGTGACAACGCACCACCTGCTCGTCGTACTGATCGTGCTCAGTTTGAGCACCCGCTTTCTTCCACCGGAGTCCACACCATGAAGCCCGCCGCCACCCCCGCCGCCCTGATTGCTGCCCGCACCAACCAGCTGGACCCGACCATTGCCGCGCTAGGAGCCTGTCGGAAATCAATCGGTTTTGAAATGTCTATCAGGTTATACACAATGAATCTATTACGATCCGGCAGGCTCCTAGCCAGTCAACTATTCTCAACTGTCTGAGAACTGCCCGGAGTGAATCCGTGCAGTTTCGGACA
>SHZD01000208.1 GCA_009692465.1 Myxococcales bacterium
GTATTCCGACTCGCTCCTAGCGCCGTCTGGCTAGACGGCGGCAACTGTCCGAAACTGCACGGATTCACTCCGGGCAGTTCTCGGACAGTTGAGAATAGTTGACTGGCTAGGAGCCTGCCGGATCGTAATAGATTCACTGTGTATAACCTGATAGACATTTTATAACCGATTGATTTCCGACAGGCTCCTAGGGCGTGCACCCAGCCAAAGTCACATGCACGCAGCTGGTGTTGAAGCTATTGCAGACATCGACGGTACACTTGTTCTTGTCATCGCAGTCTTCGTTGATCTTACACTGCTGATTGGGGTTACAGCCCGCGATCGGCGCGTTCAAGCACGTCGAATTGGACGGATTGCAAATATCGCTGGTGCACACGTTGTTGTCATTGCAGTCGGCGTTGGCGATGCACTTGGGGGTCGGATTGCAGTTGGGCAAGTTCTGGTACACACAAGTGCCATTGAACGCGTTGCACACCTCAAAAGTACACGGATTCTTGTCGTCACAGTCCGCCGCCGTTTTGCAGCCTGGCCCACAGCCGTTAATCGCGTTGTAGGTGCACAAACCGGTGAACGGCTGGCATTGGTCATTGGTGCATGGGTTGCCGTCGTTGCACGCCGCGGCAGTGCCTACGCATTTACCGGCCGCGCACTTGTCAGCGGTCGTGCATGGCACGTTGTCGGTGCACAAGGTGCCATCGGCTTGGGCAGTGAACGAGCACTTGCCGCCGGTGCATTTGTCCACCGTACACAGGCTGTTGTCGTTGCAGGTCGAGTCCGACACACACGAGTTGCAGCCTTGGATAGGCTGAAACTGGCACTGGCCGCCTTGGCCACCCGGGCCACCGCCACCGCCAGGATTGCAATTGTCGTTGGTGCACGGGTTGTTGTCGTTGCAGACTGCCGGGGTGCCGGCGCACTTGCCGGCCTTGCAGCCGTCGCTGCTGGTGCAAGCATTGCCGTCCGAGCAGGTCGCGCCGTCCGTCACGCTGGGATTGGCGCACTTGCCAGTCTTGGGATCACACTGGTCAGTGGAGCACACATTGTTGTCGGCACAGCCGACTTTGGCCCCCGCGACGCAAGCGCCGACGGTGCATTTGTCGGTGGTGGTGCAGCTATCTCCGTCTTCGCAGCTGGCGCCGGTTAGTAGCGTAATCACACACTTGCCCGCGGTGCACACGTCGTTGGTGCAGGCGTTGGCGTCATTACACTCGGTCGCGGTAGTGCACTGCTTGCCGCAGCCGGCAATGGCGGTGTGGGCGCATTTGCCGGTGCCGACCACGCAACTGTCGGCAGTGCACGCATCGCCGTCGTCGCAGGCGATGACCTTGCCGGTGCAGGCGCCCGATACGCAACCGTCGGCGGCGGTGCATGGGTTCTTGTCGTCGCACACAACGCCGTTGATGCCAGACGGGTGCAAGCAGGCGCCGTTGGGGGTGTTGGCCGCGCAGACGTCGACGGTGCACGGATTGGCGTCGTCGCAGTTCTTCGGGTCGCCTTTGCACACCCCGGCCACGCATTTGTCGTTGACGGTGCACGGGTTGCCGGTGGCGCAGTTGTTGCCGCTAGTGGCGTTGTAGATGCACTTGCCAAGCACGCATTGGGTGGTGGTGCACTGATTTTGGTCGTTGCACTGCCCGTTGTTGGTGCACTGGTTGCCGCAATTGCTGACGGGTTGGTTGACACAGGCTCCGGTCGTCGGGTTGCAACTATCGATGGTGCATACGTTGTTGTCGTCGCAGTTCTTGACGACGCTCACACACTTGCCCGCGCTGCACTTGTCGTTGTCGGTGCACGACAGGCCGTCGCTACATGCCGAGTCATTGGCGATCTGGCTAAAGCTGCACAAGCCGTTCAGCGCATTGCAGGCGTCGGTGGTGCAGGTGTTCTTGTCGTCGCAGACCACCGCTTTGCCGGCTTGGCAAAAACCGGATTTGCACAAGTCGCCGCTGGTGCAAGCATTGCCATCGCTGCAGGCAAAGCCATCGGCCAAGCTGGAGGCGCACTGGCCGTTGTTGCAGACGTCGGTCGTGCACGGATTCTTGTCGTCGCAGTCGGTGACCACTTTGCACTTGCCGCCGCAGCCGATAATCGGTTCATACAGGCACTTGCCGGTCTTGGTGTCGCAGGCGTCGATGGTGCAGGCGTCTTTGTCGTCGCACACCGCTAAGCTGCTGCCGGTGCACTGGCCGCCCACGCAATTATCAATGGTTGTGCACGAGTTGCCGTCATTGCACGGCAAGTTGCCTTGCGCGACCAAGGTGGCGCATAGGCCGGTCGCGGGCACGCAGACGTCGTTGGTACACGGATTGCCATCATCGCAACTGACTGCTTTGCCCATGCACACGCCGCTGGTGCAGGTTTCGGTGTTGGTGCATGGATTGTTGTCCGCACACGGCGTGCCATTGAGGACGGCATGGGCGCATTGGCCCTGTACGCAGCTGTCGGTGGTGCACGGATTGCCATCGTTGCAGTTGTTGCCGCCGCCGGGTCCGCCGCCGCCCCCGCAATTGGTGTTGCAGTTGAAGATTTGCACGAATACGCAGGTGCCCGATTGCGGATTGCACACGTCCAGCGTGCACCCATTGTTGTCGTTGCACGCGACCGCGGCCCCGGTGCATTTGCCGGCCACACAAGCATCATTGATGGTGCACAATACGGCGTCGTTGCAAGAGGTTCCGTCTTTTCCGGGGTTCACGGTGCACTTGCCTGTTGCGGTATCGCAGCCGTCGGCGGTGCAGACGTTGCCATCATCACAGGCGGTCTGCTTGCCGGCTTGACACAGCGCGGCTTTGCAAGCGTCGCCAGTGGTGCAAGCGTTGCCATCGCTGCAGGCCAAGCCGTCGTTGGGGGTCGACACGCACTTGCCGGCTAGGCACTGCTCTTTGGTGCAGGCGTTCTTGTCGTTGCAGGCGGCGTCGCTGGTGCATCCCGAGCCGCAATTGACGATCGGGGAACTGGCACACTTGCCGCTGGCCTTGTCGCAGCCGTCGGCGGTGCACGGATTGCCGTCGTCGCAGTTGGGGCCGCCAGCGCCCGAACACGAGCCTTTTTGGCACGAATCCAAGCTCGTACACGGATTGGCGTCATCACACGGCGCATTGTCGGCGCCCGCTACTGCAAAGCACTTGCCACCGGCCGAGGAGTCACAACCGTCTTTGGTGCAAGGATTCTTGTCGTCGCAGACCACTGTAGTGCCGACGCACTTGCTGCCCGAGCAGCCGTCGCCAGTGGTACAGGCGCTGCCATCGTTGCAGGGGCCGCCGTCCGCCGCGGTGTTTTGGCATTTGCCTTGGACGCAGGCGTCGGTGGTGCACGGGTTGTTGTCATTGCATTGGTTGCCGCCGCCCCCCGGTCCGCCGCCGCCGCAATTGCCGGTGCAACCTGGAATTTGCTGGCTGACGCAGGTGCCAGTGGCCGGATTGCAGCCTTCGTTGGTGCAAATGTTGTCGTCTTCGCAGTTGACCGCTAGGCCGACACAGTTGCCCGACTTGCAGGAGTCGCCCGCCGTGCACGCCACACCGTCGTTGCAAGCAGAACCTTCGGCAGCCGTAACGGTTTTGCATTTGCCGGTGGCCGGATCGCAACTGTCAGCAGTGCAGCCATTGCCGTCGTCGCACACCGCCGAGGCGCCGGGCAAGCACTTGCCGAGCACGCATACATCACTGACAGTACACAGATTGCCGTCGTCGCAGCCACCATCGCTGGGCGTGGCGCCACATTTGCCGGTCGCGGCATCGCAACTGTCTTTGGTGCACGGATTCTTGTCGTCGCAGTTGGAAGGCAGGCCTTGGCATTTGTCGCCGCTGCACAAGTCGCCTTGGGTACACGGATTGCCGTCGTCACAGGTCGCGCCAGCCAACGCCCCAAACGTGCATTTGCCGCTGGCACAGGTGTCGGCGCTGCAGCCGTTTTTGTCGTCGCATTCGGGGTCTTTGGTGCAGCCTTGGCAACCCGCAATGGCGCTATTGGAGCATTTGCCGGACACCGCATCGCAAGTATCCGCGGTGCAGGTGTTTTTGTCGTCGCATTCCGAGTTGCCCTTGCACGGCGGCAGGCAGCCGGGGATAGCGGTCGCGCTGCACGCGCCACTAGCGCCGTCGCAACTGTCTTTGGTACACGAGTCGCTGTCGTCGCAGATTTTGAGCGAAGTCGGCGCGCAAGCGCCTGCCGCACAAGCCGATTTCAGTACGCATGCGTCGGCATTGCCACAGGTGCTGCCGTCCGGCGCCGCCGCCACGTCGCATTTGCCGGCCACGCACTTGGCGACCTGACAGGCGGCGACGATGACTTTGCCACCGCACTCTTCGTCGATCTGACAGCTGCCGCCGGGGGCAACAATGTCTTCGGGTTGGCTGACTTCGGTGCTGACCGCGCCATCGGTCGCCGCATCTTGCGGTGGCAGACCTGCATCGACCACGCTCACCTCGGCAACGCCAGCTTCCACAGCGGTCGCACTGTCGCCGCCGGTAGCGCCATCGGCACCTACTGCGCTGGCCGTCGCTGCGCCGTCCGCGGTTACTGTACCCGTATTGGCACCGGTGACCGCAAGTGAGTCATCGCCACAACCGACTAGCGCAAGGACGGACAGAGCCGCAGTCGCTACGGCTACTAGGCGCAGCGCAATCGCGCAACCATTCAACATCATTTCAACCTCTGAGTTTTGGCAGTCGGAGCGACTGCGAGCCGAGACAAGTAGTGCCCTGCCGCGGACCCAATTGTAGCGTCTCACTGCGCCGCAGTCCATGGGCAACAAATGTCTTCACAGACCGCGACAACCATTGGATAATACTGTATTTATCGGGCCCAAGCGCCAGAAAAATCTCGCTTTGGCGAGCTACTGGCGGCCGTGGCAAGCTGCGCGCCGTTGGGCTAAACTCGCGGCCTTGCTCAGGAATTTTTTGAGCTTGACGGTGCATTTTCCCATGGCAACACTTTGGCATTGCTGCAAAAACTGGTTTCCTGCGCTTGCGCTTGCCGCGGTTGGTCTGCCCGTGTTCGGCTGTGCCGACGCGGCCAAGCGGCGCTTCTTCGGTTCGTGTGCTGCGGCGGTGGATTGCGAATCAGGCGTGTGCTTTCAGTCCGTGTGCTCCAAACCCTGTACCACCACCGCCCAATGCGGCGGCGGAATTTGCGTAGAAAATCTGTGCGTTCCTGCGGACAAAGTGGCCTGCAAGCAGGACGAGCAGTGTGCGATTTTACTGGCGGCCGGACCCTGTCAAGCCCCCACTTGCACAGCCAGCGTGTGCAAACTAGCCGTCAAAAGCGACGGCGCCAGCTGTGGTGATGACCTGTGCGTGGCCGCCAAAGTGTGCAGCGGCGGGCAATGCGGGGCCAAAGCCGGGGCGCCGACCCCTCAGTGCAGCGACGGCAACCCCTGTACCCACGACCAATGCACACCTAAGAGTGGCTGCGCGTTTGTCGCGCTCAGTGGCCCGTGCGACGACGGCGACGCGTGCACCATCAGCGACGCCTGCGCCAACTCGGCTTGCGTTGCCGGCAAGTTGAAGGCATGCGACGACGGCAACCCCTGCACCGTCGGCGACGCCTGCCTCAAGGGCGCCTGCGTTGGCGGCATTGGCAAGGTCTGCGACGACAACAATGCTTGTACCGTAGATAGTTGCGCGGCCAGCGGCCAATGCGCTCTGGTCACCGTCAGCGGCGGCAGCCTGTGCGACGACGGCAACGCCTGCACCAAGCAGGACACTTGCGTCGGCGCCAAGTGCACCCCCGGCACCGCCAAGGTCTGCGACGACTTGAACCCTTGCACCAGCGACTCGTGTGCAGGCGGCACTTGTTCTGCACTGGCGCTGCCGCCGGGCAGCGTTTGCGACGATGGCAATCAGTGTACGGGCAGCGGTACCTGTCAGTCCGGCACTTGCACGCCAGGCGAAGCGATGGTGTGGAACGCCTCGATCTCGGCCGGCAGCCCGATGGCTGCAGTAGCGGCTGACACCCGCGACGGTCAGGCGCATTTCCTCGGCTACCACAACAATGGCGGTGGCAAGCAGCAGATTGTGCGCACTACCTATTCAACCGGCGGCGCATTGGTTGGCGAGATATCTGTGCCCAACGCCGATTACAACCTGTTTGCCGCAGACGCGGTGTGGCTGCAAGACGGTAGCAAGAAGGGCGTGCATCTGGTGGTCGGTCTGGCCGACAAGACGGGCAGCCCAAAGCGCGCTTTTGTGGCCGCGCTGCCGCTTGGTGGCTCCGGCCTCAACGAAGTGGTGCTGCTCACCGACACCGTTTCGCCGGGATCGCCCAAGCCGTTTGCAGCTACGGCGGTTGCGGTTGTGGGCAGTTCCTATTGGTTGGCTGGCATCTACGAGACAGCAGTGGGCGGTCGGCCGTGGACCGCCAAGTTGGGCGCTAATTACCAGTCGACCATGCAGACGGTCCATGCCGAAAGTACAGATCCAATGGTTAGTTACGTGGTCAATGCCGCCGCCGTAGTTCCCGCGGGCAATGACCTAGTGATGGTGGGCAAGTCGACGAGTTCTGGTGTGGTGAGCGGCTACATTCGCAAGATTACTGACAACAAAACTGCGGGTTTTGGCGGCCCGCCGGTGCCGGCCACCGAGTGGTTCGATATCGCGCCGCATCCGGCCGGGCATGTGCTGGCCGGGACCAAGAAGCTGACCAACGGCATGTCCAAGGGCGTCGTGGCGTTGCTCACTGCAGCCGGCAAGCTCAGTTGGCAGCACGATCTGGATGTGGGTGAGCAGACCAGTGCGTTGGCAGTGGTGGCATCCAGTACCGGCAGTTCAGTGTACGTCGCGGGTTGGAGCATGATCGAACCCGGCAAGCCCATCGCCCCACTAGTGGCGCGTTTTGATGCCTTTAGCAATCAGCTCGATTTTTCGGTCTTTGAGGAGGCGACGCCGGGCTTACTGCGGGCGATTGCGATTCGCGCCGACGACACCGCGCTGTTTTCAGTTGGCACCCACTCAGACGCGACATCAGGAGCCGCCGCAGCGCTTGCCATTAGCGCCAATGCTTTTGCTCAGGTGCTGTGTGTGGACACGGGGACCTGTACGGGCAAGGCCGCAAGTGCTTGTGATGATGGTATTGCCTGCACGTTTGATACCTGTACTCAGAGTGCGTGTACCCACAACGTGATGCCTGAGGGTACGCCGTGTTCGGCGACCGGGGCGTGTTTGAAGACGGAAGTTTGTTCGCCCTAGGAGCGAGTCGGAATACTCCGACACGCTCCTAGAGCCGTCGCCAGCCACCACGCCGGCACTTGCCGCCACACTGCATCGCCAGTCCACACCGTTGCCAGCACCGGCAGCAGCGCCGTGACCGCGGCAAACAACGGACCGGCGCGGGCGATGTTCGGCTGCCAAACTGGTCGGGCCCGTACGTGCTGTGGGTGCGCCGGTTGAATGACCGGGGAGTCTTGAAGATGATTGGCGAATCGCTGAAAGTGGCCCGCCCTGACGGCTACCCGGGCTTGGATGGTTTCTTGCACGTGTTTTGCATTGGGGGCCACGATTCGTGTTTGCGCGGCACAATCAGCCAGATACTCGGTTCGCGCCAAGGCTGTACCGGATCAGATTGCCCGCATCCGGTTGTTTTTGGCGTCGTGGGTCACTTCGGCCAGCCCCAGCGCTTCGAGGAGCGGCGGGACGCACACGCCGAACCGGCCGCGCAAGCCCTTTTTCAAGCCGTACCAGCCGTCCACGGGGTTGCCCGCGGCGCGCCCCCACGCTTCGACCGTGCCTTCTGCCGCCGTCAGCTGGCTGCCCCACTTGTTGGGCCAGTTGCTGGCGACGCCGGGCAAATAGCCACGGCCCCACAGCCAGCCGGTCACCGGCGGCGCGTAGCCAAACTCAGTCGCGACTTCGGCGCCATTGAGATACAGCGAGAAGACGCCGGTCTCCGGGGCGTGGTCGACACCCAAAATGTCGCCGGACGTCGATTGGCTGCGACTGACGCGGTCAGGTTGGAACGAGACGGCGACGTGAAACCACGTATCGGTGGGCACCGTCGTGCCCGAACGCAAGCGAAGCGACTGCGAGTGCGCCACCGCCACCGGGGGCCTGAGCTAGCCTGCCTTGTTGTGTGATTCTACCAGCCTGCGCAATCTTGCACTCGCCTTTGTGACCAGCGTTGCAGTGTCCGTGTCCGCCTGCCAGGACACCCCAACGGGTGGCCCATGGTGCGCCGACCGCTTTACCGCAGTGCCAATCACCTCTGCTTGGGTCACTTGGAACCAGCACGTCGCGGCGATTGCCTTGTCCAAGTGCGCCGGTTGCCACGCGGCGGGCGGAGTCGCACCGTTTCCGCTGCAAAGCGCTCAAGACCCCAGCAAACACGCGGCGGCCAGCCGCAATGCCATCGCCAACGGCACCATGCCGCCGTGGCAAGCGCACCGCTGTTGCACCCCGTACCCCGACGACCCCCGCTGACTCCTGAAGAGGTTGCGGTGATGATGCGCTGGTTTGACGATGGCACACCGGTAGGCCCGGCTTCTGCCCCGACCCCGGTCGTCGCTGCGCTCGGCGGCGTCTCTCGCGTCGATGTGGTGCTCAAAGCCCCAGCCTATACACCCAAACCCGCTGCCGGCAAAACCGATGAAGTTCGCTGCTTTGTCCTTGATCCACCCGCGGGTGACAGGCCGTTCTTGACTGGATTTTCGCCACGACCGGGCGCGCGCAGCATTGTCCACCATCTGTTCTTGGCAGAGATAGACGGCGACGACGCGGCCCAAGTGCGCAAAACGGAAGGGCAGGATGGCCGGCCTGGCGTCGAGTGTGCCGGCGGTCTGGGCAAAGTGCGCAGCGCCGTCACTTTGGGTGGTGGGCTGCAAGGAGGTGACTTTCCGCGCTCAATCGGTCGCAAGTTGGCCGCCGATCACAAGCTGTTGCTCAATATTCACTACAGCTTGGCGTCCCTACCCCCTGGCGCACCGCCACCTCAGGATCAGACCGAGATCGACCTTCGACTCGACACCACGGCCCGCGAAGCCAAGGGGCTGGTGGTGGCCAATCCGGCGTGGTTGATTGGCGACGCGATGTTTGTCAGCGCTGGCCAAAAAGATGCTGCGTTTTGGTTTAGTTACACGCCGACCTTGCTGACGGCCGGCAAAACGGCGTTCTTGCAAAGCGTCACGCCGCACCTGCACGCGCTGGCCAGCCGGGTCGCGTTGCGCATTGAGCGCAAGGGCGGTAATTCCACGTGCTTACTTGAGATCCCGCGCTGGAAATTCGGCTGGGAGCGCCCGTATTGGCTGCAAACGCCCATCGCACTGGACCCCGCCGATAAGCTGTACATTGAGTGCCACTTCGATAATTCGGCAGAAAATCAAGGCTCTGGCCCCCCGCCTGCCGACTTCGCCTGGGGCGAAAGTGGCCAAGACATGTGCGCGGGCTTTTTGACTTGGACCGAAACACCTTGAACTTGAATGGTCTAATCGCCGCGTTGCTGGTCGTCACCGGTTGCGCGACCCAAGCGGGCCTAGGACGTGCGCGGGTGCTCGACGTCGGCCAACTGGAGTACGGCGGCGCGATGCAGGCCCAATCGACCGGCGCCAAACTGGGCCCTGGGCCGCTCATTCAGCTGCCGTGGGTGCAGTTGATGGCGGTGGTGCGCATCGGGGTGGGCCCGGATCTGGAACTGGGCGGGCGACTGTGGGCGATGGACGTGCTGTCGCTGGGCACCTTCGGCGTCAGTGTGGATGGTAAATGGCAATTGCGGCGCGGCGAGTGGATCGACGTCGCTTTGGGCTCCAATCTGCAGTGGCAACGCACGATTCTGGGCGGCTGGCCGTGGCATTCGCTGGGGGTGGTGGTGCCGCTGCTGGTCGGCCTCAATCTGGGGCGCCACCAGCTGATCGGCGGCGTGCGCAGTGGGGTCGGCGCGCTGCTTGGCGAAAGTATGCGCACGCAGTGGCTGGGGCTTTCCGCCGTGTCGCTCGGTTTTTCGCTGGCCTTGGGCCGTTGGCAGCTGGTCCCCGAAGTCATCGTCGGCTGGTCCCCGGTCGGCTGCAACGGCACCCACGCCGACGTCGAGCGCACCGGGGCCTCGGTTTTTGAGCTCAGCCTAGGAGCCTGTCGGAAATCAATCGGTTATGAAATATCTTTGCGGTTATACACAATGAATCTATTGCGATCCGACAGTCTCCTAGCTTCACAGATATTCTCAACTGTCCAAGAACTGCCCGGAGTGAATCCGTGCAGTTTCGGACAG
>SHZD01000209.1 GCA_009692465.1 Myxococcales bacterium
CAGTGCCCTGTCGCTCGCTGTCGCTCGCTGTCGCTCGACAAGGAGCAAGGAGCTTTTCTGTCAGGGGCGTACTCTCGTACGTCCCTGACAGAAAAGTGACGCAGTGACGCCCAGATGCGCCCAAAGCGGGGGATCGCGGTCGTCCCAGCCCTTGCACCAAACCGGCGCTGCCGCCATCCTGCCGCCCTGCCCTTCGGCAGATCCGCCTTTTATGCCCGCATCGCTCATTGCTGCCAATGCTACGCCACTGCCGATCGACGCGGTGTTGCCGGCTATCGTCGCCGCGTTCACGTCTGCTGGTCGGGTGTTGGTGGTCGCGGAGCCGGGGGCGGGCAAAACCACTCGAGTTCCCAATGCCTTGCTGATGGCACAGGCCTTTACGGGTCAGTGCTGGGTGGTCCAACCGCGACGGATGGCGGCGATCCTGACGGCGCGGCGGGTGGCCCAAGAACGGGGCGAAACCTGTGGTGAAGTCATCGGTTACAGCGTGCGCTTGGAGGAGCGCGTCACTGCGGTCACGCGGATTCGCTACGTAACCGACGGCCTGTTGTTGCGGCGCTTGCTGGCCGATCCGCAGTTGACGGGCATCGGCGCGCTGGTTTTTGACGAGTTTCATGAACGGCGGGCGGCCATGGATGTCGGGCTCGCGGTGGCCAAACGCCTGCAAGCGACGACGCGGCCGCAGTTGCGGCTGGCGGTGATGTCGGCGACGTTGGATAGCGAAAAGCTGGCGCAGTGGCTGGATCCGGCGCCGCTGATTGCGGCCACTGGTCGGGTTTTTCCGGTCCAAGTGGAGCACGACGGCCAACTGGATACTCGGCGCTTGGAAGAGCGGGTGGCGACCGCGGTGCGTAAGGCCTTGCAAACGTCAGCGGACGGAGACGTGCTGGTATTCTTGCCGGGGGCGGGTGAAATTCGCCGCTGCCAGGAGCAGTTGGCCAAGATGGCGCTGGGCGAAACGCTGGTCATGCCTCTGCACGGTAGCCTGCCGTTGCGCGACCAGGAGGCGGCGATTGCCCCGACCGCACTGCGCAAGGTGATCCTGTCGACCAATATTGCCGAGACTTCGCTGACGCTGCCCCACGTCGTCACCGTCATCGATAGCGGGCTGGCGCGCACCGCCGGTTTTGCCAATTGGAGCGGTCTTGACACCTTGCACGTTCAGCCCATCAGTCGCGCTTCGGCGGCGCAACGGGCGGGTCGCGCGGGTCGGGTGCGCCCGGGGACCTGCATTCGCTTGTACACCGCGTTTGACCACGACCACCGGCCGGCCTTTGACACTGCCGAACTGGCGCGCAGTGACGTGGCGGAACACGTGCTGGCGTTGGCCAGCCTGCCCCCCGAGCTGCAGCCCGATGGCGATGGGTTTTGGCTGACGCCGCCGCCAGCGCAGGCTCAGCAGTCGGCGCGCGAGTTGCTGCTGCGGTTGGGGGCGGTGACAAGCCATGCAAGTGACGGCAGTCGTTTGCAACTGACGCCGACCGGCCGCCAGATGTTGCGCTGGCCGCTGCCGCCGCGATGGGCGCGGGTGGTGGTGGCGGGCGAGGCGCTGGGGGCGGGTCACACTTGTGCCACGGTGGCGGCGCTGCTCAACGAGCGCGATGTGCGCCAAGGCGAGGAAAAGTCGACGTTTGCCGCGCCGCATGGCCACTCCGATGTGCTGCAGTTGCTGCAAGACTTTGAGGCCTGCCGCCGTGGTGCTCAGCCGCGGGACCGGGGTCTGTCGCGCACCGGCTATTTGAACGCCAAGGTCGCGGTGGATCAACTGCTGGGCTTGGTGCAGCGCCCCGACGATTCCAAGGTGGACACGGAATCGGCGCTTGGCCTGGCGTTGCTGCATGGTTTTGGCGACCGTTTGGCGCGGCGGCGCTCGGCGCAGGCGGCGGACGTCGAGATGGTGGGTGGGGCGGCGTTGCGCTTGCCAGCGGAGACGCAAGTCACCCAAGCGCAATGGATGCTGGTACTGCACGCCGAAGAACGCCGTGACGGCAAGACCCGCGCCAATTGGCTGCGGGTGGCCCACGGCGTCGATCCAGAGCAAATTATTGAAGTACTCGCCGATGAGGTGACCACCGAAACGACGCTGACGCTCGAAGGCAAACGGGTGGTGCAGCGCGAGCGGACCCTGTGCGGTGGCCTGCAATTGGAGGCCCGCACCCTGCAGACTCAACCCAGCGCCCAAGTGGCTGCTTTGCTGGTGCAAACGGCCAGCGCCTCGCAGTGGCGCGATCTGCTGGACTTGGAGGCGTGGGCGCAACTGGCCGAGCGCGTCCGCTTTGCCAAGGACGTCGCTGGGCTGACGCACTTGCCGGTGTGCGATGAGATGTTTTTGCTCCAGATTGCCACCGACGCCGCCCAGTTTTGTACCCAGTTGGGTCAATTGCAGCAGGCCGATCTGTTGGGGCTGGTGCGGGCGGCGATTGACGGTAGTCGCACTGGTGGTGGAGGTCTGAGCCAATTGGAGCAAGCGGCGCCGGAAACGATGGTGTTGCCCGGCGGCAAACGCTTGCGCATTGTGTATCCGGTGGGCCAACCGCCGTGGACCCAGTCGCGGATGCAGGATTTTTTTGGGCTGGACGATGGCCCCAAGGTCGCGTTTGGCCAGGTCGCGGTGGTGCTGCACTTGTTGGCGCCCAATCAGCGACCGGTGCAGGTGACCACCGACTTGGCGGGGTTTTGGCTGCGCCATTGGCCGGCGATTCGGCGGCAGTTGTGCCGGTTGTATCCGCGGCATTTGTGGCCGGAGGATCCGATTGGGGCGAAGCCGCCACCTCCTGGGCGACCGCGGTGAGCCGCGATCCCCCGCTTTGGGCGCATCTCGGCGTCACTGCGTCACTTGCTCCTTGTCGAGCGACAGCCAGTTTTGCGGTAAAAGTTCACCGATCCGGCTCATCTTGTGGTCAGGCAGCCGGATCATTAGGTCGGCCAGATAGTCGCGCGGATTCTTGCCAAATCATCACAGGCCAGACTGTTCTTCGACCGCGACCGAATTGCGCCCGCTGCCAATCACGCCAATCGCATGCTAGCCTGACGACCCCGTCAGGCAATACCAGCCTCCGTCTGCCTGTTTACCAGCGTGCCATCGGGAGTCAGTCCATTGCTACCTTGAGGCTTTCGATCGACTTTGTGCGGGCTGGCACCTTGCTGCGCCAATGGCGTTCGGCACCGTTTTTACTCGCCAAAGCAGCTATACTCGATCGCCAAAGTCCGGCATCAACCGGACTTGGGCAATCTCATGCTCGTTTCGTGGGTCGCCAAGGTCGCGGCTCAGGGCAGCCGACTCGCGGCGACAGCCGAAAGTTGATCTCGGACTTCGGTTAGGAATTGTCCCAGAATAAGTCATTCTGTGACTGGTTCCTTTTGTTTGCTTTGTGGGTCGCTAACCTCGCGTCCTGAAAGGCCGACTCGCCGCTCCAGTGGTGCGCAAGTCGATCGAGTTAGTTAAGGACAGATCCTTACCGTGTATAATCACAGCGCTAGGCCGATGCTCTGGGCCCACCCGCCATGCCACTGACCGCGCGCAGCCAAGCCCTAGCGGTGTATTGCGCCGCCACCGCGGTCTGCGCTTATGTCGCTCAACCGCTAAGTGACCATCCCGATTTCCTGCGCGAGTGGCTGGCCGCCCAGGACTGCGTGCAGCTAGGCCACTGTTGGCTGGCGGGATCAGCGAGTAGTTTTAGCGGCTTGCACAACGGTGCCCTGTTTTCGGCCACTTTAGCGCTGGGGCAATGGGCTGGCGGCGACCCGGCTTGGGCGTGGTGGAGCGTCATCGCCGCCGACGCTGCAGCAATCACTCTGATTTGGCACACGTTGCCCAGCGCAAGCTCCGGCGCGCGCGCACTCGCTGCGGCCCTGTGCCTGGCCCCTGTCGCCGCTGACCTATCCGCTGGCGGGGTGTGGGCACCGTCGTTTTTGCCCCTATTTTCCGCAATGTGCGTCTGGATAGCCGCCGCAGAACCCGTTGCCCGGCGTAGCGTCGGGTGGGGAGCGGCCTTGGGCATCGCCCTGGCCCTGACCATCGACGCCCATGTGCTCGGCGCCTTGGCCGCCGCCGGTTGGTTGGCGGTGGTGATTGGGCAGGCGCGCTGGACCGCAGCTGCGACGGCTGGCGCGGTGGCGGCCGCGGGAGCGTGGTTGTTGGCACCCGACGCCTTTGCCGAAAACTGCACGATTTTGGCCGGCCACGCCCTTGACCATGGGCCGTGGGGGGCGGGCGTCGCGGTGGCAGTCGGTCTCGCGGTTGGCGTCACCGGGTGGCGGCGCGGCTGGCGGCGCGGCTGGCGCGGGCCGCTGGGGGCCACACTACCGGATTGGCTGGCCGGTGCCGTGCCGTTGGCTGCATTGGTTGCCGGCGCATGGTGGACCCACCGGGACTTGAGCGCTCGCTATTTGGTCGCGGTGGTGCCGCCGCTGGCCTTGGCCGTTGCCGCTAGCCCATTTTGCCGGCAACGCTGGCGGTCGACTGCCACGGCAGCGGCGGCGGTGCTGGCCGGGGTGCTGGCGCTCGGCCCCGGTCAGGCGTCGCTCGGCCACCGCTGGCCGGTCATCGCTGCCGCTACGGGTCAGGCTCACCAAGGCGGTTTGGGTTGGCCCGCAGCCATCGGTGCCGTTCAAAGCTACAGCTGCAGTCGGCTGACTGCCGCGGTGCTGGCGGGGCAACCGCATTCAGCCGCCGGTCCGGTGCAACCCACCGACGTCGTTCTCCAACTCATTGATCTGCCACCAAGCATCGACGCCGGGCCCAGTTGGCAGGCGGTGGCTTGCACTCCGTTCGGCGCTGGGCAGAGCCGCAGTTGGCTGCGCTTGCACCGGCCGTGGCTGTCCGGCAACCGTGGCCAGGCTTGCCTGCACCGTGCGGGTCAGCCCAGCCATTGCCAACCGCTACAGCCCGGTGTTCACCCGCTAGGTTCGGGGGCCACGCCGACACCGATCGCCGTCGAGCGCCACATGCTGGCCTTTCCCCGCCTAGTGGCGTTCGCCCCGAGCGATGCGCTCGCCTCGACTACGACCCTAGAACTGCACGGCACCGCCACCGCCGCTGGTCGCAAGTGGCTGCGGCTGCTGGACTTGCCCAGTCAACGCTGCCCGTGGCGACTCACTGCGACCAGCCATTTTCAGGTCCGCACCCTTGGCGATGCCTGGTTTGAACTCTCCGCACCTGCGACCGGCGCGGGGTCTGTCACCTTCGCCCGCAATTGGGGCCCGGGCTGCGATGCCGCCACCCGTTGGACCGATGGCCCGCCGTGCATGCTCGAAGTCGAAGCCGACACGGCGTGGTTGCCGCAATTGGTGGTACCGTGAAGTCGCGCCGCTTCGTTGCGCTGCAGGGCGGCGTGCTGGTTGCGGTCGTGTTTGCTTGGACGGAGCCAGCCGCTGCTGTCGAAGTGTTGGCAGCCGATTTCTCCGTTCAAGTCAATAAGGTGCTCAATGCGGTGCAGCAGGATCGGGCCTGCCAGCCGCTGCATTCATTCACTGAGGCGACCATTGGCGCGGACACCGTGCGGCTGTTTGCCACCGGCGCACCGACGGCTGCAGTTGTGTTGCGGCGCACGTCGATAGCGCCCTTTGTGGTTGCCGATTTTAGTCTCGCGCCTGCTTTGGCGGCAGTCCCGTTGGCAGAGCAATGCTTGCGTCGCCATCTGGCCGCAGCGATCCAGACTTGTCCTTGGCAGCAAGCTGCGGTTCAAGTGCAGCCGGCAGAACAGCGAATGCGGCCCTCTCGCTCACCGGTTGTCGCGCTGGGCCATGCGGTGGCGGCGTGGCTGGCAGCAGCGGCGGCGGTGGCAGTGGCTTGGCGTTGGCGGCGTCGGCGGGCGGTGGTGGCGCTGCGGGCGGGGCTGGCGGCGGGCTAAGATCGGGCGCCCGCAGCGAGCGGCCCCAGCCCGCACTGCAGCAGAGGCGATCCCGCGCGGCGGCACCTGACGCAAAGCGGCGACAGCAGCCGCGGGCAACCACGACACCGCTGCTGAACCAGCCAGCGCTGTCGCTCCAGCCGCCCGCACCACGAACCGGGCCGGACCTGTCCAGCGCTCGCGGCGACCGTCGCCAAAGTACACGAGGTCAATGGTTCCACCGGCCAGCACGGTGAAGGACTCATTGGCGACGACTTGCACAAAATCGACGGCCGGCAGGTCTTGGGCACCGGCGACGAGGTGGACCGGTCCGATGACCTTGGTGACCAAAGCGACGGGCAGCTGGGGCGGGTCGGCGAAACACGGTCGCGCAGCTGCCACTGCGACTAGGCTCAAAATAACCACAGCCACGGTGCTCAGCCACGTTCGGCCCGCGTGGGGGTGCCTCAATTGATCCAAAAGGTGGGGCACCACTTCATCGGAGACGTAGCGGCCAAATAGCCTGCGCAGTTCGGCGCGCCTGCGTTCACTGCCGCGCAAACCCAAGCCCAGCCCCAGCACATAGCCGCCGAGCAAAATCGCCTGCATACCCGCCACCGGCAGCGCCAGATCGGTCAACCACATCGCGTAGGCCAGCACATAGCAAGCCACAGCGCCGCCAACCGCCAGCAGACCGCCGCGCAGTACGCCGGGCCGCCCGGCAACCAGCAGCGTCGCCGCCGCCGCGACCAGTGCCAGCGCCAGCCAGTGCAGCCAGACCGGCGCCGGTTGGATGTGTCTACCGCTCAGCAGCGCCTCGGCGATTTGGGCGTGCACTTCGGCGCCGTGCATCATTTGCGGCGCGTACTGCGGCGCGTACGGTGTCGGGTGCACGTCTTGAGCGGCGTGGTAGGTGGCCGCCAGAATCACCAGTTTGCCACCGGTGCCGGTCGCAAACGCGGTCAGCACGGTGCGGCCCCGGCCCAGCGCCTGCCGAAAGGGCTGGTCAAAGGCGCGCATCGACTCGGTGGGCAGCCCAGAACGGCCGAGCCACGCCTCTGGACTGACGGTCAGCAGCTAGTCGACGCCGACGACGTTGGCCCCCACTTGGTGCAGGACTTGCAGCGCGCGGGCGAAATGCGGGGTCCAAAACACCAGTGGCTCGTCGGGCCGGGCCGCCAGCGCGGCTTCATCGATGCCGACGATGGCGACGTGGTGCGGCGTATGGCGCACCCCAGCGAGGCGATGCCAAGCGTCATTGGCGGCGCGTTCGTAGCCCAGCAGGGCCGCGCTGTGGTCCAAGGCCACCCCGCCCGTCGCCAAGACCAGCCCCATCGCCAGGCCTCTTAGGAACTGTCCCACAATAAGTCTTTGTGGGACTGGTTCCGTTTGCTTGCTTTGTTGGTCGCTAAGCTCGCGTCCCGAAAGGCCGACTCGCCGCTCCTGTGTTGCCCAGATCGATCGAGTTATTTCAAGACAGTTCCTTAGGCCCATAGCCAGCCCGCGGAGCAGAATGCGGCGGTGTGTGGGCGGCAGCGCGCGGATGACCATGATCTGACCCTTTGCCCCGCAGCACGGCTGATGTCGACTGCCCAAGGTGAGGCTAAGGTACGTCTTTCAAGTCGCGCCCGCAACGGTGGAAAACTTGGATAAGTTGCCGAGTTGACGCCCAAACTGGTGGGGAATACTGGGCAGCGCTGCTGAAAAAGGCTTGTGAAATTCCAAAATCAAGCCAAAATTGCCAGCAGTGCGGCAGCATCGCCGCCCAAATTGCAGGTTTTGTGATGAAGTTGCTCACGGTTGCACACACCAGACGCTGGCCAAGGCTGCTTTGCGCGAGCCCGCAAACCGGTGGAGGCGCATCCAGTCATGGCGTTTGACCCAGCTTGTCCGCGAACCCTCGACACCTTGACCTTCGACAATCGCTTCACCCGCGAGCTGCCGGCGGATCCACAGCCCGCCAACTTTCGGCGCCAGGTCGCCCAAGCCTGTTTTTCGCGGGTCCAGCCGACGCCAGTGCCGCGACCGACTCTGGTCGCCTATGCCCACGAAGTTGCGCAGTTGCTCGACTTGCCCGCGCAGGTGTGCACAACGCCACAATTCGCCGCGGTGTTTGCTGGCAATGGCTGCCTGCCGGCGATGGACCCGCACGCGATGTGTTACGGCGGCCATCAGTTTGGCAGCTGGGCCGGCCAACTGGGCGACGGGCGGGCGATCATTTTGGGCGAGGTGGTCAATGGTCGCGGCGAGCACTGGGCGCTGCAGCTCAAGGGTGCGGGACCGACGCCGTATTCGCGCAGTGCCGACGGGCTGGCGGTGTTGCGGTCGTCGGTGCGCGAGTTCTTGTGTAGTGAAGCCATGTTTCATCTGGGAGTGCCAACGACACGCGCCCTTTGCCTGCTGACTACCGGCAACGACGTGGTCCGCGACATGTTCTACGACGGCCGACCGCGCGCCGAACCAGGCGCCATCGTATGCCGGGTAGCACCCAGCTTTACCCGCTTTGGCAACTTTGAACTGCTGGCTGCGCGCGGCGACCACGCGCTGCTCAAACAACTGCTCGACTTTACCCTGCGCACCGACTTTGCCCACTTGGGCGAACCGTCGGCCGCCACCTACCTCGCTTGGCTGCACGAAGTGTGCGTGCGCACCGCAACGCTGGTGGTCCATTGGCAGCGGGTCGGCTTTGTGCACGGGGTGATGAACACCGACAACATGTCGGTGCTGGGGCTGACCATCGACTACGGGCCGTATGGCTGGCTGGAGGATTACAACCCGGACTGGACGCCCAATACCACCGACGCCGCTGGGCGGCGCTATCGCTACGGCAACCAGCCGCAGATTGCGCAGTGGAACTTGTTTCAACTCGCGGAAGCGATTTTTCCGCTGATCGGCGATGTCGAGCGCATGCAAGCGGTGCTGCAAGTGTACGCGGAGACATTTAACCGCGGCTGGCAGACCATGATGGCGGGAAAACTCGGTTTGCAAGCCTTCGATGCGCTAACCGACCCGCCGCTGGTCAAGGAGTTGCAGGAAGTGCTCGCGCTGACCGAGACCGACATGACCGTGTTCTACCGGCGACTGGCGACGGTGCCGTGCGCGCAACAGTTAGATTCGACAGATGAAACGCTGATTGCCCCGCTGATGGATGCCTACTACGACCCGCAGATGGTCAGCGCCGGGCACACAGCGCGCATGGCGGCGTGGCTGCGGCTGTATGCCGAGCGGGTGCGGGTGGACGGGACTGACGACGACACCCGGCGCGAACGCATGAACCGGGTCAATCCCAACTTCGTGTTGCGCAACTATTTGGCCCAGCAGGCTATCGATCGGGCAGAGCAGGGCGATTTTACGCTGGTTCAGCACACGCTCGAGGTGCTGCGGCGGCCGTACGACGAACAGCCGGAGCGGCAGGCGTTTGCGGCTAAGCGACCAGAGTGGGCGCGCAACCGGCCGGGGTGTTCGATGTTGTCGTGTAGTTCGTGACCCCCTAACCGTGTGAGGTTGGTGCGGTGACTTTGCCCGCCAGGATCCCCCGCTTTGGGCGCAGCTCGGCGCCACTGTTTCAGTTCAATTGCCCGCAGCCTGCGCCGCAGGTGGGCGTCGAGGTTTCGCAGCGCCTGCAGCTGCACTGCCGCGCTGCATATCCTGAAGAATCCTATCCATCCGAGCAGATATCGGTTTGCGCGCCGGATGCAGTCGTCGAGCGATTGCCCCCAGTTGCGCGGCGTCAGTGCTCGGACTTTTGCCTCGATGCGGTCTTTAGATCGCGCGGACAACGGCTCTTCGACCTCGCCTGTCCGCGGCGAACGCCGCAGTCGAAATCCAACGAACTGCCGATCTTCAGGTCTGGCCACTGCGCTCTTTTGCTCGTTCACCTGCAGGCGCAAGCGCTTGTGGATGAACGCCGTCACCGACGCCGTCACCCGTTGCCCCGCACGCTCAGTGTGGACGTAGATGTTGCGGACGTAGATGTTGCGGACGTAGATGTTGCGGACGTAGATGTTGCGGACGTAGATGTTGCGGACGTAGATGTTGCGGACGTCGGCGTAGCGCACGAATTTGTGGCCGCGCTGGGCAAGCTCAAGGTCAAGCTCGTCCAGCACGATATTGCTCAGCAGGGGCGACAACCGACCGTCTTGCGGGGTTCCTTCGTCGTTGCTGACGACCACTCCGTCCGGCATCACCACTTTGGCCTTGAGCCTGGCATGGATCAGCTTGAGCACCCGCACGTCGGTCACGCGCGCGCTGAGTCGGGCCAATAGTCGCTGGTGGTGGACCGTGTCGAAAAACTTCTCCAAGTCCAAATCCACTACGTACTCATACCCTTGCGCCAGATACTG
>SHZD01000210.1 GCA_009692465.1 Myxococcales bacterium
CTGTCCGAAACTGCACGGATTCACTCCGGGCAGTTCTTGGACAGTTGAGAATATCTGTGAAGCTAGGAGACTGTCGGATCGCAATAGATTCATTGTGTATAACCGCAAAGATATTTCATAACCGATTGATTTCCGACAGGCTCCTAGAGCGCGCAGCCGAAATTGAACACGATGGCGCCGCCAACCAGCTGTTTGCATTGCGCATCGCACAGCGTGGCGGTGGTGGGGGTTACTGCGTTGTCGTAAAACCAGCCATTTGGGGACTCAGCACACGAAGTGCCATTGGCGATTTTCTTGAGCGGCACGACCACTCCGTTTTCCAAGTGACTGACTTTGACGTTGGCCGGGTTGTATTTCTTGCTCGCCGGCGCCGGCAGATTGTAGGTGCACACCGGTTTGGCCGTGGCCGCGACGGCCTTAGACAAGCCGTCAAAGATCGCGGACCAGTCGTTCTTGCACACCTGATAGAGCGTGCCGTTGGTCTGCTGGGCCAACAGGATGTGCTGCATGCTGTAAGAAGCACCAGTGTTGCAATTGCCGACTTGATTGGGATTGGCCTCATTGCTAAACGAACAAATCGCGTGGTAGATAAACTTGGAGTTTAGCCCAGCATTACTCAAAAGTGTCGAGTAGTTAGCCTTGAAGGTGGCTGCCGGAGTCGAGCTATTGTCGTCGGTGATGCCAATCATGTTGTGGACGGCGTCTGGGCGCAAAAAGAGGCTGAATTTGGCGAAGTTGGCCGGGGTCTGCATCAGCGTCAGCCCGTTGGTGCTGGCGACACCGAACTTGACTGGCAAAAACTTGTCCTTTTGCGCAGTGCCGCAAAGACCATCGCCCAACGGCGGGCCGATGCACAGTCCCAGTCCGGTGCCGTACAACACTAACTTGTAGTCGATTTTTTTGGACTCCAAGAACAGCGTAAATTTGTTCATGTTCTGGTTAGTCCACGCCGCCTCTTGGCTCATCGAGCCCGAGGTGTCGATCCAGACCACGATGTCGATCTTGCCACCAGCGCCGACCGACTCCGTTACCGAAACCGAGCCAATCAGCGGAGAGCATACCGGCGGAATCGCCGAGGTGCTGGTCTCGCTGGGGCTGGTATCGGGCAGATCTGGACCGATATATTGATCGGCAATCGGGATGGTGTACCAAGGCTTCTTGGGGTCCTCGCCATTGTCCTTGATGTCGGATTTGGTTGCCGGTTCAGTGTCTTCAAGCTCAGGTTCAGTGTCTTCAACCTCAGGTTCAGTGTCTTCAAGCTCAGGTTCAGTGTCCTTGAGCCCAGGTTCAGCGTCATCCACAGCGAGTTCGGTGTCTTCCAGAGCAGGTTCGCTGTCCTGCGGCGGTTGACCATCGCCAACCTGACCCGAGTCGGCGCCCACTGCGCCGCCATTTGCATTGCCCGTCGTGCCGGCGTCCCCAAGGGCCGCTTTGGAGTCTGCACTTGCGGCACCGCCGTCCGCATTTGCACTCGAGTCCAAGGCCTTAGCCGACACCGTATCGACCCCGAGCACATTGCCGCCGGTCGGCAAGACAATGCTGCCCCCAGCCCCGGCTGCCGTCGTGTCCCCGTCCGCTGAGTCCACACAGCTCGTGAGCGCAGTGGTCAGCGCAGTGGTCAGCGCAGTGGTCAGCGCAGTGGTCAGCGCAGTGGTCAGCGCAGTGGTCAGCGCAGTGGTCAGCGCAGTGGGCAGCGCAGTGGTCAGCGCAGTGGGCAGCGCAGTGGTCAGCGCAGTGGGCAGCGCAAGGCACAACACCGCCAAAATGTTGGCAGAAACTGTGGCAAGTTGCTGGCGTCGCTTGTCGTGCATAGTCGAGTTGGGCGAACGCAGGCCTGAAGGTGGCTCCGCGCCGCCAAGGATACGGAACCAAAGTGCACACCGCAACCTTCAACCGCCAAAGTTAGGTGTGCAGGCCCCTGCTGGCCTGTGGCCGACCCGACGGCGACCTTCGCGGGGACTAATAGCCCTTGATTGGCTTACAGCAATCGCTTTTGCCGGTTCGGCAGGCACTATTTCAACTGAAAAGTGGTGACCATGACGTCGGCGTCTGGCGATTTGCCATTCTTTTTGGCACTCGCGTCTTGCCAAACCCAGCTCACTGGCGGCGACTTCCAGCTGCCATAGTCTTTACAATCTACCATATTGGCCTCGGCCTGCTTCTCGGCGACGGCGTCGGTGATGGCCATGACGTCAATGGTATCCGCTTTGATCTCGCCCTCACCGTCGTACCAGTAACCGGCGTAGCGCACCCCATTGTCCTTGCCACTGTAGGCTTGGGTGACGATCGTTAAGGTTTTGCCAACAAGACTGGCGCCTTTGACGCGGTGATCGACGATCTCGTCGGCGCCCTTGCCGCTGAAGTGAAACGTGGACCACAGCGTCGCGCCGTCGGCGGTATTGAGCGCCAGCAACGCGCCGTCGCCTTGGGTGGTGTCGTAGTTGGGGATACCCATGCGGCCACCAGCCAGCACGGTGGTGCCAACTACGCGTACAAATGCGGTGTTCTCGCGGTCGCCACCATTGCCGACCCAGGTTTTGGTCCACGCCAACTTGCCGGTCAGATCCATCTTGCCCACCGAAAATGCGGTGGCGGCGCCGCGCCGGTCCATCGATAAATAGGCGTTGCCGTCGGCGTCAACGTCGATACTATTGATATTGCTGCCTTTACCTAACCCCAAGTTCTGGACCCAATCGATGCTTACGGCTCCGGCGTCGGCGCCCTTGAGGTGGATCACCAAAGCGCCGGCCGAGGTCGTGACGCCACCGATATAAGCTCCGCCTTTGCCGTCGCGGCGGATCGCATAGCCACGATCGTTGATGGTCTTGACAATTTCCAGAGCGGCGCTGCCTTTGAGACCGCCAGTGGCCGGATCGAGGGCAGCGAACAGGATCTTGGAATCCGCGTCGGTGACGCCAGTCAACAACACCAACGGCCCGCTGGCATCCACGCCATAGGTCGTGGCGCTGTGCGACACAGTCGCCGGGTGCTTGGCGTTGCGGTAGGCCTTTTGCCACACGACGTCGCCGGTTTTGGGGTTCAGCTTGAACACGGCGGCAATGAACTGGTTGTTTTGCGGAACCGGCGAAATCGACGCCGCTACGTACAAACTGCCGTCGGCGCCCAAACTGAGCGAGCCGCCAGTGCCGCCGGTTTCGTCGTTTTGGCCGCTGTCGGGCGAAAAGTCCTTGTTGGGACCGTTAAAGACTTTGGTCCACACCGCACTGCCGTCGGGACCTACTGCCGCAACCAAAACGTCATAGGCGAAACCATCGATCAACTGACCGACATTGGCGCTGTAGTAGGTGGTGCCTGCTGCATCGGTCACGCCTGCGCTGGTCAGGTCATCGCCGATCGCGGAGCCTCCCAGTTTTTGCCAGGCGAGCGTGCCGGCAGAAAAGAATTTGGCGCCCGTTTGCCCTTTGCCGGTCAAAGCGAAGGTCAGTTTCTTGCTGCCATCGTAACCAAGGCTGACCACAGCTTTGCGATCGCCACCGGCGACTGGGTAAAAGCGGATTTGAAACAAGTAGGTGGCGCCAGCGGCGACCTTGATCCCCGTCAGTTCGGCCGCTACCGACGGGATGGCGTTGTTGTAGACCTGAAACTCTTCCGCCATGGTGCCCGCCTCAGTTTTGACCGTGATGCTGTCCACCGTGATTTCGGCTGCGGTGCCGTTGCGCAAGGTCCAGATGTCCTTTTGCTCGGAGAAAAGCGCGACGGTACTGGTCCCATTGTCCAATGGCGTAAAAAACTTGCCGCCGTCGACGACCTTGGAGTTGCCGGTGGTTAGCGATACGACTTTTTTGGCGGCGCTGCCCGCCGCCCCGTCGCCGGTAGTGGCGCCGCTGCCCGCCGCCCCGTCGCCGGTAGTGGCGCCGCTGTCGCAGCCGATCACAGCCGTCGCCGCAGTGCATAGCCCAAGAAACCTTGCCCATGTCCCAAATTGCATCGCAGTTCTCCGCGCAGTAATTCTCCGCGCAAAAGTAGAGTTGGCGACGAGCAAGCTGCCTGATGCCTTTCGTCGGTTGACTGCAAGCATAGACGACTTTTGCCGATGGTCAACCAATTGGCTCTCGCCGACGGCTCGTCTGGCTATTTTTGCGCGGTCTTTTTGACGGCAACCGCGCGACACGGCTACAATTGCCGATCGATGTCTGGCCGAAGGCGCTTTCGCTTCGTTCTAGTTGCACACAACGAGACAGAGCCAATCCTGCGCTGTATTGGAATTACTATGAAAATCGAATTATTCGCCGTGGGCCGAATCGGCGCAGCGGTTGTCTGGTCATTTTGCCTGCTGGCGAGCTGCGGCGAAATTAAGATCGACGACAGCGTGAGCCCAGCGGATATCGCTGAAACTGCAACGGGTTCCGAGGTCGTTACCGGTGTCGATACGGCTGTCGAGGTTGAAGCCAACTGTAGCAAGGCTCTCGATTGCTCGACGATGAAGGGTAAAACGCCATGTAATTTACCCAGTTGCGAAGTCGGGACCGGCAAATGCACGCTCAAGCTGCGCGAAGTCGGTGAGGCCTGTTCCAATCCCTTGGACGAGCCGACCGAATGCCAAACCGCCACCTGCGACGCTGCGGGCAGTTGCGTCAAGGCGTCCAAGGCCGATGGCGCCAAGTGCGGCACCAACGTGTGCGGCAAGAAATGCGCCGCTGGCGACTGCGTGTCAACCTCCGAAAAGGACTACGACGACAAACTTCCGTGCACCAAGGACTATTGCGATCAAGGCAACGAGGTCAAGCATGACTCCCTGACGGGCTTGGAATTTCCGTGCAGCGACAACGACAAGTGCACCGAAGACGACATCTGCGTTGGCGGCCAATGCAAAGGGCAACTGATCACCTGCACCGATGGGATCTTGTGCACGTTTGACTCCTGCGATAAAGCCAAGGGTTGCGTGTACTTGCCCGACAACAAGAAGTGCACGCTCACCGATCCGTGTTTGAACACGGCCTGCGACTTGGCGGCGGACTGTACCTTCACCACCCCCAAGCTGGGCATTTGCGACGATGGCAACGCTTGTACCGACAAGGATCAATGCAACAAGGGCGTGTGCAAGGGCAAACCTGATCTGGCTAAATGCGCTTGCACTTCCGATACCGCGTGCGTGACTAAGAACACCCTGTGCGGCGGAAAATTCAAGTGCAACGCCGCCAGCAAGGTCTGCGAACTCGACCCTGACACGGTCGTCAAATGCGCCGCCGCCGCCGACGGTTGCTCGACCAATACCTGCGACGCTACCACCGGTGAGTGCGACCAAAAAGCCACCAACGACGGCAAAGAGTGTGACGACAACAACTTGTGCAGCACGAGCACCAAGTGCGTGGGCGGCGCTTGCAAGGGATCGCCGTATGACTGCGATGACAAAAACGCTTGTACCAAAGATAGTTGCGACCCGAAACAAGGCTGTGCGCACGATCCAGCCACAGCGCCTTGCGACGACGGCAACAAGTGCACCACCGACGACGTTTGCACCCTGGCCGGCATCTGCGCCGGCGCCAAGAAGGCCTGCGACGACAACGTCGGCTGCACCTACGACGCCTGTGACGCCGCCTCCGGCAACTGCAGCAACGCGCCTCAAGACAAGACCTGCGACGACAAAAACTCATGCACCACCGATATTTGCGCGACTACTGGCTGTGCCAACAAGCCCAATGACGCCGGCAAGTGTGACGACAACAACGAGTGCACCACCGATACCTGCGTGTCGGGCGCCTGCAAATCCGCCAATGCCTGCCAGTGTCAGACCAATGCCGATTGTGACGATAAAAACCCTTGCACGACAGATGCTTGTGGCGCGGGCAAATGCACGTACACCAATGCGCCGGTCACCCAAGGTTGTGAAAGCGCCAACAAGTGCGTGGAGCAAAGCACCGCCACCTGCCAAAATGGGGTGTGCGCCGGTGGCAAACTCAAAGTGTGTGCGGGCGACGCCTGCACTAGCGCCAGTTGCAATGCTTCAACCGGGCAATGCGAGTCGATTCCCAAGGCCGATGGCGCGCCTTGCGATGCGGACGCCAACGGCTGCACCACCAAAGATGCTTGCAAATCAGGCAAGTGCAGTGCCGGCGTGCCAGCCACTTGCATCTCGACGGATTGTGCCGACGTCGCTTGCAAGTCGTTGAGCGCCACCTCGTTTGAGTGCCAAAGTAAGCCTGTAGGCAAAGGCAAAGAATGCGACGACTTGCTGTTTTGCACCTCGGGCGACACTTGCGATGGCGGCGGCAAATGCGTCGGCGCGCCGTTGGTGTGCCAATCGGGGAGCGGCGGCACCGGCACCGGCGGACCCGTCAGCGGCGCCAACCCGTGCGTGCCGATGGTGTGCAGCGAAACGGTCAAGGCCTGCGAGTTCAAACAATTGCCGCTGGGATCGGCGTGCGAAGATGGCAAGTTTTGTACCAGCAACGACAAGTGCGATGCCCAAAGCAACTGCATCGGCGGCGCACCACCGGTGTGCAAGAGCCCTGGCGGCTGTCAGCTCGGGTTTTGCAACGAAGCGGCCAACGCCTGCGCATTAATGACCAAACCCGATTGCTGCGCGGTCAACACCGACTGCGATGACGGCTATTCGTGCACCGCGGACAGTTGTTCGGCGACTTCGGCTTCGTGTGTGTTTACTCAGATGGCCGCATGCTGTGACCAAAACTCCTATCTCAATGACTTTGAAGGTGGAACTCCTAAGGCGATGACTTTTGCCAACTCGGCCGGTCCCAAGCAGGGCTGGCAATTGACCACGTTGCCCTCGCCGTGCCCGCCCAATGGCCCCGAATGCGACACTGTGCAATCGATTGGCAAGTACTATCTGTACTACGGCGACGCCGCAGTTTGGAATTTCAACTTTGGCACCAGTTCGGGTGTCGCCAAGTTGCCTGTGCGCAAGGTGCCGTTCAAAGTGGGCTGGGCCGCTTTGATATTTAGTCTGTATATGGCGACCGAGGAAGGCAATTACTATGATAATCTCAAGATCTACATCCAGCCGCTGCCGGCCAATGCCAGCGACCCGCTGCCGCCAGCGCTGCCGGCGTTCTGGACAAAATCGCAGGATTTGGGGGCCAACAAGTGGCATTATATTGTCGCCGACGTCGCCCCAGAGCTCAAGAAAATGGTAGGCGGTCAAAACTTCCAAATTGTTTTGAATTTCAATACACAAGATGCAGCTGAAAATGCAGGGATGGGCGTGCTAATCGATGGGATTTTCTACCAGTCTGAGTATTGCAATTAGGCACAACAATCTGATTTTCAGTATCTTGTTGCTGAGTTTCGGGCTGGCCCACCCTGCAGGGGTGTTGATCACCGAGAGCATTCACGTGGACGGCGGCAATTCCTGAGGCAACTTGGCGATACCAAACGATTACCGCTGGGATTTGGGCGCGCAGTTGCTCGGCGACCGCAGCGTGCAGTCGACCAGTTCAGCGCTGACGGGCAAGACGGTGGCGTTGCTGTTGACCGGAGGCATCGCCGCCTACCGCGGCCCGGATCTGTGTCGGGCCTTGCGCAAGGCCGGCGCTCAAGTGTTCGTGTTTGTGACCCCGACGGCCCTGCAATTCGTTAGCCGGGACGCCTTGGAGTGGACCAGCGGCAATCCAGTCGTCAGTGCGCTGGATGGTCGGGCGCAACATATTGAAACACAACCAGATATTTACCTAGTCGCTCCGGCCAGTTACTCGACCATTAACAAGTTGGCCCATGGGATCGCCGATAATGCGGTGACGACGGCGCTGGCGAGCGCGCTCGGCTTGGTTGAAAGCGGTCAGGTCCACCTGCTGCTTGCGCCCACCATGCATGGCTCAATGGTGAACGCGATCTTGCGGCAATCGCTGGCCACGTTGGCGAATCTGGGCTGTACAATTGTGCCACCGCGCGGCGAGGACGGCAAAGCCAAGCTGCCGTCGGACGCGCAGTTGGTGGCTGCAGTGGTGGCTGCAGTGGTGGCTGCAGTGGTGGCTGCGAAGGTGGCTGCGAAGGTGGCCGTGACGCCATGAACGCAAGAATTGCTGCCAGTTGAATACTGGCGCTTTGGTTGGAGGCAGTCGGAGCCGTCGACGGCCTTATCAGAGTGACCCCAAGGCCCATGCCCACAATCTCTGCAACAACGTGCAACCGCGATTGCCCCGATGCCTGTCGGATCCTCGCCACCGTGGTCGACGGTAAAGTCACGGCGCTGCGCGGCGATCCCGATCATCCGATTACCCAAGGCTTTCTGTGTCATCGCACCGCCAACTTCTTGGCGCGCCAGTACGCACCGGAGCGCATTACCACCCCACTGATTCGGATGGGCCATGAGCTTGTTCCGGCGTCGTGGGAGCAAGCGCTACACCTGTGTGCCACCAAAATGCTGCAAATCCGCCAAGAATCGGGTCCGGCGGCCATTTTTCAATACCTCAGCGGCGGATCTCTGGGTCTGCTGCAAAGCGTCGTCAACTTGTTTTGGCAGGCCTTTGGCCCTGTGACCACCAAGCGCGGCGATATCTGCAGCGGGGCCGGCGATGCGGCGCAAGAACTCGATTTTGGCATCGAAGATAGTAATGATATCTACGACTTACTCAACAGTCGCCACATCGTGCTGTGGGGCAAGAATCCGGCGGTGTCGGGCCCGCATCTGGCTCCCATTCTGCGGCAGGCCCGGGCCAATGGCTGCAAGCTGACGTTGATCGATCCAGTGCATCATAAGTCGGTGCATTTATGCGATGAATTTGTGCAAGTGCGACCAGCAGGCGATTTCGCGCTGGCGATGGCGGTAGCCCAGGTGCTTTTCGATCGCGGTTGGATTGCCGCGCAGGCCGCTGAGCTGTGTGACAATCTGGATGCCTTTGCCACCGTTGCCCGCAGTCAACCGCTGGCCAGTTGGTGTGAGCAGGCCGACGTTGAGGCCGCGGTAGTTGAGCGTCTGGCCGAGCACCTGCACCGCGGACCGACCGCTATTTTGGTCGGCTGGGGCATGGGTCGGCGCGGTAACGGCGGGGCGATTGTGCGCGCGCTCGATGCGCTGTGTGCGATTTCGGGCAACTTGCAATGTGCAGGCGGCGGGGTGTCGTTTTACTTCAAGCGTCGCGGAGCGTTTGATACCTCAATTGCCAGCCAAAAACCGCCGCCGCGAACGGTGTGTGAGCCGCTTTTTGGCCAAGAAATCCTAGCTATGCACGATCCGCCGATTCGAATGGTGTGGGTCACCGCAGGCAATCCGGTGGCGATGCTGCCGGACGCGCAGGCCAACGCCCACGCCTTGCGGACCCGCGAGTTCGTGGTGGTCGTCGACAGTTTTTTGACGGATACCGCTCAGTTGGCCCATGTGGTTTTGCCGACGGCAACGCTTTTGGAAACGGACGATATGGTCGGCGCCTATGGACACCACTGGCTGGGCACGGTGGACGCGGTGGTGCCGCCACTAGGTCAGAGCCGCACCGACTTGCAAATTGTGCAAGCTTTGGCTGAGCTTGTGGGTGTCGGCGACGTTGTAGCGGGCACCCCTGAGCACTGGCGGCAGCGCATCTTGGCACCGGCGCTGACTCAACAGGGGATTACGGTCGACGCGATTCGCACGGGCGCGGTGCGCAATCCATTGGCGCCCAAGGTCTTGTTTGCAGAAATTGCGCCGCAGACGGCCACTGGCCGCGTGCAATTGCTGACGGCGGTCGCTCCCCAGCCCGAGCACGACAGCGCTTATCCGTTGAAATTAATGTCGCTTTCTACCGAGAAGTCACAGTCATCGCAGTGGGTGCGTGTGCCCAAGGGGCCGGCCGAGGTAACCGTGCATCCAGATGCGGCAGGGCAGATCGCTGACGGCAGTCTGGCGCTGTTGCAAAGTCCGATTGGTGAGCTGCAAGTTCTTGTTCGCTATGATCGTCGCCAACGCAAAGACGTCGCGATTATGGCCAAAGGCGGGCACTACGCGGCGGGGCGCTGCGCCAATGTGTTGGTGCAGGCCAAGGTGACGGACATCGGCGAGGGCGGCGCCCTGTATGACCAAGGGGTGCGTTTGTTGCCGCTGCCGGTTGGCTGGCTAGGAGCGTGTCGGAGTATTCCGACTCGCTCCTAGCGCCGTCTGGCCAGACGGCGGCAACTGTCTGAAACTGCACGGATTCACTCCGGGCAGTTCTCGGACAGTTGAGAATAGTTGACTGGCTAGGAGCCTGTCGGATCGTAATAGAT
>SHZD01000211.1 GCA_009692465.1 Myxococcales bacterium
AGGAGCCTGTCGGAAATCAATCGGTTATGAAATATCTTTGCGGTTATACACAATGAATCTATTGCGATCTGACAGTCTCCTAGCTTCACAGATATTCTCAACTGTCCAAGAACTGCCCGGAGTGAATCCGTGCAGTTTCAGACAGTTGCCGCCGTCTAGGCAGACGGCGCTAGGAGCGAGTCGGAATACTCCGACACGCTCCTAGCGAGCCGATCAAATAAGATTTGCTCGGCGTCTCAGTGCTTGCTTTGTGGGTCGCGAGCCTGCGCCCGAGGCGTCAGGCCGCTCCGTTTTCGGTCCGGTAATGGTTCATGTTTGGCGACAGTTGGCGACTAACTAGAACCTCGGGGCGCGGCGTGCTGCAACTCTCTAGAACCCGAATTTGACCTCAGCACCCGCACCAAAGCCATGCTCGGCGCCCTTGAGCGCTTGGTAGCTGACTACCGCGGTGGTGGTCACCGTGGGCGTGAGTTCGACGCCGATGCGGAAGCGGCCGCGCTCTGCCGTTTCGCGACCGGCGTTCGGTTCGTTGGTCAGAATCACCTCCAGCGACAACGGCACCCGCGGAATAGTGTGGACGTGAAAGCCGGAAACGAACTTGAAGCCAACTCCGCTGGTGGCTCCCAGTTCCAGCTGCAAGCGCGACCGCTGGGCCATACCCAAGCGCAACACTGCGGCCATACCGACCCGAAACGTCTCCTCATCGCCGCCTAGGGTGACGCGCCCGGCTAGGCCAACAAATTGGGCTGGTGAGAAACCGACTTCGGCCCAGCCGCGATCAAAACCGGTGTTGATCCCGACCTCTGGGCTGATGACGTTGGCGTCTGGCGCTTGGCCGCGCAATCTGCCCACCCCGGCTTCAATGTACTCGACGCCCTTGAGCACCCAATAGCGGTAGCCGACCTGAAAATCGGTAAAGCGCGGGCCAAAGTCTTGGGCGGTGCCGGATACTCCCCCGACCACTCGGTAGTCGACGGTTTCTCCCGTAATGCGCAAATCGGAGCGCAGACCGCCGCGTTCACGCAACGATGCTTCCTCCAAAGTTTGCTGAGCAGTGCCGCGCACGTAGACCGGATGTGGCGCTGCGGCGGCGGCAAATTGGGGCAACTCAGCGCCGGAGCGATCGGTGGCGATGACGTAGTACTCGATGCCCGGATCGTCCATGGCCGGTGCTGGAACAGTGGCCCGCCAGACGCCGGTGCTGCTCAATTCCAGCGGGGCCTTGCGCCAGCCACTGTTGTGTTGCGGACGCCAGACGACAGTTGCCGAGCCCATGTCCGCGGTGGCGGTGACCGCAAAATCGAGTTCCAACGCCTTGTCGCGCGGGGCGTCGGCAGGCGGACTGTGCAACAGGATCGGCTCAGCTGCGGCGACTGAACTTGTCAACCAGCACAAGCAACAACCTAGAACTGAAAGAAAAGTGCCACGTAGCGTTACCATGACATCACCATCCCGGCGCCAGCGCTGGCGCCCGCGTGGACGATTGTGCGCAGGTTGTAGCCTATGCGCCCCGTCAACCCGAAGTGTTTGTTGATTTTGTAGTCGGCCGACGCCACCAACCGTACGCCAATGTCTTCGCCGACCGGGCGATTGGTCACCTCAAACAGGCCGGTAATCGGCACCGTTTCAATCGCATGGGTGGTGAGCGCAATGGACGCCGCGCGCCCCGTGTCGGCCATGGTGGCAAAACCCAGGCGTAAATTGGTGCCGCGCTCAGGGCCAATCCGGCCTATGAGTTCAAGACCATTGTCAATTCCGGACTTACCTAAGCCCACTACCAGCCGCGTGATGGCGTGAAACTGCGCGGCCAAAGCCCACTCGGTCTGCAAGTAGCCGTATTTGAAGGCGGCACCGCGCGGGGCGACAGTGTCATCTTTAGCAACGGGTTGCCCTAGTTTTGGGCCGTTTTGATGGAGTTCTGGCGTTCCATTCGAGTCGACCGTCGGTCCAGCCGCCACCAGCCCGCCGACACCAGTCAGCAGGCCATAGCCCATCTCAAAGCCGTACAGAATCTGTGAATTTTGCAGGCGGTAGGCGATGGAGATTTCGCTGAACAGAAACTGGTCATCGCCGCGAGCGCGATTGAAATCGACAAATTCACCGACGATACGAAAGGTCGATGAGTCGACTGGGCGGCGACCCACCTCGGCAAACGGGTCGTTGACAACCACGGCAACAGGCTCGCGAGGATTGCCGACGATGTCAAAAGACTTGCCGTCGGAGATCTGAGACATCTCGACGAAGTACTGAAAGCCTTTTTCGGCGACCAGTTCCGTACCGACGCGCACCCGCCGATGCAGCTTGCCACTGGGCTCGGGCCGCACCATCGTATAGGTCGTCTTGCCCAGTGGGCGGATGTGAACGCGCAGATCGGCGACATCACTCCAGTCTGCCGCCGCAAAGGCCAGCCACACCGCCTCGCCGACCCGCTGCAGATGCGGGCGATCGTGATGAATCTGCTGGGAAAACGCGCGTAGTTTGGTGATGCGGTCGCCATCGGCGCGGGCCGTGCGCGCGTTGTTGACCTGTTCTTGCAAGGCGTCGATTTCGAGAAGAACACCGGCGCGATGGGAACTGGCCCGAAAGCGTCGCAACCAGTCTTGCCACAACGTGATTCGCTCGTGCGGTGTGCGCCCCAAGCTGTGGCGGAAGGACTCGTCCAACGCGGCTTCGTCGGCCGAAAGGGCTATTGAGGGCGCCCCTGCGGATCCGGACGGCGGGCAAGCGGGACACTGTCGCGATGGCGGACCATCGGCCTGCTCGCCGGTCGTTTTGGTAGGGATGCTGTCGCCTTTGGCCGGCTTTTTCGCGTCTGCTTTGGCGACTGTGGCCGCCGCTTGTGGCGCCGGTACTTGACACTCGACCAGATCCCCTTCGGCGAGCAAAGTCAACAAGTCTTTGTCCGGACGCAGAATTGCGAGATGCGTAGCCAGTTCTTGAACCGTCGTCAGGCCGGCGTTGAAGCGATCGGCGACTTCTTTGCCGGTGCGCGGGTGGCGCGCTTTGACCGTGCGGTACATGGCCACCTCTTGACCCACGCGCAGGCCATCGGCGGCACCTAAGTCGACCACCACCTCAGATGCCACGATGCGCACAATCCAACCGCGCGCCCAGCGGTACCCAGAGGTAGCTGAGCCGGGAAACGGGGTTTCTTCCGCGACCTTAGCAGCAGGCGCTGCGGCGAGGGCCGCTACTGAGGCCACCGATGTCGCTGCGACTACCAGGCTGCACAGAGCGAATTGGGGTGTGCGTCGTCCCGGCGGCCACAAGGTACGAATCTGCCTAAAGACTGGGTGAGCCATCAAGTCCTCTCATGCGGCGGCAAGATTGCCGCGGTTGTGTTGCCCGTGCCGACCCTTACGCTGCAGGCCTGCGGACGATTCACTCCGACTAGGGGAAACGGGAATAAGGGCCCGTGCAAAATCAAGTCGATTTTGCACCCCGGCCCATTGCTCGTTTGATGGGTCGCTAACTCGCGGCTTTTCAAGCCGACTCGACGCTCCGTTCCTATCCCAGATCGATCGAGTAATTCTTGCACGGGCCCTAAATTGCGAACTTGGGAGACAACAAGTTGGTGTTTTGGGTTACTGGGAGTCTAATCTGCGTGAAGAAGCTAGGGGAAATTCATAAAGAATTGTTTAGACGCCTCATCGGTGTCGGTCGCGTTCGCCGCCAGACTGGCCGCAAACTGCTCAATCCGCGGGTCATCGTCGGTGACGATGGGCCCAGTGCCGAGCCACGACCGCAGCTTGTCGCCTTGCATCGTCGGCAACTTGCGCACATCGGCGACGCCCACGCTGCGCAAATGCTCTGCGACCAGCGGTGCCAACTGACGCTGCGCGACCGACGCCGCGTCGGCACCGTCGCCGCGGACCGCGACTAACGCCGCTTCGACGTCCAACACCTGAATCAGCATCGCCTGCGGAAAGGCCTGCACAAACGTGCGCGCCAGCATTTTGAGCTCTTCCAAAGTCATGCCGTGGACCGGCAGCCATTGGGCGATGGCACCGCCAGGTTTGAGCGCACGCTGGCTCAAATGGTAAAATTGAAGTGAATATAACGAACTAACCCCCGAGACCCGCGGCGGCGGCGGTTCCAGCGTGATGATGTCGTAGCTGGCGGGTTGGGCGTGGGCCAAAAAGACCCGACCGTCTTGCAAATGGATGACAGCCCGGCTTGCGGCATACACGCGGTCGTTGACATGATCAAACAGGGGCAAGGTGCGGTGAACGACCGGGCTAATGTCTACCAGATCAAGCAGTTGAACATCTTGATGGCGCGCCACCGCTGCGGCGGTCATCCCCGTGCCGAGGCAGATGACCAGCGCGCGCTGGTGGTCGCGGGCATACAAGGCCGGCAAATGGCCCAAAAGGCGCATGTAGCGGCGGGCGCTGGGCGCATCACCGGCGTAGGCAATGCCGTTGCTGATGATTTGACGGGCACCGCCGCGGTTGTCCATTTGCACAATGGCGGTGGTGTCTTGGACGCCTTCGTCACTAAAAATCAACCGTTGGCCGCTGGCCAGTCGACCCAAGAACGGCGGCACCGTTGGTAAACTGACGGTTAGCGCCGCCACCGCGGCCAGCACCAGCCATGTCCCGCGTTGGCGCCCCCAAGCCAGCAACGCCGCCGCGGCGATCACGGTATGCACCAGCGCCAACCCCCGCAGCGAAGTGCTTACGCCCAACAGCGGCAGCAAGGTAAAGCGCGCTACCAGCGAACCCACGACCGATCCGGCTGAATTGGCCGCCAACACCCATCCCGAACTGCGGCCGCGATCGTGACCATGGCGGCTGTACAGGTCGACCAGCAGCGGCAGCGCGCAACCCAACAGCGTCGCGGGCAACAACAGGGCCACTAGCGCGCGACCGATCCCGACCGCCATCGTCGACCACCACAGGCTGGGCTGGGCGATGTGGCGAATGCCGACGTAGCCAACAATCGCCTGTTCGGCCCACGCTATGGCTGCAGGACTGGTCATCACCAGCACTGCGGCGGCCAGTTGGGTCCGGACCAAAAGCGGCAGTGGATCGGCGCCCTTTGCGAGTGCGCGCGCGGCCGCGGCGGCTCCCAGCGCCAGACCCAGCAAGAACACCGCCAAAATCGCCGCAAACGCATAGGTCGAGGCATTGAACTGGGCAATCAGAGCCCGAGTCCACAGGATTTCCGCACCCAGACTGGCCATTCCGGTAGCGGCCGCGAGCACCAGCCACAGACCGCCAGCCGCGGCCGGTGGCACGCTGACGCGCTCAGCGGTCGCAACCTGCGGCACCACAGTCAACGGCAACCGCCGACCGGCGGTCAGCGCCAACAACGCGACTGCAGCGCACAGTCCGGTCAGCAGCGCACCGGCGCCGCGCAGACCGAGCGCTCCCATCAGGTACATGCCAGTAGTCAGCACTCCAAGGACCGCGCCCAAGGTATTGATGGCATACAGTCGGCCCAACGCCGCCCCGAGGCTGCCGTGAGTCGCCGCTGCCAGCACCGGCAGAGTCATCCCAGCCAACACCGTACACGGCAGCAGGAGCGCGCCAGCAGTCACATAGCACAGCGGCAACGGCAGAGATCCTTCGAGGTGGGGCAGCACCAAAATGGCGACCATGCCCCAGGCGCCCATGACCAGTTCAAACAAGCCATAGGCCAGCAAGGGGCGCCGCAGCCGCGCGGCGAATCGACCGCCGAGCACATCGCCAATTGCCATGCCGCCCATGAACAGCGCGACAACAAAGGCGATGCCGGCGGTGCTTCCGCCCAAGACCACGGCGAGTTGCTTACTCCAGATGAGTTCAAAACCGAGCGATGTGGCGCCGGACAGGAAAAACAGCCCCGAAAGCAGGCGTTGGCGTGGCTCAGCGATGGCGATGCCAACGGAATCGGTGCTAGTCACAGCGGGCTACCGGCGCGGCGGCGGCGAACAGGCTGTGCGCAATTGGCAATGGGCACGCATCCTCCAAATTGCGGCGACTGTGCGTGACCACGGCGGCGACTGTGCGCGACCGAGGCGGTGACGTCAAGCGTGGCAGGCCGATCGGCTCATGTGGCGTTAGTGCCTGACTTTGTTGCCGTCTATCGCCGCCTTGGCGCCACAGTGGCGGCGGCGCTTGCGCGGGTCGACAGGAACTGCACCCGTGCGGCAGGTGAGGGTCCAATGGGCCCTTGGTGCGCGCTTTGGACTTGCATCGGCACGGGTCAGCCTCTACGCTGCTGGTCTGGCCGGTTCAGGGCCATGGTTCTCGCCCATGCGCGTAATTCCTATTATTTTCAGCTCATTCGCTGGCATGATTGCCGCAGGTTGTTCGATAGCGCCGTCGGCAGGGCCGGCCACTGCGGGGCAACAAGGAACCGGCGACGCAGCGGTGGCAGCCGACGGGATTTCAGCAGAGGGAACGGCGACCGAGACCGCGACTGGCGACGTGGCGAGTGGGGCTGATCAAGCCGCTGAAGTGTCTTTAGTAGGCGACACGGCCGTGCGGCGCGCCGACACCGCGGGGGGCGACGACGTTGAGAATCCGCCAGACGTGGTCAAGACTGAGTTTCCCAAGCCTGAGATCAGCCAGCCTGAGGTCAGCGACACCGGGGTCAAACCGTCAGACGCTACAGGCGGAACCTGCGTCGGTTTTTGCGGCACCAAGAGTGCCGGCGCTTGTTACTGTGACAACGCTTGTACTGGGGCGGGCGATTGCTGCGCGGACTATCAAGCGGTGTGCGGTGGGACTAGTGGCGGGCCATCGTGCGTCGGCAAATGTGGAGGCAAGGGCAGCGGCAACTGTTATTGCGACGACCTATGCAAACAAATGGGGGACTGCTGCCCGGATTTTAAGACAGCGTGCGGCGGCGGCACCGGGACTATCGAGACCTGCGCGGGAAAATGCGGCGGCAAAAGCGCGGGCAAGTGCTATTGCGACTCGGCGTGCAAGGGTGCAGGCGACTGTTGTGCTGATTTTGCTGAAAAATGCCCGAACATCGGCCCTGGCGACATTGGACCCACGGACGGCGGACCAAAGCCCGACGCTGCGGACGCCAAAACGGACTCCGGCGGCGACGCGATGGCCGAAGGCACCACCGATGCGGCGATCGATAGCGCCAGCGACGCGACCACCGCTGATGTACCGCTGGCAGCCGACGCCACCGACAGCAGCGACGGCGGCACGACCGATACGGTGCCGGCCATGACTTGCGCTACCGCCAGCCAGTCCAGCGACAAGTTTTGGTTGTGCCCACCACTAGCCGGCGACGTCGGCGCCCTGCATGGCCAAACCTGCGGCAAAGACAGCGAATGCCTGTACGGACTGTGCTTGTTTGGATTGCCGCTGGCCGGCTACGACAGCAAGGTTGGCGTATGCAGCAAGAATTGCGGCTATACCGACGGCGGGGCAGCGGCGACCTGTGGCACCGAGAACGCGTCGTCCGCCACCTTTGTTTGCGTGACAGAAAAGGCGGCTTCCGCTGGAAATACCAAACAAAACGGAAGTTTACCCAGCGCGGTCAAGGCTTGTGGTCTGACGTGTGAAACCGACGTTGACTGCGCGGCTTGGAATCCCGCACTGCCCAACTGCCTCAAGGCGTCCACTGCCGAACTTTCGGTGCTATTGCAAGGGGTTTGCGCAAAGTTGCCGTAAGGGCTAGCGCGACAGGGTAGGCTCGCTGCGGTCGCCATCTCGACAAGACGCTCAACCCTCGCCATGATTGCGGCCCCTGCGGCTACGCGACGCTGGGCCTATTACACATGATTCTGGAGTGTTTTTCATGCCCTACATCATCACCGCTCTGTGCACCGACTGCAAAGACACCGCTTGTGCCGATGTGTGCCCGGTCGAATGCATCTACGAAGTCAAAGGGACTGCCAAAGACGGCTGGCGCAACCAGTTGTATATCAACCCAGATGAGTGCATTGATTGCACCAACTGTGAGCCGGCTTGCCCGTGGAAGGCGATCTTTGAAGAAGATCAGGTGCCGGCGATTTTCGCCGATGACATCAAGCTGAACAAGGATATTGTTGATTTGATTGATGATTTCGCGGTGGCAAAGATTACCAAGACCCACCAGCCGACCAAAGATCAAGTCGCGGCCAATAACGCCAAGCACGATTATACGCCGTAGGCGTCGGTCACCACCGCATCGAGCCAAACCACCGCATTTTCGCATGCTTGACGCACCGATTGCTGACGACTCAGGCCAATCGCTATGGCGGTGGCCAATCGACAACCGGTGCCGCGCGGGACATGTGGCCACGGCGGTCGTAGCGGTAATGCGTGCAACTGAGCGCCATCCCACAGCCAATCGCGGCCTTGCAACGGCGGTGGCGCGTGGCCGCCTTTGATTAGCGCCGCGCACGGCAGTCGGCGGGCTTGAAGCTGCAACTCATTGACGTCGCTCGCTGCCGGCATTTCAACTAGCCATGCCAATTCCAGCCAATTGGGCGTCACTAGCGTCGCTTGCGGCAGCAATTGGCTGAGCAGCGCGGTACGGACTTGCATCGGCGTATCGGCCGGCCACAGCCAGCCGCCAGACGTCGTGTTCGCCACCGGGTCGACGATGAGCGGGATGGGTTGATTGGCGCTAAAGCGTTGAACAACCTGCAAATTGGCGATCGAACCGAGCATGCCGGTCTTGATGGCGCTAATGCCCAGCGCTGTCACGGCTGCCAGTACTTGCGTCAATTCTTCGGGGTCGGTCGGCCAGGCAGTGGCAAAAGAGTTGTCGGATTGGGCAGTTCGGCCGCACACAATCGGCGCACCGCGGGCATGGAGATCAAAGCAGGCCTGCAAATCCGCGGCCAAGCCCGCTTGACCTGCAGGATCAACGCCACCGCACAAAGCGATCACGGACTGCGTAGTAGCGCTCATGGTCGAACCGCGGCACAGGGTTGCAGCAACGTCACCATCAGCCGCGTCAGGCCGAGCGGATTGTCGACGTGCAACCAATGACCAGCGTCGGCCAGCACGTGCAAGCGCACCTGAACCGGCAACTCTGCAAATGCGTTGACAATTTCTGGCGTCCAGCGCGGCGAGAGCGCGGCGCGCACCACGTCGACTGTGATCGTCGGCGGCACCTGCCGCAAAAGCGGCCAACTGTCGCTGGCAAAATACGACTGCAGCATCGCCTCCACCCCGTCGAGGTCAAACTTGAAGCGATACCCTTGGGCATCGGCGCGCAGGTTGGTCGTCATCCATTGGGCAACGCTGGTATCGAGCCCGCAAGCGAGCAGCAACGGCACCACGTCGCCGCGCTGCGCCAACGGCTGGGGCACCGAACGCAAGGCTGCGAGGACTTTGGCAATTGCGGCGGGACCATCGTCGTCGCTCGCCCGCAGATGGGGCAACGTATCGAGCACGATAATCTGACGCAGGTGGGGCCACGGATCAGCCAGCACCTGCATCGCGACTTTACCGCCAAACGAATGACCCAGAAGCGCGCAGGGTGCGATGCCTAAGTGCTGGCAAAGATGTAAGATATCCGCAGCACACGCTGAAACGGTGTGGGGAGCGGGCGCGTCCGTCGACTCGCCGTGATTGCGCAAGTCCACCAGCAGCAGCGACCACTGGGGCAATTGAGCTGCGAGCCCCTGGCAAAAACTGCGCAGGTTACGGCCAGAGCCCCAAATGCCGTGCAAAACCACAGCGATATGGGTGGAGGTCGGCCCCGAACCGACCCAAGCGAAGGCAGGAGTCCATGGTTTTTGGGGACTGGTTGCGACCATGCTGGGAGCCTGTCGGAAATCAAACGCATTTTGAATGTCTATCCGGTTATACACAATGAATCTATTACGATCCGGCAGTCTCCTAGCCATTCAGATATTCTCAACTGTCCAAGAACTGCCCGGAGAACTGGCCCAATCAAATTCGTGCAGTTTCGAACAGTTGTCGCCGTCTAGCCAGACGGCGCTAGGAGCGAGTCAGAATACTCCGAGGCGCTCTTAGGTGCTGCGGCGGCCAAGGGCTGGCTGCGCTGGCGCTTGTAGCCGACGAGGGTGCGGCGTGCAAGACAAGCGGCCGATGAGCCCAAATTCACCACCGAAATTCCCCGCGACCCCCGATTTGGGATGCCAGTGCCCTGTCGCTCGCTGTCGCTCGCTGTCGCTCGCTGTCGCTCGACAAGGAGCAAGGGGCTTGACGACTGAGGCGTACTTGCGTACGCCAATGAGACAGT
>SHZD01000212.1 GCA_009692465.1 Myxococcales bacterium
ACCGCAAACGCCTGCTATGCAAGGCAAATTGAGCGGGCCTGGTGCCGGTTTGGCGTTGCCGCCAGGCGATATGCTGCAGTTCGCAGTGCCGTTGACAGCGGGGGCCCAAGTCCTGCTGCAGGTCTACCATCCGCGGCTGGACGCCCAAGTGACTGTCGCGCAAGGAGGTGAGCCTGCTGGGCCGCTGGGTTGGCGCGCCGTTCAGGGGTCGCTGTGTGGGGCGGTGCCGCTCGCGGACCTGGACGCGGCGTTGGCGGGCCTGCCGCAAGCGACGCTCGAATCGCTGGGCGGACTCGCTACCGCACAGGCGTTGCGGGCTAAAATGGTGCCGGGCGACGTCGACTTGGACGGCGACGGCAAGAACGATGCGGCCAGCGCAGCGGTCGCGTTTACGGGTACGCGTGCCAAGATCACAGGGCTTTCGCCGTGGCAGCCGTAGCCAAACCGATGGCGGCCTAAGGGCAGCCGTTTCACCCACGACAAAGTGCTCACGCACGTGGCGCCGCAACGGCGGCAGCCCCAACCGTTTGAGCAGCGGCATGAAGGCGGGCTCCACGCCGTTGTGGTTGCGGAGTTCGCTGAAATCTTGAAGCCCTGCATCATGCGCCGCGAGGGCATAGGGCAGCACGGCGGTGCGGCGGGCTTTGAACGCGTGGTGGCGCCGCTTCGCGCGCCAGGCGACTGCGCCACCAGGCGCGGTCGTGGCGCTCTGACAACGTGAGAGGGCGCGGCGTGCGGGCTCCTGGGCGCACGAACGGTGCGCTGCGGGGAGCTTGGCCGGTCACGTGCCTGTGGGGTAGGCGGCTCTCGTCGGGCGGTTACCTCCACAACGCTGGACGGCGTTTGGGGATTTCGACCCTGGGTGGCGCGGCGCGCGCGTAGGCTGAGTCGTGGTGGCACGCGTGTTCGGCGGCGGTGTGGAAGTGCCAGTACGCGTCCCAGTCGCCGCTGCGAAGGATCGCGCGGAGTTGCAGCACGGCTTCGGCGCCGGCGACGCTCCACCGGGCGCCGGTGAGGTCCATGCGGTCGTTGACGAGGCTGCGGCAGGTGCCTTCGATGACACCGCTGGCAATGGGCGCGCCGAGGGCCAGCAGGTCCGTGCACGGCATCCTGTCCTTGCGCTTGAGCAGGTACTTGGCGGCGGTGTCGATGGGCTTGCGTTGCTTGGCGGTCAGGCCGCGCAGCGTGGCACTGCGCCGCATTCCGGCAGCCACGTCGCTGGCCTTGCCTTGCAGGAGCAGTTCGAGACGGGAGCACCCACGCCTCGAGTTCGGGCGTACCCTCGGCGAACAGCGCGTGGCCGGCGCGCCACAAGTACTCGAGCGCATGGATGAAGTCGAGGACCAGCGTCACTTCGATGCCACACCGCCTAGCCTCCACGAGCACGGCGCGTTCGAGCTTGGGGCCGCCGTCGACCAGCACCAGCGTCGGCGCCAAGGGTGAGGCCGCCGAATTTGAGGGGCACGGCGGCGACTCTCGTGGGATTACCATGCAATCGTGCGTGCTTCCGCGGAAACACCAACGCACCATTTGTTCAACCCCATATAACTGCTGCCTTTCTACGGCTTCGCCCCACCAGCAATCCAGTTCTCCACGAGTATCAGCACCGCCGCCGGCAGCAGCCCGGGACCCGGCGCCTTCTTGGGCATCTTGCCGCCGCAATCGGCGCTCATCGGCACGGTCGGGTCCAATTTGGCGTAAAACAGGCTCTCCTTGGGCTTGCCCGCCACCACATATTTGGAGGTCTCGCAGTTGCTGCCCACCGGTGCCTGCTTGTCGACCATGCCCGGCTGGGTGAAGGTATGACACCCTGAGCAATAGGGGCCTAAAACCTGCGCCTGAATATCGGCGAACGTCACGGTCGGCACGCAAGCGGGGATTGCTTTGTATATACAGCCAGCTGCCTGGTCGCAGGCGTCGCTAGTGCAAGGCAAGTTGTCAATGCAGACGGTCGGTTTGCCGACACAGGCATCGCCGCCCTTGCTGCCAGCGCAAAGGTCGCCGTTGGTGCACTTGTCGCCGTCGTCGCACACGGTATCGGCCACAATGCTCAAGTGAACGCAGCCCTTGTCGGCACTGCAGCCGTCGACGGTGCACGGCTTGTTGTCGTTGCAGACCACATCGGCGCCCGGTTTGCACAGGGTGCCCTGGCACAAATCGTTGAGCGTGCATGCGCTGCCGTCGCTGCATGATGTGGCAATTGGCGCGCTGCCGTGGCTGCATTTCTTGCTGGTGCAGGTGTCGGTGGTGCAGGGGTTGCCGTCGTTGCAGGCGGTTGCGGTCATGCATGAACAAGAGTGGCCGACCAGGATGCACTGACCACCGCCGCAAGCACTAGTGGTGCATTCGATGCCGTCGTCGCACACGGTGCCGGCCGCGACAAAGGTGTAGACGCAGTCGCCGGTCTTGACGTCGCACAGCTCAGTCGTGCACGGGTTGCTGTCGGTGCACGGCATGGTGGCGCCGCCTTTGCACACCACATTTTGGCAGGTTTCGCCCTGGCTGCACTTGCTGCCGTCGTCGCAATAGGCCCCCTCGGCAAACGGCGCGTTGCTGCACTCTGCGGTCAGTGGGTCGCAGGTGTTGGTGGTGCAAGGCTTGAGGTCGTCGCAATTGACCTTTTTGCCGACGCAAGAGCCGTTGGTGCAGACGTCGGTGGTGGTGCACAAGTTGGCGTCATCGCAGACATTGCCATTGGTCACCGCCTTGAAACTGCAGCCGATAACCGGATCGCAGGAGTCGGTGGTGCACGATATCTTGTCGTCGCACGCGGTGCCGGTGCCGCCCTCGCATTTGCCTTTTTGGCAGCCACCGTCGGCGGTGCACTTGTTGCCGTCGTCACAGGGCGTGCCGGGGCCCATTGGCAACGCGCTGCAGGTCGCCTCCTTGGGCAAGCACAGATCCCAAGTGCATGGGTTCAGATCGTCGCAGCCCATCTTTTTGCCCGGCGTGCAGGCACCGGCAAAGCAGATATCGCCTTCAGTGCACGGGTTTTGGTCGGTGCAGACGACGCCGTCCGGGGCGACCGTGTGGCTGCAAAGAGCTTTTTTTGGGTCGCAGTCGTCAACGCTGCACGGGGTTTGGTCGTCGCACGCGGCGTTGTCGATTTTGCCGTCGCAGTCGTCGTCGATGCCGTTGCAACTCTCGGCCACTGCCGAACACGGCGCTTGGCCGGGCAAAACGCAAGCAGAATAGGGACCAATCGCCGTGCACACCGCGCCTTTGCTGCACTCGGGCGGGCAGGCTTGGGCGCAACTCGGTGCCGTGCCGGTCGCCGCGCCGGGCAAACAGACGCCGGATGAACACTCGTTGCCCTTTTTGCAGGCACAGCCGGTGCCGCCGGGGCAGACGATGACAGCGGGAGCGATCTCAACTGCTGCATCGACGGCGGCGGTGTCGGTGCCGGTTGGCGTGGCGTCCAGTACCGCGGCGGTGTCCTTGGTCGCGGCGTCGGTCAGCACCTCGGCAATGGTCTCGCTGGCGATGTCGGTGGCGGCGTCCACCGTTTCGGGAGCGGTGTCGATAGTCGCGTCGGCTGTTGTCTCGGCGGGCGCTACTTCGGTCGATGCGATGGCTGTGCCCGAAATCACCTCCGTTGCCGCGGTCTCAGCGGTCGGCGCCGCTTCGGCGGCGGCATCGGCTTGGGCAGTTGCAGTGACAACAGTGGCGCACGCCGTTGCCAAAACAAAGCAACCCAGCGCGCCAAGTAGCCCAATCGGCCCCATCACGGCCCCTGCGGCCCAGCGGTCTTGCTGGGGCCCGCCATAGCGCCCGTCAAGTTGGCGGCTTCCGGGCGATTCAGCGTGACTGCGTCGCTCGCCTTGGCGGTGCCCCACCAGTTGCCGGTCAAGTCCAGCGCGCTGCCATTGTGAAACGCGGCCAATTGCTTGCCTTTGACGTTGCCGTAGCCGAAGGCAGCGTCGATCGACAGCATGCCGGCGTACAGAGTCGACGTGTCGGCCACTTCGCCGACCAACGTAGTCACCAATTTGCTGAACAATTCGATGGCAAACGAAGTCACCTCGATCTGGCTGGTCCATTGTATGGTGCCGGTGCTCGACATCTGCCGAATCTGCGCCAGAACATAGGTCGCCGGATCACTTTCGGTATAGGTCGCAACCGCATAGTAAATCGGGCTGGTGCCAAACGGCGTCCACGCGGTGGTAAATTTGGAGCCCTTGAAGCCGGCGTCGGTCTTGCTGATCTGCGCTGGACCCAACAGCACGCCGCAGCCGCCGGTGCAATTGTCTTGCAGATTACTGCCGTGAATGACCGCGGTCGGGCTGCCAACCGCCGTCGTGAGGCCAATCAGCGCCCCCTCATGCACGTTGTCGCGGATCACGCAGGCATCGAGCTGGCCGCTGGCCGGACCGTGCCAGCGGGCGCCCCAGCCGTTTTTCTCCAGCAAACAATGGTCGACGGCGATACTGCCGATGCCGACCCATAAACCGGCGCGCGCGTTGTTGCTGGCCACCAAATCGTGAGCGGTCAGGGTGGCAGCGATCGGTCCCGGTACCGCCACGCCGTCTTCGCCGCTGTCTTGGACGTTGACGGCATTGAGCACCGCCTTGCCATTCTCGACGGCGATGCCGATATGGGCGCTGCCGATTTGGCTGCTGGTCATGGTCAGCACCGAGGTCGCGCTGGTCACGCGCAGGCCGCGCCATTTGTCGGTGCCGATGGCCATTGCGGTGGCGATTACCGGGGATGCCGGTGTGCCGTTTGCCGTCAAATTGCCGCCGCTCAAGATGAACTGCCAGTCGCCGACGCCGTCGTTCAGCGCGTCGAACGGCACGGTGTATAAGTGCGTGCTCGGCGCCAATACCAGCGTTTGGCCGGCGGCCACCGTGACGTCACCGGTGACGAATTGACTGCCAAACCACGTGGTAGTGCCGGGCGCCAAGCCTTCGCCGCCGACGCAGCCAACGCGCGTCCACGTCTTGTCATAAGGTTTGCAGGCAAAACCTTGCAGATTGACGTTGCCGGGAGGCACCGCAACCATTTCCAGCACTTTCGGAAACACGCCCAGCCAGTCGTAGCGCAGGTCCATCACCGCAGTGGTCAGCAGCGAGACCTCATAAATGGCATTTTGGTCGAAATAGGCGATGCGCTGCACCTGCAACTTGCCAAACATCGCTGCGGCACCGTCCGACACCTCGGCGGCGACCACCGTCAAATCGGTCGGCAACAGCACCCAACCGCTGAACGGCAGCGACCACTCGACCAACACTTGGCCCTTGGGACCCGCCCGCAGACGACCGGCGACCGCTTTGGCGGCATCGGTTTCGGTATAGGCGACCTGCACGGCGACAATGCCCTTGGGCATCGGCAGGGCAGTCGACGTCACCGTGGTCACATCCGCTGCAACTGTGGCGACCTCGATGCCGACCGTGGCCAGGGCACGACTGCCGTATTTAGCATTGTCCATCAGTGCGTTGCGGCTCAAGGCCGGCGTCGGACTACCACTTGGCCCCTGTTCGATGCGCAACCCTTCGTAGCCATTGGATAACATTGTGGTGCGGATGACGCTGCCGGTGGCCAACCCCGAGTAGCCGATGCCGGCCCCGAAATTGCGCGAGACGGTGCTGTCGCCGACGGTCAGTCCGCCCAGATTGCGCATGCCAAAGCCGGTCGCACCATCCACCAGCGCGAACGCCGCCGAAAGTGTAGCGCCTACCTGCACTTCGATACCGTCTCCGGCGGCGCTCAGTACCGTCAACCGCGTGCTGACCAGCTTGCCGCCAGCCGAAGCGCGCACGCCCGGATTGCCGCCCTTGACCAAGACGTCGGTGAGGATGGCGTCCGACGCACTGTCGATCGGGCTGTCGGCGCCGTCGACGATCGCCCAGGTCAAGGTGGTGCCCTTGCCGACCAAATACAGGCCAGTCCACGACGGCGTCTCCTGAATTTGGCTGCCATACGGCGCGAATACCACCGGCTTGTCGACCGTGGCCGTCACCACAACTTTGCCCTGCACTTCGAGCATCGCGTCGCTGCCATCGGCCAAAATGGTAGTGCCCGGCGTAATCGTCAGCGTTTGCCCAGCGGCAACCACCACAGTACCCGTGATCTTGACCACGCCGCCCCAGGTCGCCGTCGCCACCGAGCCCGACACTGCCAGCGGATCGGTCATCCACACTTGGCGGTCCAGCGTCGCCGACTGACCGGCGCTGTCTTTGACTTCCATGCGCACTAAATATTTGCCGATCGCCGGAAACCCTTTTTCAATAATCCGGTTCTTGTCGGAAAACGGGGTATCCCAAATGCCATCACTGTTCCAATCCCAGCGAAATTGCAACTGATCGGACGGCGTCTCCCAGTCAGTGGCCAGCCGCGCGTCGAGCAGGACCGTCGACGGACTCAGCGGTCGGCCGTAAAACCGCGCCACGGGCAACTCGTCTTTGATGTAAATCAGCGTCGGCTGCGAGATGCCGACCGCACCCAAGTCGTCGGTCGCCCGCGCTTCGACCCGCAGCGTCGTGCCGATGGCGTTGGGCACGGTGAATTTCGGCTTCCAACCGCCGCCGCTAAAGGTGGACGCCGTCACCGTCGACGCCGCCACCGTCAGATCGGCCACCCGCAACTCAACCTGCGCCAGCTTGCGGCCCGGCAGCGCCGTCGCCCGGACAACGCTCGCCAGCTCGGCTCCCGGTTTGGCGCCGATACCGCCGGACGGGCGCACCAGCACGACCTCGGGAGCATTGGCCATCTCGACATGCACCTCACAGGACGCAGTCGCGATTTGCCCAACATTGTCCGTGGCTTTTAGCGCAACATCGTAGTGGCCGGGTTCATTGTAGCTGTGGCTTGCCGGTAGCCCGGCGCTCAGTTCGGCTTGTTTGCCATCGCCAAACGTCAGGATCACGCTCTGCCACTGGTTCTCAGGATCTACGGTGCCGGTGGCATCAAAACCCAGCGGCATGCCAGTGCCGCCGTAAATCGGGCAGACCAGCGACGCTTTGGGCGCGCCATTTTTCACGAAGTTGACGGCCCCGGGGGTGATGTTGGCAAAAACTTGGAAGTCTTTGCCGTTGTCGTTGCTGTCGGTCGAACTGACGTCGCGGCCCAGCGATTGCGTCGGTCCCGGCAGCAGCGCCAGACTACCTTCGCCTGCGGGACCCGGCATGGAGGCCGCCCACGCCACCGCATCGGCTTGGGTCTTGCCGTACTTCAGTTTCCAAGCCACTGCGCCAAATGGCACTGACACATTGGCATTTTGCGAATTCGCTTTGGCCAGCACGGCGGAGGACGCCTTGGGGTGAACCACCGTGAAATAGCCGGGCGCGGCAATCTTGCCCGACAGCGCAATCGCCGTTTCGGTGCCACCGGCCGACAGCGAAATAATCTGCCAGCCCGCCAGATCGGTGTTGACTGGGCCGTACAATTCGACAAACAGATCTGGTGCGGCACCGCCCACTGCGCTCGGCCAGGCCGCAATTTCGTTGATGACGACCTTGGCCGGCGGCGGTTGGGCGGTGCACGCCGTGCTGGTACACGCCTCAGTCAGCGGGCAGGCGCTGGGCAGACTCCAGCTGAGGCAGCCATCACCGTCGGCATCGTTGCACAAGCGCATGCCGCCGGCGACGCATTCCGTCAAGCCCTTGACGGCGCAGGTATTGGTGCACGGCAACTGGCAAACGTTGTTCTGGCAGCTGGAGCCGGCGGGGCACCCAACGGAACTGCCCCAATTGGGGCAGCCGTCGCCATCGCTGTCGCCGCATGCCTGGACCAGCGCGCCTTGGCACTGGGTGGCGCCGATGAACGGGCACGGCTGGCTGCAGATCAGCGCGCACAGACCGCTTTGGCAGACCAGACCTTTGGCGCACGACTTTTCCGGCGTCCACGCGCCGCAGCCGTCGACGTCTAAATCGGTGCACACCAGGACATCGGCCGCGCCGCTGCCGCATTTGCGGGCGCCGAGCACTGGGCAGCCATCGGCAGGGCAACTCTTGAAACACGCGCCGTCTTTGCAGGTGGTGCCAACTGGGCAGGCGGTAGCCGGGCTCAACGCGAGACAGCCACCGACGCTGGGGCCACAAGTCTGCACGCCATCGGCACTACAGGCGGTGCTGCCGGACGGAGCACATTTGTCGGTACAGGGCGGCACCACGGGCAAAGCGTCCTCGGCGATTTCAGCTGCCGCATCGGCGTCGTCAGTGTCAGCCGTCTCAGCGAATACTTCGCCAACGGCAAGTTGTGCATCAGTTGCAGTCAGATCTAGCAGAACATCGACACCAATGTCGGGCGCGCTGACTTCGCCGGCTATTTCCGGCACGCGCGCGGTCCGCGTATCCGCACTGCCGGCGGCGGCGGTTACTTCTGCGCCGGGCTTGCCAGAATCCGCTGCTGCGTCGGCGGCAACAGCGGCGGTGCCGGGCTTGACGTCGTTGCTCGTACAGGCCGCGACCAGTACAGCGGCCAACCAACCGGCAATATACCGCGGTCTTGTGGAGGTTTGTGTCATGCTTTCAACATTGCCTGCACGATTTTGGGCGAGACGTTGGTCAGGTGAGCGTACGACAAGCCGGCCGCCTTGAGCAACGTGGCGTGCACGTCGGTCGGCCGAATCATCACGCCATTGGGGTCGACATTGCCAGTTTGCAAGTGCACCGCTTGGCTGCCGTAGACCGCGTCGCTGGTCGCGCCGATCACGGTGTTGCCCTTGATGCCTTTGCCCGCGACCAAACACGCTGCTGCGAGGTGGTGGTCGCGGCCACCGCGCACGTTGATCTTGGGCGTGCGGGTAAATTCCGAGCAGCACAAGATCGTGGTGCGATCCCACCAAGGCTTGCCGTCGGCGTCTGGCGTGTCCTTGAGATAGCTGATGACGTCGGCCACCGCATCAAAACCATCGCGCAAGCGCTTGGCGTGGCTGGTTTGCCAGTCGCCGTAGTGGGTGTCGAGCCCGTCGACGAGGCGCACCGCGATCGCTTGACTGGCCCCCTGCGTCATCGCCTGAACCGCAATCGCCGCCCGACCTTTGGGCGCGTTCAACTCGTTTTGAACCTTGGCCGGCTCAATGTGCAGCGCCGTGTACAGCTTGAGCAGAGCGGGCGAGGGCGTGGTCGAGAACTCAAAAGCCTTGGGAATATTGCCCGAAACCAGCGTCACGGCCTTTTTGCGCGCCGCAAAATACGCCGTGGTCGCATTCTCGCCGTCGTGGGCGATGTTGGCGCAGTCGGGGCTCTGCAAAAACGCCTGAATCGCCGCATCCGACTCAGGAGGCAATTGGGCACCCAACCGCGAGACGACTGTCATGATCTGCGACGCGGTGTTGACCTGCAGGCCCGAGGAATACAGCGGCAAATTCTCGTTGTAGGTCTCCATGCCGACCACCAGATTGGGCACCGGCGTCTCGTCGCCCGTCTGCGCCGCAAACCAAGTCGACAAGCTGGAACCACGGGCGCGCAGGCCGGTCGGAAACTTGCCGGTCAAGAAATACCGGTAGCCGACCTCGTGGCTCAGCGTGCCCATGTTCATGCCGCGCACGATGCACAATTCGGCGGCCTGCTCGGCCAAGCGGCCGATCGCCGGACCAAACGCGATATTGCTGCCTGGCGGTTGGATGAGGCCGGAGCCCTTGCTGGTGGCCATCACCTTGTTGACTTCGCCGTCGTTCTTCGCGACCAAGTCGTAGGCCGGCCAAATGCCGTCGTCAGGGCCAAACTTGTTGTTGTCGCGCGGGTCCAAGGCCAGCAAGCCGTCCCAACCACCCGAAAAGTAAAATACCAACAATCGGTTGTTCGGCTTGGCGGCGGCGGTCGGCTCGACGGCGAAGGCGGGCAGAAAATCGCGCATCGCAAAACCGGCACCGGCCAAAAGGCCACTGACGAGCAGGCGGCGACGGGTCAATTCGGGCGTCTTGTGGATAGACATGGATTCCTCCAGTGCAGATGAGGGCGATGGCGGGTGATCGGCTGAAAACCGCCTAATACAAGTGAAATGCCGGCGAAACCAGC
>SHZD01000018.1 GCA_009692465.1 Myxococcales bacterium
CGCGGCGGCACTGCTGTGCATGAGCTACGGCTTTGCGGCAACTTTTCTCGCGGGTGCCGCAGTCTACGCACTGACCGCTGTAGCGGGGTATTTTGCGAGTCGGGTTGACGTGCTGGAGACCTGATCAGGTCAAGCGACCTAAATTCACTACCGAAATTGCCCACGACCGCCGATTTGGGATGCCAGTGCCCTGTCGCTCGCTGTCGCTCGACAAGGAGCAAGGAGCTTTTCTGTCAGGGGCGTACTCTTGTACGTCCCTGACAGAAAAGTGACGCAGTGACGCAGAGATGCGCCCAAAGCGGGGGATCGCGGCCACAGCGCCTACTTGACTCCGCAGGGCGCCATGAGCTCCAGTGCGTGGTCGCTGTGGGTAACGGTCTTGCGCAACATGGGCTGGAGCTTCCTGATGCTCATGCCGGGGTTGGCCGCCCTGTCGCTGTTGCCGCTGGCAGTCGGCGAAATGCACGGCCATTGGCACAACTGGGGCGGCGCGCCGTGGCTGCGTGCGATCAGCTGGTTGGCGATGGCCCAATTCGGCTGGAGCCTGGTTTGGCCGTTTGGCGAGGCGAAACTGGTCATCGCCAGCGCCGGTTTTACGATGGCCTATGGTCGGCTCAACGACACTTTTGGTGGCGAGCGCGAAGACCGTGGTTTTGAAGCCCGCGAATGGACTAGCTTTTGGCAGGGCCACATCGCAAGTGTGACCGCGCTGTGGCTGGCGCTAACGGTGCTGGTGGTCGTCGGTCCAGCTCTGCTTTACGCCACAACCCACTTTTGGAGTGCCACCACCGGCAACGGCGAGAGGCCTCTATTGCACGCTTTGGAGTCCCTGTTGAGCTTGGCCGCCGCCGCGGTGGCTGGTCGCGTTTTGGGCAGCAGCGCCAACGAAGCGGAGGCGACTCCAACCAGGCGGCGAATCAATCCGCGGCTCGTCGGCACCGCGGAGTCGATGCTGTTGCTGGTCATCGCCGTGTCGTGGTGCGCGGAAGAAGTGCAACGGCTGGTCGTCCACCACCCGGTCTACCCGGATCTCGTCGGCAAGGCCTTGGGGGAACGCTGGGTTACCCTGTTCGAAACCCGCATTTCTTGGGTGCGCAACATCAAGGCCGGCGTGGTCTGGGACGTGTGCATTTCGCTGCTTTGCATCAGTTGGCTTGCAGGACAAGCACTTAATATTAATCGTATTTATCTGCAGTCCGTCTATCGAAACCGCCTGACCCAGGCATTTTTGGGCGCCGCACGTGCGTGGATTGGTCCCAGGGACAACGGCCCCGAACAAAACGGCGCCAATGCGGCTGTCATCGAGCCACGCCAAGCCGATCCCCTGACCGGCTTTGATCCCGCCGACAACATGAGCATGAGTGACTTGGTTTGCGTACAACCTCTGCTACTCTGCAACTTGACCTTGCACATGCGCGAAGCCAAAGACACGGTCGGGTGTATGCGCACGGTCCACCCGTTTACCGTAACGCCCACCGCGGCAGGCAGCGCGGCGCTTGGCGAAGTCGGCAGTAACGGCGAGTCGTGCGGTGCCTACCGGCCTGTTGATGCCTACACCGGACCTGGCGGCGTGTCAGTGGCCGGGGCCATGTCGGTAGCGGGCGCCGCGGCCAATCCCAATTTCGGCAGCCAGTCGTCCGCTGCCGTGCGAATGCTGTTGATTCTCATGAATGTGCGTCTGGGCGTTTGGTGGGGAAACCCGGCCCATCGCAGCAATTGGCGCTCGACCAATCCATGCAACGCTGCGCTGGCTCTTTTGCAAGAAGCAGTGGTCTTGCCGGGCCCCACTCATGCGGCGGTCCATTTGGCCGACGGTGGCCATTTTGAGAATTTGGGCCTGTACGAGATGGTGCGCCGCCGCTGTTCATTACTGCTGGTGAGCGACGCTAGCGCCGATCCCAGCGGAAGCTGCGACTCGTTGGCGCTGAGCGTGCGGATGTGTGAAACCGATTTCGGCGTCCGCGTGCGGCTGACTCAGGTCTTCGCGGCCAGTGCCTTGCCGGTCACGGCTGATGTGGCCAGTGTTGGTGAGCGCGCCGCGCCGACCGCCGAGCCGGGGTCAGTCGACTTGTCGCTGCTGCGCATCGCCGCGGGAGGCGTGATTATCGGCGAGGTGATCTACCCACCCAAAGTGCTGCCGTCGGGTCAGATTCTGCCTGCCTCAGTCGCCAAGCTTCTGTATTGCAAGCCGCGTGTCACCGGCGAGGAGCCGTTGGTGGTCCAAAATTACCATCGCAAGTCGGCCCTTTTTCCGCATGAATCGACCGCTGATCAGTGGTTTAGTGAGGCCCAATTCGAAGCCTACTACCAACTCGGCCAGCATGTGGGCCGCCAAGTGGCGCAGGCTCTGGTTGCACACCATGCCGAGTTTGCGCCACTGACCAGCCAACAACTTGCGCAAAATGCCTAAACGCCTTCAAAATAGCGTGTATAGAAAGGGCACCGCGGCCTGACCCGTCGTCATGAGCAGACCTGCCAACAGCAAGCCGACGACGAGTGGCAAGAGCCAGTAGTTGCGATTTTGACGCGATAACTCGATAATATCACCCAGTAATCGCCCGATATACCGTAGCTTCACCGTTGCCTCTAAGGGCTCGTAAATGAACAAGCCAGTCATTTACCGCGCCCGTTTGCTTGCTGGGCGGGTCGCAAGCTCGCGTCTTTACGCTCGACTCGCCGCTCCGCTAACTAGAAACTTGGGGGCGCGCCGCCCTCAAACCCCCGCGGTGGTCCGCATTTGTGGCCCACATTCCACCTGCCGCTCAATGAGTTTGCTGCGTCGAAGGTGCCGATTTGGCGGTATGCGGAACTCTTTTCGGAGATCTATTAATTATTTTTTACAAGACCTTATCGCAACTTGTTGGGTGCGTTCCTGCTCGAATCGGCGTCAATCGGCGTCAATCGTTGCGCGCCACTGCTGCGCCTGCGGCCAATCCGGCTGGTCGCTTCGACGCAGAATACACGAGCCGAGCACCAAAACGTCGATCTCGGTGCCCATAAAACAGCGGTACGCGTCCTCGGGCGTGCACACGATCGGTTCGCCACGCACATTGAAGCTAGTGTTGACCACCACGGCACACCCCGTTTGGCGCTCAAACTCGGTCAAAATCTGCCAAAAACGCGGATTGGTATCGCGATGCACTGTCTGCACTCGCGCCGAATAGTCGACGTGGGTAACGGCAGGTACATCGGAGCGAACAGCCGCTACCCAGCGCGTCAAGTCGGCATTGAGTCCGGCACCGCTGTGGGGCACCTGCCGTTCTGTGACCACCTCGGCGACCAGTAGCATGTACGGACTGGGCCGGTCGATATCAAAGTAGTCGGCGACTCTTTCGGCCAGCACGGCAGGCGCAAATGGACGAAAACTCTCACGAAACTTGATCTTACTGTTCATCAGCGACTGCATTTTGGCACTGCGGGCGTCACCCAAGATCGAGCGGTTGCCCAGCGCGCGGGGCCCAAATTCCATCCGCCCATGGCAGACGCCCACGATCTGCTCACTGGCCAGTAATGTCGCTATTTCACTGGCAATATCCACCTCAGTCCACCGCACATAGGGATAACCAAGCTCCTGCAGCCAGGCTTCGATGGCGTCGTCCGCGAATTCCGGCCCCAAGTACGCACCCTTCATCGCATCGGTTCGGCCATCAGCGTGGCGAACACCAGCAAAATCGTGATGCCACGCCGCCAACGCTGCCCCAATCGCCCCGCCTGCATCGCCTGCCGCCGGTTGAATCCAAATATCGCGAAAAATCTTCGACCGCAGCAGCTTGCCGTTGACCACGCAGTTGAGCGCCACGCCGCCAGCCAGGCACAGATCCGGCTTGTCGGTGAGCTGACGTGCGTGGCGCGCCATCCGCAGTACGATATCTTCCGTTAGATCCTGAAGCGAGCGCGCCAAGTCCATTTCGCGTTGAGTAATCCGTTCTTGCGGCTTGCGCGGTCGACCCTCAAACAACTGGTCAAACTTGTCCGAGGTCATCGTCAAGCCGTCTAGGTAACCAAAATAGCTCAAGTCCACCCGAAACGATCCGTCCGCTTTCAAGTCTATCAAGGACTCCAATTGCCGTCGGAAGCGCGGCTGCCCATACGGAGCTAGCCCCATGAGCTTGTATTCGCCTGAATTTACTTTGAAACCAACGAAATACGTCACGGCCGAATACAGTAGACCCAGCGAATGTGGAAAATGGATCTCTTGCAACAGACTAACGCGATTGCCTTGCCCCACTCCCACTGCCGAGGTCGCCCATTCGCCGACTCCATCAAGCGTCAAAATCGCGGCCTCTGGATAGGGCGACGGAAAAAAAGCGCTGGCCGCGTGCGAAAAGTGGTGTTCCAGAAACAGCGTGCGCGCCGCTTTGAGGTGACAGCGCTCGAGTTGCTCGTGCAAGTCCGGTTCAATCCACAGTTTGTCGCGCAACCAAACCGGCAGACCGACAACAAATTGCCCAAAACCGGTCGGTGCGGTTGCAAGCCAAGTCTCGACAAGGCGGTCAAATTTCCGCAGCGGCTTGTCGTAAAATGCAATCGCATCAACAGTTTCGCCAGCACCGATGCCTGCCTCAGCCAAGCAATAGCGCACAGCTGCACGCGGAAATGCGGCGTCGTGTTTCTTGCGGGAAAAGCGCTCCTCTTGAGCCGCGGCGATGATTTGGCCGTCTTGGACCAAACAGGCCGCAGAATCATGATAGTACGCACTAATGCCAAGAATTCGTGTCAAAACGGACGCTCATGCTGCTTGGGATCGCCGCCGTCCGCAGGACGAGTTTGCCAATAACTGGCGGCGCTTCGATCCCACGTCCGTTTCAGGGGATCGTCGCGGCGCAGTTTGCCAAGTGGCACGAAAATCAAGAAGTAGATCGGCCCAAGGATCAGCCAATTGAGGGCAATGCCGATCTTGCCAGCTGCGACGTGTAACACGCCTTGCCACCAGACAAATGCCCGATTGGGCGATACTACTGCCAGCAGGAGTTGCGCAATCGCTAAGCCGGCGGCGAAAGCCGCTACTGCGGGCCTTTGCCACCAGTAATAGAGGACCACAGCCGCTGCAAAACCTACCAAAGCAGCAGGAACCGCCACCCGCAGGGCCGTTGGTCTGACAGGCAAAGTTGGGGTAGCCCGCCAATTCCACACCACGGCGGCGACGCGAGCGCGAGTTTCTTCAGTTTGGCTTGAGACTGGAGCAGCCAAGGCAGCCACTAGGGATCCTCACAATTGTAGCCACTTACGTTGGCACAAGCTCCCGGGCGTCGACAATCAAAGGTGTGCGGCTGGTCGGCTCGGGTAAGGACCAGTCCGCACGATACTCGATCGATCTGGGTAACGCTGGAGCGGCGAGTCGGCCTCTACAGACCCGACCCATTAACGCCGAACCTCAAAGAATTCCCAAACAAAACGTAGCGGCCTGACGCCAACCCGCAGGCCACTGAATAAGTGCCGCAGGCTCGCGACCCACAAAGCAAGCACTGAGACGCCGAGCAAATCTTATTTGATCGGCTAACTAGAAACTTGGGGGCGCGCCGCCCCCAAACCCCCGCGGTGGTCCGCAGCTGCGGCCCACATTCCACATGCCGCTCAAGGAGTTTCATGCATCGTGGGTGCCGATTTGGCGGCATGTGGAACTCTCTAGGACGCGAGCTCAGCGACCAACAAAGCAAGCCAGCGTAACCAGCCCCAGAATGACTCATTCTGGGGCAGCTCCTAACGGAACTAGTCAATTTCCAAGCCTGAAAATCGCCCATTGCCCGACGGCGGCGGCGCTGTCCCTGCCGCGGCCGGCTGCGCATTGCGCCCAACACTTGCACTGGGCGCCTGCTGCTGGGTCGGTGGATCGGGGGTGCGCATGGGGGCCGGCTGCCGAGCGGCGTTGTTGCCCGCGCCGGTCATGCGCAGTTCTTCACCTGTTTGGGACCGCGCGTACACATGGTCGCCATCGACGCGCAACTGCGCCAATTCCGCTGGACCTCCGCGCCCTTGCAGTTCGCGCACCAGAGCCGAAAAGTTGAGTCGAAGCAAGATGGCCAGCGGGTCGACACCGCCCTGTGTTGTGTTTATTGGCGAAGTCGCCGCGGTCGGTTGGGCCCGATGCAGCAGCGCCGCGGTCATCAGCGCCAGTACGTCGGCGGGCAGGTGGCGCAAGCGATCCCAAATATCGCTCAGCGACGTACCGGCGAGCTGGAATTCCTGATGGGTGGTCCCGGTGAGTTCGGCGCGATCGGTTTTGACATCGAGGACCACGGCGTTGCGAAAGCTGACTCCGGTCAAGTTGGCTTCGCGCAGGTCGACGTTAATCAGCACCGCGTTGGAAAAATTGGCACGAAATAAGTTAGCTCCGCGCAAATTGACGTTGCATAGCACTGATCCAGTCAAGTTGGCGTTGTCGAGCACCGCGCCGCCTTGCCGCGCATCCGTAAAGCTGCTGTTGAGCAACATCGACTCGCCTAAGCTCGCATGATTCAAGTCAGATTGGGCAAAATCGCAGCCCACAATCAGCGAACGCCCCAAGTTAGCGTTGGTAAGCGGGGTCTCGACGAAGCGACAATCGAACAGCCTCGCAGTGGGCCAATGCAGCTCCTGACCTTGGCCGTTAGAGATTTCGCAGTTGAGCAGTTCGGCGCGATCAAACCGGGCGCCGCGCAACAAAACTCCGCGCGCAATCCAACGGTTAGCGTGCCAATTGCCCGCATGAACCCCAACCAACTTGGTCCCGGTCATGCGCACATGATTGAGGCGCACGCTGGGCACGTCGATGGGCGGCAGGTCGACAGGACCGATTTCGCAGCGCTCAAGGCTGCCGCTTTGCAGTGCGGTTCGCAGGTCGGAGGCATTGGCAAGGGTAGTGAGGTCGCTCATGCCCGCAAGCGTAGCCGGAAGTTGGCGTGGCGAAAAGGGCGAAAGTTCTGCTTGTGTGCGCGCGCTGAGTTTTCTGGCAGACTGTGCGGCCCACCGCCGCTTCACCACTGGACGGTGCCGGCCACCGCAGATTTTTCGCAGCAAGTCTGATTTATTGATGTCCACCCGTCGCGCATCGCGCCCCGCAGTTGAAGCCCAAATTGGCCAAATCATCGACGGCGATTTCGAGATTATCGATTCGCTGGGCGCGGGTAGCCATGCTGACGTATTTTTGGCCCGCCAAAGATCGGTAGGCGGTCGGCGATTGGCGATCAAAATGCTGTCGTACCTATATTTGTCGCTGCCTGAAGCGGATGGACGCCGGGCCGCTGCGGCGATGCTCAAGGAAGCGGAATTACTCGGCCACCTGCAATCGCCCTGTTTCGTTAAGGTCTACCGCACCGGTTTTGCCACCGATCGTCGGCCGTATATCGCGCTTGAGTTGGCCGAAGGCCCGACGTTGGGCCAAGTCTTCGCCTTTAGACCAGCGTGGGAGCCGCATCAAATGCTAACTGTGTTGCGGCAGTGGGCCGAAGGCCTGGCCGAACTGCACGCCCGTGGCTGGGTTCACCGCGACGTGACCCCGGCTAATTGCATTGTCGGCGAGTCGATTCTGCATGGTTTGCGGGTGCTTACCTACGATCTTGGCACTGCGACCGCGCTGACTGAGCGCCCCGATCGGTTTGCGGTGGGTTGGCTAAAAGAGCATCCGCCCGGGACTCCCGCCTACATGGCCCCGGAGCAAGCGTTGGGCAATATGGTGGACACCCGTGCCGATCAGTTCGCGCTGGCGTGCATCGCCTATGAATGGCTGACCGGAGCGCGCGCCGTGCCTGCCGACGCCACCCGCGCCAATCAAGTTCTCGAATACTTACGGAGTAATAGCCCGATCGCCAAGGTGCCGGTGAGCGAGTTGCGCAAGGGAATTCCGCGTGCCGTCGACGATGTTTTTGCCCAAGCCCTGCATCGCGATCCCACGCGGCGATTTTCAGATATACGTCAATTTATCAAAATATTAGGCGAAGCGTTCCCAGCGAAGAAGTCAGTGTTCACTGATCCGACTTTTTTTCAGCGCTTGTTTTCGCGCAAGAGCAGTTGATGAAGGGCGCTGTGGCCCAATGGATGGCGATCTTGGCGGCTGTTGGTGCCGCTGCCGCCTTGGTTCAAGTGTTGCGAGCGCTGCTTGCGATTCTGGGGCGCCAACCTGTCGCCGCCGCTGAAGAGGCAACAGCGCAAGAGCCTTTGCTTGCTGAACAACGTCGTCTGGTCAATCACTTGCGCGAACTGGACTTTGACCTGCAGACTGGCAAGATCAGCCAAGCCGACTACGCCCAATTGCGCGATCGCTATGAAACCGCCGCTTTGGCGATTGCCGATCAGTTGGCATCGGGCGGACAGGCTGCCGCAAGCGCATCGAATTAGCCCGATTCGTTGCCACAGCATGATGAACTGGTGGTCGGATGAAGCTGTGTCGTCAACCAACAATTGGATCCACCGCATTGCTGACTTGCGCGCTGAGGGCCCGTGCAAGATCAAGTCGATTTTGCCCCTGGGCCCACTGCTTGCTGGGTGAGTCGCTAACTCGCTGCTTTGCAAGCCGACTCACCGCTCCGTTCCTTTCGCACATCGATCGACTTATTCTGGCGCTCACCCTGACTCTGGCGTCGGGCTTTGCTGCGGCGCACGCGACCCCGGTGCTGCCAGCGGATTCGTCGGCGACCGTTGCTGGTCCTGATCACGCCCGTATCGAGATGCAAGTCCAGATTCAGTTTGAAGAGGGGCGCTTCATCGCCCAAACGGAGGCACGAATTGCTGCCGACCGCGCCGCAGATCTCGTGCTCGATGGTCACCCGCTGTGGCTGCCGTTGTTGGCGCCGGTTGTGGGCACGGTCGTGCTTGATCACTCAGTAATTCCAAGTGGTTCGCAAGGATTGGAGGTCGAAGCAAGTGGAGGCCTCAAGGTGGAGCGTGTGCAGGGCGGGGTGCGGATTGTGGGCCGAGTACCCGTCAATACGACTGGGCTAGTGCGCGCTCGCTTGGCAATTTCGATGCATGATCCAGTGCTTGAACTTGGGGTAACTGGTCGGACCAAGCAGACTTGGCTGTCGCTAGTGGCCGTGGCCAAAGTCCCAGCGCGCCCGACGCTCACTTCGAGCATTGCTGCCCGCATTTCGCGCTTTGAACAAGGTGGCGAGCGGTTGGTTGGCGCAGTGCTGACTCGGCCGCTGCGGTCTGGTGAGATTGCTCACTTTACGTTTGCTGATCTGCCAGTTCCAGCGCAGCTTCCGCGCCGCGCACTGGCTTGGGCCGCCGCGTTGTTGGCGATTGGCGTGCTGACGTGGCTCGCTGTGGCGCGCTTGGGCCGTTCCGATGCCAACAGCTGACGAAGGAGAGACAGCCGTCCTGTGCGCTCGAAGCGTCGGCTGGGCTTGCGAAGGCCGATGGGTCCTTTTGGATGCGACCCTAGCGCTCGCACCCAGTTCAGTGACCGTCGTCTGGGGCGCCAACGGTGCGGGCAAGTCGACGTTGTTGAAGATTTGCGCAGGGTTGATGCAACCTGATCGCGGCAGCGTGGAGCTATCGGGCCGCGATTTTGCGGATCTGGACCCTGCTGCGGTTGCCAGCCGCGTAGCGTGGCTTGGCCATGAGCCCGCGCTGTACCTCGATTTGAGCGCAACCGAGAACTTGTTGCTCAGTTCAACATTAATGGGCGATCCGCAGCCGGTTGCCCGGGTCCTTGCCGCGCTGGCGAGCGTCGGCGTTGCCGTGGCCGACTGTCACCGGCCAGTGCGCGGTTTTTCCCGCGGAATGCAACAGCGTACTGCGTTGGCGCGGATGGCCATGGCCCCGCAAAGCGTGTGGCTGCTCGATGAGCCGGCTACGGGCCTCGATGCCGACGGAGTGCGCATTCTGGCCCACATTCTGGATACGGCACGGGTCCATGGGCGGGCGATTGTGGTCGCCAGCCATGATTTTTCGTTTCTTGGTCAAGCAGATGCGTGGTGGCAACTTCGCAACGGCGCACTGACCGCAGGCCAGCCACGATGAGCACTGCCCAGCTGACCTGGACCCTGTTTCGCAAAGACGTGGCAATTGCCGCCCGTTCTCGCGAAGTACTTGGGTTCTTAGTCATTTTCTCGCTGCTGTGCGCAGTGGTGTTCGCTTTTGGGTTCTTGCGCGAAGGGCGCGCCGCGCAAGAGCATGTCCCCGGCGTGTTGTGGGTGACTCTGCTTTTCACCAACACATTGGGGCTGTTGCGTTTGTATTCCGCTGACGAGGAGGCTGGGGCCTGGACGTTGGCTTTGCGCTCGATTGGCGGACCCACACCACTTTTTTGGTCCAAGGCTATGCTTCAGCTGGGTTTTTCCACGATTGTTTGCGTAGTTTTGTGGCCAGCCGTGGCCATCTTTCTGGATGCCCGCGCCATCGCCGTGCATTGGACTGCCTTGGCCTTGCTGCTGGGCTTGCTCGGTCAGGCCTTGTTTGGGGCCTTGTGCGCTGGCTTGCTGGCCCAAATCCGGCTGCGCGAAGTCCTTTTGCCTTTGGTGCTCTACCCGCTGGCGGCGCCGTTGCTTTTGGCTGGGGTCAAAGTGACGGCCTTAGCGCTCGATGGCGCCCAATGGCCTGAAATGCAAAGCTGGTTGCTGCTGATGCTCGCGTTTGACGCCATAGCCGTGGTACTGTGTCCGTGGCTTTTCGCCCGCGCCGTGACCTGACCGCCTGATGCCGAATCGCCATCGCACCACCCCGCTGTTGTCCTGGGCTCTGGCCGCCAGCTTCGCCTTGTGCGCCACCGCCATCGGCTGGGTATTCTGGGCCACGCCGATCGACGATAACCTTGGGATTGTCCAAAAGATTTTCTATATTCACGTTGGCGCCGCCTTCGCCATGCTGTTGTGCATGGTTGCCGCTGCTGGTGCCGCCGTGGTGGACCTCATGGCCCCCAACGAACCCGTCGATGCGTTTGGCCGGGCGTTCACCGAAGTTGGTCTGGTTTTTGCCCTAATCGTGCTGACCTCCGGCCCGCTGTGGGCGCGCAAGTCGTGGGGCGCGTGGTGGACTTGGGAGCCGCGCTTGACCCTGACGCTTCTGGCCGCGTTCATCGCCGTCGCCGTGATCGCCGTGCGTGGTTTTGCCGCTGGGCCGCGCGGCGGCCGAAAGATTGGCAATGCTCTCATTGTGTTGGCTGCGCCCACCGCCTACTTGATCCACATCGCCGTCCAAAAATGGGGCGGGACTCACCCGCAAGTGATTCAGGGCGGAGGCATTGCTAACTGGCAGATGCGATTGGCGTTTTGGGGATGCGTTGCCGCAATTCTCGCCGTGGCGTTTGCCATGGTCGCGCTGCGAGGTCGGGTGTTGCGACTGCAGACGACGGTTGCAGACTTGCAGCTTGAACGCCAAGCCGTGCAGCTTCGGCGCGCTCGTCAACAAGCGCAGGCGCTTAGCCAAACGGCGTTGGCGGCGAGTCTGAACACCGCGCCACCCGCGTAGTTGGGGCAATTGGCTGTCCACCGAAGCGGTCCCGTCCGCCTGAACTCAACCGAGCTTTTTAGTGCGCGAGGGCTGGTTATGTCGTTGAAAATCCTATGGATATGTGCTCTGGGGTCGTTAGCTCTGGCACCGACTTTGGTTTGGGCCCAACCTCAAAACGCAGCAGTTGTTGCTGTGCCAAGTGTGCCCGCGACGGCGTCGCGCGACCTCTCGGCCTACAAAGAGGAGACATTGCCCGGCGGGGTGCTAGCTGGCGCTGCCTATGTTCTATTCGTGGCCTTGATCGGCGGCTACGCTTACATGGTCGCGCGCAAACTGCGTACAATTGAGGCGCACGTGGCTGAATTGGCTGAGCCGTCGGCCGCGACGCCGTCCACGGAGGCGCAATCGTGACCAGCGCTCATGTTTTCTACATTCCAACCCTCGTGTTTATTGGCATCGCCATCGGAATCGCGTTAGGTCGCCGTATGCTGATCGCCGAGCAAGAGGGTGCCCGCCGCCGCGCCGCCCGCCACCAAGCACAACAGGATCTTGGCAAGTGACAGCCGACCGGGACTAGACAAGTAACCCGCGATCCCCCGCTTTGGGCGCATCTCGGCGTCACTGCGTCACTTTTCTGTCAGGGACGCACGAGAGTACGCCCCTGACAGAAAAGCTCCTTGCTTCTTGTCGAGCGACAGCGAGCGACAGGGCACTGGCATCCCAAATCGGGGGCCGTGGAGAATTTCGATGGGGAATCCTGGTAACGGCGGACAGGGACTGGGCAGGTAACGGCGGACAGGGACTGGGCAGGTAACGGCGGACAGGGACTGGGCAGGAAGCGGCAGACAGGGACTACGTTTTTGGCTCGTCTTTGCCTGCTGGGTGAACTTTTTTGGCGGCGACTTCAGTCACCGACTGCGGGCGAGCTGAAAAGTGCGAGTTGCGCACCTTGGCAATATCTTTGGAATCCAATGGGTTCGACTGCGAAGTCAAATCGGTCATCGTCGACATCCTGCGCGAACTCGACGCTAGCGAATACGGCTTTAGGGTCAGCGAAATGCCTTCTCGCTCCGGTTTGGCCGGTTTGGGCGCTGGCGGATCGCGTTGCATGGCGATCATCGACATGCCAACCCGGTCAACTCTGCGCAGCGGGGTCACGCGGTCCATACTATCGGGCGCCTCAAGTGCGGAATCTCCGGTTGCGCCCTCTTCGGATTCGTTTGCCATGGTGTCTCCTAGCCAGCGTCGCTGTTGCCCCCAGCGGTCGACGCGGGAGGTTGTCGTTCAGTGTATAGCAAGGTCAGGCGTTGACACCACTGCCAACGGCGCGGCGCCACCTCAGGGCGATCGGCCCGCATGTCACCGCTGAGCCGGCCGATAAATTACCGAAGTGCGGGAGCGCTTCGCAAGCCAATCGCGACGCCGCAGGCCCAGCTTGCGCGCCACGGTTGGGTGTCACTTGCCTGCATCACTGCCGCCCACATCTGGCGCTGACCGGTTCGCAAACCGCCGCAGTTCTGGGCGCAACCGGCCCAATCGATGTGTGATAAGGCTAGGTAAAATAAGCATTTAATCGAGTTCGCTTGCGTCGCGCAGCGTCCCGCGCTAATTGCCAACATTGGAGGATTGATGTCCCTGTTGTTGGCCGCTTTGCAGAAGGAACCGCTGACCGAATGCGGCGGAGTATGGCTACTGCCAGCTCAAGTGGCGGCCGACCATGCGCAGGTGCTGGCATTTGCGTTGGCCGCAGCAGAGAAATGTGAAGTAATTTCGGTTCCGTGGCAGGCCTGCGCTCGCGCCCACTGGCCCAAAGCCAATGCTATTTCGGCTGCGGTTTGGATCGTGAACGACGCCCCGCCACGGCCTCTTTCGCGGGCCACGCTGCAGCGGTTGCGCGGGTTGCCGGCACGGGCACTGGTGTTGCATGGGCCTCTTTTTGGTCCTGCAGACTTGACCCGCCACCAGGCGGCCACGACGGCCGCCGCTGCGACCTTGATGGGCAATCTGGCGCGCGCGGATCACCCCATCGCCCATTTGAGGCCCGCACAGCTGGACCTCGGGCGGTTACAGCGGTATTCGGATACAATTTGCGATCTTAGCGAGTTAGTTGATGAGACCGTCAAGGTCGCGCTGTGCAGGCCGCCGCCTCTTGCTGACCAGCCAAGCTCAAATTGGCCAGCCGCTGAAGCGCAAGCCATTGCCAGCACAGTGGTTCGTCGGTTTGAGAGCCTGGCCAACCGGCCGCGCCTCCAAGCAATCCAGTTGTGGCTGAGTAGCCTGACCAAGCCCGTTGATGCCGACGATCGTGTAGTGCGCCAACTGTATCGCGCCGGCCTGCTCGTCGCTTGCGAGCCCGCGCTTCAATGGGGCGCCTTGGCCAAGTGTATCGGCGATGCCCGAATTCGCCGCTGCGTTCGCGCTCTGCGCCCCGACTGGCCATGGATCATGACTGGTCAGTCCGATGGCATCGCGCCGGCCGATGCCCGTTCTGTCGCTGGTTTGTTTGCGTCATGCGCGGTCTTGGCTGGCATGGTCCCGCGCAGTGAGTTGGGGCTAGAGAGCTTGGGTCTGGTCGCATTGCGCCAAGCCATCGAGCAGTCGCTTGACCGCAACGATCCGACATGGTGGGCGCTAGCGCCGTGGCTCGATTTGGCGTCGCGTCTGGCGGCGACCGCGCCGGCCCACTGGCAAACGGACGACATCAGCCGTCTTCAAACCGCTGAAAGTGCCAGACAAACTCTGGCGCAAGTCGCAGTGACAGCTGCTTCCCGCTTTGCCGTCGCTGCCCTTTTCGATGCTCTACTGTTGCTAGTTTCTGGCCAGCGGCGAGACGCTCCCGAGATGATCAAGGTGTGGCCGGCCCTGAAGTGGACACTGGAGCGCATGGGGCCGGCGGCTAAGCCTGCGCTGGCTTGGTTGCGCATGGCCGTCACTCGTGGGGCGGTTGGCCAGTCTGACAGTGCCGACCATCCATTTTGGTATGCAGAATTGGCGGCTGCGCAGGACGAACTCGGCGCCATTGTCGCCTTTCAGTTGCCCATCGTGCGCGCCAAAGCGGCGTTGGCTTGGGGGCAGGGCGACGAGGCCAAAGCCATCGAGTTGTGGGCGACCGCTGGTGGCAGGGCCGGCAAACAGGGCGACGCGGCTCAAACCGTTGAATCGGGATTAGATCTGGCCATGGCGTTGCTGGCCACCGGCGATTATCCGGCGGCGCTCAGGTTAGCCAAGCCACTGGCTGCCCGCGTTGTGGACAACCGCGATCCCGAACGTGCCCCATGGGCCGTTGCCACCTGGCTGCTGGCGGCGCTGGCTGTGCCGCCGCAGTCGGCTTCGGTAGAGCCAATTGGGGCCATCGACCCCAGTGTGGTGTATGACATTTGGCTGCAGCAATCTCATTCGCCACAGCCTCCCGAGCGCGGCGACCGCATGGATCTAGGCGGCATATTGCGCTGTGCCGCCCTAGTCGCCGCCGGTCGGTTGACTGACGCTCAGCCGCTGTTGATTTTTGTGGCCAAGCAAGCGCGCAAGGCCCGTCAAAACGCCTTTGCTTCTGCCGCTTACTTCGCATTAGGCTGCTGCAGCCAGTGGTTTGGGGACGAGGACGCAGCGCGTCGCCATTGGCAGTTGGCGCTCAGCTTGTTGGACGCCCCGGGCGCGCGCGGCGTGGCGTCACGCATGGTTGCTTGGATCGAGTCTCCTGAGGACCATTCAGTCGCAACTCAGGACTTTGCCGTGGACGGTGCCGCAACGTAGGCACCCATTGCACAACGTCTTGTGTTTAGGGCCCGTGCAAAATCAAGTCGATTTTGCACCCCAGCCCACTGCTTGCTTGGCAGGTCGCTAACTCGCGGCTTGGCAAGCCGCCTCGATGCTCCGTTCCAATCGCGGATCGACCGAGTTATTTTTTCACGAGCCCTTACAAGCAGAAACGCCCCAAATTCAGCAAATTGTGTTGGTTGCTAAGCGACAACAAGCAAGCGTGCCGCCCCACAGCTGGCAACTCTACAACTCGCTCAAAATGTTGCCGAAAGGCTCCACGAGAGCATCTCGTAGCTGGTCTCAAATTTGCCAGCGTTGGCGGGCAGGGCAGTAAAGCCACTACATCCGGTCGGGCAGGGCGCAAGTGGGCGCTGCTGTTGGACTTGACCCCACTGTTCCTCCACAACTCGCGTTTCCTGTTCAACGTGGGCAAAACTCAAGTTGGCGCTTACCGGCCCGTACTTGTAGCGCGCACCGATCCCGGCCCCAATGCGGTCAAAACTTGGGAAGTCCAAATGGGAATAGTCGAGCGGCGTCGCACCCTGCTCGTAGTAAGTCCCCAAGGACACGCCGAAATCGGGCGAATACCAGTAAGTGGTGCCCAACCGCACTGACAGCGTGTCTTGCCATTTCTTGGCAATTTTGACGTTGGGTGCATCTTGAGCCGCAAACAGGTTGATCTTGCCGGAATTAATGACGTTGTACTCGTTCAGCACGCTCCAACCCTCCCACACCAAGTCGACTTCAGCGTCCATACTCTCCGCGCCGTCGGGTTTGAGCATGCGATAGCGCAGGCCTAGGCTGGCGGTTGGCGCCAGCTTCATAGCCAGCTTTGCCTTTGAATTGGTCACCGAGAGCTGCTGCTGGCTGAAATTAGCGCCGGCTCCTGGCTTGTCGTTGACGAGTATGAGGTCACCTTCGGCCTCAAATTCCACTGGCATTACGCGACCTGACAGCGCAATGTCCAGCGTTTCGGTCAGGCGATACCAACCGCCGACAATGGCCGAAAACGCGGTCATGTCCTTGAGTCGAATGGTCGCCACGGCATCGTTCCCCGCGTAGTACGGGTTTTGCGGCCCACCTGTCGACGCATCAACGACCAGCGACATATCAGTCTTGGGCATCATCGCCCACTGCAGCGTCGCCCCGATCCCAAATTGGTCCTTTTTTCCGTAAGCCGCCGCCGCACTTGCGTAGGCAAGCAGTGCGTCGAGCTTGGTCAGCATGTATTTTTGGCCGCCTTGACTATCGAATTCCTTGTGACCCGCCGCCGATGGTCCATAACCTGCCAGCGCGAATGTCCAGTCGGCCATCCCAAAATCAGTAGAGGCTGCCGCAAACACACCCAAGGGAAACAATGGCGTTTTATTCGACGATGGCTTGAGCGCGTCCGCTTCATTGGTGCCAGGCACAGGATCTTGGACAACCTTTGACTTGGCGCGGGTGAAAGTCTCATTAGCCATGATCACTTGATGCGACCACTGCACATGATTGCCTTTTTGCTGGGCTAGCCGACCCGGGTTGTGGGCAACGGCAGTGCTATCGTCCACCGACGCCGTCAACGCCATGCCGCGGCCGATCCCTTGCGCGCTATTGCCGGGCAGCTCAAAGCCCGCGCCCCAAGCCGGCGCACTGATCCCAAGTGACATCAGCAGGCTGGCGAGCACAGCATTTTCGACTGGATGGGCGGTGCGGGTCATTGGCGGGCTCCTGTCGGTGTGGCTGGGCTGAAAACAAGCAGGCAGCTGGGGTCGGTCGGCAACTGCGGCCAAGCGGGCCACTGCGGCCAAGCGGGCCACTGCGGCCAAGCGGGCCACTGCGGCCTAGCGGGCCACTGCGCAACCGCGGGTGAAGATCGCTATTCGGGGTCACCGGCTTGTCCCTGATTTTGCACCCTGCCTTTGAAAAGGCGGGCTATCATGGCCCCGTTCGCCTGCGCGGATGGGAGCGCCACCAAGCCCATCTAGGCGCCGCCCGCGAAGGCGGTCGGCGAAATGATAGCCCGCCAATTTAGTGGCCGGACCGGAGGTTGCGATGCGGCCCCGAATTTGGAACCGCGCCCCGCAACCGCGCTGACCATAGACGCCGAAGCCAAAACGCGCAAGACTCGCAGCGTGCGGCCGTGAATGCGGCCAAAAAGCGAGGCAATAATGGCAGTGCAGGGCAAGACAGTGGAAGGCGGGACCGCGCTGGGCACCCTATTTCTCGCGATGGCCGTGGCCTGTACGGTCCTCAGCATGGGCTGCCAGACGCCGACGGCTGACCTACGCGCGACGTACGGCCCCAACAAGCTGCCTGTCGCCGACACTGGGAGCACCATTGATTCTGCTCAGGAATTGCCTACCGACGGCACGGTGACTGGGGTGCCCTGCGACTGTTTGGCCAAAGGCCAGTGGTTTCGCTTTAATACGCTCAAAATCAAATCGCTCGACGGCGGCCCGCATTTGGTCGTCGGCACCTTGAACCCGATTTGGCAAGCCGATATCGACAACATGGAGCTGAATTTCTTCCTTGAAGTTCAAGATGTTAGCGAGACAGAAGTCAGGTTGAGCATTATCAACGCCGCGCGTTTGGACAAGGCCAAAAATATCTGTACCTTGGCCAACACCGAAAGTATCGTGGTCATGGAACGCGTCGGCTGTAAGTTGAAGAACAAGCTCAAAACCGGCCTGAACGTCTACGCTGGCACTCAAGCTAATCCGAAAAACTGCACAACAGGGCTGGCGATTCCGCATTCGATCCCGGTGCGCAATGCTTTCTTTGAAGCAACGGTGGCGCAGGACTGCAAGGCAGTGACTGAAGGCCTGCTAGTCGAAGGTGCCATCGCCAGAACGGCGCTCGATGGCACCTGCACTTGCCTGACCTTGGGCGGCAAAATGGCCGAAGAGTGCGGGGTGCCGTCGGACAAGTTTGTCGGTTATCCAAGCGAGAAAAACGAACCTGGCAAGCCGCCGGCATTTTGCACCGAGTGTTGCAAGGGCTGTAATGACAACTACTCGAATCTCAACGAGTTGCTCGATTCGTTTGGCGCGCTCAAGTATGGCTGCAAGGACGAAGCCGGAGGCCCCGCCGTCTGCCTGTCAGCAACGTTTACCGCGCTCACGACGACGGCGCCGACTCCATGCAAATAGCCTAAAGCGATTAGCTTGGTCATTTCAGAGTGTTGTGCGCGTGGATTCGCTGATGAGCGCCACTAAATTTTCTAGATGTATATCAAGTTGATAGTTAGCAATCGCGTCGTCGGCTGCATCCATGGCTGAGGTGATTGCTATTGTTTTGGCCGGCGGTCGTTCGCAGCGGTTTGGCGCCGATAAAGCGCGGGCCCTGTGGCGCGGCAAGCCTCTGCTGCTGCACGCGGTTGAAGGGCTGGCCGCCGTAGCCGATCGAGTGGTTGTTATTGCCGATCGCGCCGATAAATACTTAGATTTACTGCCAAAATCTATTGATACTATCGTGGATGCCGCGCCGAATCAGGGACCGCTCGAGGGGCTGCGGGCCGCGCTGGGCTACTTGCCGCAGGGCGGGGTCGCGCTGGTGGCGCCCTGTGATGTGGTCGGTGTCGATCCCCAATGGTTGACCCAACTTGTGCACAACCTTACCGGTCAGCCGGCGGCGGCCGGGACGCTCGCGGCGGCTTTTCGGCATGCCAATTCCAGCGGCAAAGGTGCGGGCTGGGAGCCGCTGCACGGCGCTTACCGCCAAGAATTGCTAGCATTTTGGCAGCACTCGCTGCCAGCGACGCTGCGTGCGCCTCACCAGTTGCTGACCGCGCTGGCTGATCGGGCGCTGGCGGTGGGGTTGCCAAGGCAATGGCACGCCCGCGTTCACCGCATCGACACTCCTGCTGATTTGGACGCGATAGCATGGCTGGCAACTGAACGTGTTCAGTTTATTGAGATTATCCAACGGGACTCGGCAGACACTCACGCCCGCCACGATGCCGTAGCCATCGAGCAACCTCTAGAAATCCGGCTACAATATGGGCAGATCGGCGGACGCCAGCGCTCGACTTTTGCGGTGACCCTGCGGACGCCAGGCCACGACGCCGACTTGATTGCCGGCCTCCTTGTTGCCGAAGGCATCCTGAGCGAGCGCGGCGATGTGCTGCGGATTGGAGCCTGCGATACTGAAGACCACGAAAGTGCAGTGTGGAGCGTCGATTTGGCGCCACAGGTGGTGGTGCCCGAGTACCTGCTGGGTCGCCGGCTGGCAGCGACAGCGGCGTGCGGTCTGTGCGGAAAGGGGTCGTTGGACGCGTTATTTCCGCAACGGCCACGCCCGCTATCGCCGCAACAAGGCACGCTGTCGTGGGCGCAGCTGTGCGAGTTGCCACTGCGGATGCGCGCTGCCCAAACTACGTTTGACGAAACCGGTGGTTTGCACGCGGCGGCGATTTTCAACCAGGCCGGCGATTTGCTGTGTTTGCGCGAGGATATTGGCCGCCACAACGCGGTGGACAAAGCGATTGGTCATCTATGGCAGCAGGGTCGGCTGCACGAAGCGAACGTGCTGATGCTCTCTGGTCGAGCAGGTTTTGAGCTGGTGCAGAAGGCCGCGATGGCGCAAATTGCCGTGGTGGCTGCCATTGGTGCCCCCAGCTCGCTGGCGGTCGATTTGGCGCAAGAAGCAGGAATCACGTTAGTGGGTTTTTTGCGCGGTCAGCGGGGCAACGTCTATGCCCACGGCAGGCGATTTGTAGCGTAGGCACCCATTGAACAACACATTGAACAACATCTGATTTGTGAACGAGTTTTGTCCAAGAATCGGCGTTTTTCGTCGCGCAAGTGGGGCCAGACCATGCTGACCGATAATTTCAGGTTCAATCGTCGAAAAATTGCCAAATTTGCTACAATTGCATTGTGTTGTGCGGTGTATTGGTTGTCTCTGGTCAGCCGGACCGTACAAGCGACTCAGGACGACGGCGCTCAGCCGTTGGAGTTCACCGAAATCCGCCGCACCATCCAAGGCATCCGCGCCGACGTCTGGCTCGATGTCCCGCAGCGCTCGTTTGGTCGTCACGGCCTGCCTGAGTCACTGGTGCAGGCTCTGCATAGTCACTATTTGCAAGCGGTGGGCGCCTCAGTGCTGGCGACCGGCGCGGTTGGTCAGGTGTTGGCTTTGCCGCCTGAGGTTCGTCAGGTCGTGCTGTTGGCCAAAAGTTCAAAGCAATTCAACGGGGTGCCGGCACGAGCCGGACAGTTTGCAGCTCTTCCGCAGTGGATGGAGCCCATCGCGCCGCCGCCGACCAAACCCAATGAGCTGCTGCCGCCAGCTGGCCCAGGGCGTGGAACGGTGTCCGGGCAGAGTGGTCCCGATGTCGCGATCGGTGGTTTGTCTGGTAAAACCGTGTACTTGAGCCCTGGTCATGGCTTCACTTGGACCCAAAATCTGAACGCGTGGGCGACGCAACGCGGCAATACCCACAACTTGGTAGAGGATTTACTCAATGCCGAGGCGGCTTTGCATTACTTAGTGCCGATGCTGCGCAACGCGGGGGCGCAAGTGGTGACGCTGCGCGAACGGGATATGCAGAGCCAAATGGTAGTCGTCGACGACGGTAGCGCTGGCTATAGCGAGACTGGTGGGCCGTTTCAGAAGGGTGCTAGCCCAGGCTACGCCTACAAATCGCTAGTCGAAGGGGCCGAGAACCACTTCGCGATGGGCGGTTACCGCGCGGTGGCAACGGTCAAAGGGGCTGCGACCGCGTCGGCGCAGTTTGTGCCCGATATGCCCGAAGCGGGCGCGTATGCCGTGTACCTGACGTGGGTGGCTGGGGCCAACCGCGCACCCGATGCGCACTTCGAAGTCCGCCATACGGGCGGTGTGACTCATCTGCGCGTCGACCAAATGCGCCACGGCGGCACCTGGTTTTGGTTGGGGCAGTTTGTGTTTGCCAAAGGTCAAAATCCGGCGACTGGCTCGATTGTGCTGCATAATGATACAGAATCAGGCCTTGTGGACCGCTTCGTCATTGCCGACGCCGTACGGTTGGGTGGCGGCATGGGCAGTGTCGTTCGCGGAACCGGCAAACCGCCCAACAAAGGCCCCACTTCGGGTCGACCACGTTGGGAAGAGAGTTGCAGGACTTACGCCCAGTTCTCAGGCGCACCGGCCACGGTCTACGACGCATCGAGCGATGATCCCAGCGATGATGTCAGTTGCCGCAGCCGCATGTCGGCGTGGGAACACGAAAGCGGCGAGGACGCCATCTACCTGTCGTGGCACACCAACGCCCCTTCGCCCGCCCGCGGCACCAGCACCTACGTGTACGGCCCCAACTCGCCGGACGGCACCTACCAGTTCACCGGCAGCAAAGGCTCCGACGCCTTCGGCAAGCTGATACAGACGATTATGGTCAAAGATATCAAGGCATTGTGGGACGCAGCTTGGAAAGACCGCGGCGTCTACACCGCGTGGTTTGGCGAAATTAACCCCAATCATAATAACGAGATGCCAGCCGCGCTGGTTGAGGCGGCGTTTCACTCCACGCTCGAAGACGCCGACCAACTGCGCCAGCCGCGGTTTCGTCACCTGCTGGCTAGGTCGCTGTACAAGGCAATTGCTCAGTATTTTGCTGACCGTGACAAGCTGCCGCTGGTGTGGCTGCCCGAATCGCCCGAAGGTCTAGAGCTGGTACACACCGATGGCGGCGCGGCGACCTTGGCATGGACTGCAGGCGCCGCCGGTGGTGCCTATGGTCACGCCGCGACTGGCTATCTCGTTCAAAAATCCAATGATGGCCTTGGGTTTGATGGTGGAACGCCAGCTGCCGCCTCCCCTGTGCAAGTCGGGTTGCCAGTTGGAGCGACCCCAGTCTACTACCGGGTAATTGCACTGAATTCAGGTGGTCATTCGCTTCCATCGGCGGTCGTCGGCGCCGTTGCCGGTTGTGCTGGGGCCAAACGGGCGTTGGTGGTGCAAGGTTTCACTCGGCTGGATGCCGCTCAGGCCCCGCTAGACGACCTTAGTGCGTTTAATCTCGCCAAAGTACAGCGCCTGAGGCAGTGGCGAGTGAACACGTTTGCCTACGCAGCCCAGCATGTGCCGGCTCTTGCGGCTGCCGGTCTGGGGGTAGACATGGTCGCCCGTGAAGCTGTGGATGCCGCGACGCTGGGCAATCACGCGTTAGTGTATTGGGCTGCGGGCGAAAACTCGACGGTCGATGGGGTCTTGGCGCCTCCTCACCAAAAGCTGCTGACAGAATGGCTGCAAGGTGCGGCGAGTCGGGTGCTGTGGTTACACGGCTCCGAGGTCGGCTGGGCGCTTGATTTCAAAGCTGGCGCTGCCGGTGCCGATTGGATGCAAACGTGGTTCGGTGCGCGGTTTAGTGCGGACGACGCTGAAACGTACGGGTTGCTTGGCGTCGGGGCATTGGCTGGAACCTTTAGCTTTGATGACGGCACTCACCATGGCTATGATGTTGATGGCGCAGATGTATTGCAGCTTGAAGGCGCAAAAGCTCTGCTCAACTACGCAGACAAGGGTGGCGCTGCTGCGTCGCTGTTCACGCTGCCCAATGGCGCCCGCACGTTGCTCTGTGGCGTGCCGCTCGAGGCAGTTTGGCCCGATGCCGGTCGGGTCAACCTAGTGACTGCACTAGTGAAAGCGTCGTTAGGGGCGCAGGATTGTGCGGAGCCGCCGGTCAACGCGGACGCCGGTGTGGCCGATAGCTCCCAAGCCGATGCCGGTCAAGCCACGACTGACGCTGGCGATGACACGGCGAAAGCGCTTGATACAGTTAGTGATCAGGCGAATTTAGATGCAGGTGCTGTTGGCGATTCGGCGGTTGACAGCGGCGCCGATGGCGGCGGCTTGTCCCCGAGCGGTGGTAGCGGCGGTCAAGCCCCAGGTTGCGGCTGCAGCGCTCGTGAACCGCTGGCAGTGCCGTGGTTTGGGGTCAGCGCACTAGCGATTGGCTTGCTGACATTGATTCGGCGGCGGCGCTGTGGATAAAGCTTGTGTCGTTACCGGTCGCGCTCAGTCTCAGGGCTCGTCGTGACCAGTGCCTGTCGTGACTAGTGTTCGTCGTGACTAGACACAGCCGCCTAATTCCGAGATCAACCTTGGCTCGTCGCCGTGAGTCGGCTGCAACGCAGACGCGAGCTGGCGACCCACCCAGCAAGCACGAGATCGCGCGAGGCCGGCGCGATGCCGGACTTGGGCGATCACGTACAGTGCTCGTCGTGACTAGTGCTCGTCGTGACTAGTGCTCGTCGTGACTAGTGCTCGTCGTGGCTAGTGCTCGTCGTGGCTAGTGCTCGTCGTGGCCACACTCAGCGGCCCGCCGCAACTTATAGTAATCGGCCCACGTCGGCGCCCGCTTGGGCTGGGATTTGGGCCACGGTAGCTGTTCCAGCCCACCTTTGCCCGCCGCCGCCGCGGCATGTTTGGGCAGCGCCGTTTGGTCATAACCCGCGCCATTGGCGTCAATGTAAATGGGATTGGTAAACGCAAACGGCTGCGCCTCCCGCCCGGACACCAGCGCTACCGGCAACTTCTGCTGGCCATTGACGTAAATCACCAACCACGCGTCTTTGGCCACCATTTCGTGCAAGATCACCTTCTTGATCCAACGCTTGGCCAGCGGACTGCCATCGGCGCTCGCGTGCAAATCGCTGGCCTGCAAGGCAAACGTCACCTTTTGGCGGGGCTTGGGGGCAAGACTATTGACCTCGCCCGGCGCCGGCGCTGTGCTGGTGACGTCGCGGTGCAACTCAATGCTATCAAACGGCATCCATTGCGGAGCTTGAACTTCCACTTCGATGGTGACCAATGCCGGCAACCCAATGCCGACGGGCAGTTGCAGAGTGTCGCCCACTTCAGCGATGGCGGCGTTGCCCTCGGTCGTCGCCCGTACCCGCACAAAGGGGCCATTGGTGCCAACGACTTTGCCAGCGTTGACTTGCAAAGCAAAGTGCTTGATATCAAAACCAGTAATCACGTCCTTGCCTGCGCCCACCCGCACCCATGAGCGCGGCCCACCCGACTGACTCGACGTCCAGTTGTGGGTATCGCTGACCCCAGTGCCGGTAAAGCGCACACCGCACGACAGCAGCGGCATCCACCACGAGGCGACGCTGTTGAACTTGTCAATTCCATAGCCGTTGAGCAGTTCAATCGCGGTAAATTGCGTAGTGAACAATTTGGTGTCGCCGGTCTTGGGATCGGGCGTCATCGGCGGCATGCGAAACTTGGTCGGATCGGCCTTGCTAATGCCAGTCAGCGCGTCGAACTCAATGGCTTTGAGGTAGCCACCTTCGGGATGGTTGATTTGGGCCACCCGCGCGGGATCCGGCGCTCCAAGGGCCTGAGCGATTTGTTGGGGCGTCATGCCCGGCCCTTCGCCAAGGCCCCAATCGGGCGCGCCACCATTGACGTCGTCGGCCTTCACTGGCATCGGAAAGCCGTTGTAGTGGCCATAATCAAAGGTGGTCAGCTCGACGCCGGGCACGCTGGCAAGCACCTTGTCCGCCTTGGCAGCAGCGACTGCCGGGCCAAAATCTGTGACGTAATCGTGGTCAGTAGAGACCACAATCTCGACACCTTCGGCGGCCATCGAGTACACCCGCTCCAGATTGGGCACCGGAGCATCGGGACTATTGATGGCATGAACATGAAAGTCGCCGTTCAAATGGCCGCTAGTATCAACTACTTTGGCCAACTGCGCGTCCACCGGTGCTGCCTGTCCCCCTTTAACCGTTACCGCAAAACCGCCTTTGACCGCACCCGCAGCTGGTGGCCACAGCGACCACACCGGCCCGCGGCTGATGGTAACAAGGTAATTGCCCGGAGCCAAAGGCAAATCGAGCGAACCACTGGGCGGGACAAAACCAATGTCCGCGATCGCGGCGTCAGGCTTGCCATCGCCATCGCTGTCGAGGTTATCGGGTTTCTTGTCGACACTGACGTCGCGGTGCAGGCTCGTTTGCGGTACTGGGCACTTGTCGGCGCACACGACCGTAACCTTGGCCGGGCAGGGTTGGCCCGCGCTGTCCTTGACCGTGATGGCTAAGCTGCCAGCGAGCGAAAACGCAACGGCGCCCGCATCGACGCTCTTGCCAGCCACTACAGTGGCCGTCGCCGCTTTGACCAACGAGCGTCCACTGGCATCGCCAGCAAAGGTGTACACGCCGACCGGCACCGCACCGCCAAAAGTGCCGTCGCTCGCCGAGAGAAACTGGGTCACGGCGCGCGGTGGGGTTCCAGTTGCGATCGCCGAAACCCGGGCCCCGGCGACCGGTTTGCCATCAGAGTCCAACGCTTTGCCGGTAATCGTCCCAGTGGCCAGCCCGCGCACCGCCCACAGCGGCCCTGTCAGGGTGCTCAAGTCGCCGCTGCCTACAACGTGGTCGTGACTCCACGCAAAGACTTTGCCGCCCTGTAAGGCCACTGCGCCGGCTTTGCTCGCGAAATCGGCCTTGGGTGTCAGCAACAAGCCCATTAGGTCCGTGGTGCCGAACAACATGCCGGCCACTCCGCTGACCGACAAGTAGGCACCACCGGGGCCGCCGTTGGTTGCTGGCTGCGGACTGAGCAGGTGGCTGGAGTCTTTGCCGCGAAAGGCCAAAAAGTCCATTGCCTCAGCACCAAAGCCGCCGTAACCAAAGCCCGCCTTGCTCGACAGCGGATTGAAAAACTCCACGCCGCCGCCAGAGTCCGCCAGTTCGCCAATGTGCGTCACGATCGGCGCGGTGCCGTCGTTGCGCATCGCCGTCACCACCCGCAGCACCGGTGAATCCGGCCGCATCACGTAATAGCGCGTAATCGTTAGTGGCAAGTCCTGATCGGTGTCCAGCGGCAGTTCAATAGCGGAACCGACAAAAGTGGCAACTAGGCCGGTCAAGTGAATGAAATCGTTCTCAGTATCATGGCCAGTCACCGCGATGACCGCGGCTCCGCCTTGGCTACCATCTTTGAGCACCTCAATCTTATCCGGCTTGATGGTCCGTCCCAGATGAAAAAGCAAGCAATATTCGCCCACATTGTCTTGGCCGGGCTCGCCAACTGGGCGCACAATGTCAGCGTCGAGCAAGGTTCCGCCCCACGGGCACGGTCCTTGGTGGCGGTCGTCGCCTTGGACGATGTAGCGCACGCTGCCGTTGCCGATGGTGAAGTCGCCGATTTTGCCCTGAGCGGCCGGTCCACCGATGAGGTCCTTGGCATCGGTAATCTTGCGCGCCCACGCTCCCGTTGCCTTTCCAGCGCCAATGTGGGGGGCCAAATCGACGGCGACCGGCTCCCCAGGCTTGGCCGGTCCTGCATCGGCCGACCCAAGATCGGCGATGCCCAAGTCAACGGCGGCGCTGTCAGCGATGGTGTCGACCACGGCGGCGTCTGCTGTCGCCGGTGTTTTGTCCTTGGCGCAACCGCCGGCGAAGGCAAGACCCAAAGCTAGGACCACGAAGGCAAGACGATGCTGCCCGAACCTCTGGGCGCAAGGTGCTGCCACTGGACGGCTGTCAGGTTTAGATGGATAGGAATGTGTGCGTGTATTCATGGCGGCAAGGGTACCCGCGCTGCCCCTGCCGCGCAACGCTGAGAACGGCCCGCGATCCCCCGCTTTGGGCGCATCTGTGCGTCGCTGCGGCGCTTTCCTCCTAGACAGTTCGCAGGACTGTCTCATTGGCGTACACAAGTACGCCTCAGTCGTAAAGCCCCTTGCTCCTGGTCGAGCGACAGCGAGCGACAGGGCACTGGCATCCCAAATCGGGGCTCGCGGAGACTTCGGTGGTGAATTTGAGCGGCACGAGAATCCGCCGTTCCCTAACCGTGCTTTGCTGCCAGTCGCACTCACCGGCCCCCGGCCAGCGCCCCCCAATGCACGCGCTGGCTTTGACGCAGTTCGCGTTCCGCTTCGATGACTTGCAACGTCTCGGGCTGCACGTCGGTCGGATAAACCCCAGAAAAACAAGCAAAACAACCGGCAACGTCGCGGTAGATGTCGCGCAAGTCTTCTAGACTTTGGTAAATCACCGCATCTGCTTCCAAATACACGCGAATTTCTTCGACCGTATGGTTGGCGGCGATGATCTCTTTGCGAGTCGCCATGTCGATCCCGTACACGCAGCGGTGCAAAATCGGCGGTGCCGCTGACACGAAATAGACCTCTTTGGCGCCGGCGTCGCGCAGCAACCGCACGATATGCTTGCTAGTTGTCCCGCGAACAATCGAGTCGTCGACTACAGCGACCTTCTTGCCGACGACCACTTCACGAATAGGATTGAGCTTTTGCCGCACTAGGCGCTCGCGCTCGACCTGTGACGGCACGATAAAACTGCGGCCGACGTGGTTGTTTTTGGTTAAGCCGCGCCGGTACGGAATGCCCAACTCCTCGGCCAACCCAGAGGCGGCAAAATAGGCGGAACTTGGCACGTCAATCACGATATCGGGCTGCAATCCGGCTGCGCGCACATTGTTCGCCAACCTGCGTCCAGCCTTGACCCGCTCGCGGGCGACAACCGTGCCGTTCATCGTCGCGTCTTCGCGCGCAAAGTAGATGAACTCAAAGGCACAAAACGCCCCTGGACCAGTACCACCTGCACCGACTGGCACCGCGCTCCAAGTGTGGACTTGCCCATCCAAAGTGATGAATACAGCTTCACCGGGGCCCAACTCGCGCACCAACTCGTAGCCTAGATAGTCGAACGCCGTCGATTCCGAGGCGAACGCATAGGAGGGCCCCAGCGCAGTGTTTTTCTTGCCGAAAATCAGCGGTCGAATGCCGTTGGCGTCGCGAAAGGCCAGCATCCCTTTGCCGGCAATCAGCGTAATCACCGAATAGGCACCCTCGACCTTGCCGAACAGCGCGCCGACGCTCGAAAAAATATCCTCCACCGCCAAGTTCGCCAGATTCTTGCGTTCCAGCTCGGCCGCGAGCGTGTACAGGATCAGTTCGACGTCGTTGGTCGTTTCGACCAGCCGGTGGTGCTCGGTGTTTAGGCGCTGTCGCAATGCCGCAAAGTTAGTGACATTTCCGTTGTGAACCATGGCCAAGCCAAACGGGTAATTGACCGCGAACGGCTGGGCATCGAAGACGTCGGTGGTGCCTTGAGTCGCGTAACGGACGTGGCCAAGGCCGAACTTTCCGGTCAGCGCGCTGGCATCCTCAGCAGAATTAAAGACATTGGTCACAAGACCCGCGCCCTTTTTCATGTGAAAGCGGTCGGACAGCGTCACCACCCCAGCCGCATCTTGGCCGCGGTGCTGCAGAGCGGTTAGGCCACAGATCAGGTCGTTGCCGACCTCGAATGGCCCGGCGATTCCCAAAATTCCACACATGTTAGTCCCTTTCCAGTAACCAACCGGCCACGGCGCGAGCGTAGAGCGCATGTTCTGCGTTCAGCCCAAGGGCCTCAACTTGGTCCAGCGCCTGAGCGCCGCTCAAATCCACCTCAGCTTGCGCCAAAATGGTCCCCGTGTCGAGGCCTTCGTCGACTAAATGCACGGTAATTTTAGTCTTTTGCAGTCTCTGCTCCCACGCCCACTGGTAGCCGTGCAGGCCTTGGTGCAGTTGGGTGTCGGCCGGATGAATGTTGACGATTCGTCGGGCAAAAGCCTGTACAAAAGTCGGGGTCAGCACCCGCATGTAGCCCGCAAGCAGGACGCAATCGATATCGGCGTCGGCCAAAAGCGTCAGCAGTTGCCGATCGTGAAGCTGCCGATCCAGACCCTTAGAGGGCACCACGGCCACAGCTACACCAAAGTGCTCGGCCACCGCGATACCGCCTGCCTGCGGCTGATTGGTAACCGCGAGCACAATATCGAGCAAGCCTTGCAATGGTCCGTCTTGAGTGGCCTGCAGCAAGGCCGCCAAATTCGAGCCTCGACCCGAAAACAGCACCGCAGCGCGTTTGGCCAGCGATCCATTGCCGATATCAGTCCGCAACTGGCCATCCGCAATGTGGATTTTCGCCGCCGCGGTATAGGCCTGTTGCTGCGCGGCCTGGAGCGACTGCCCTTGGCCAAGCACTGCCAGCAAACGCCCACCGTGGCTATACCAATCGGTGCCGCTGTGCCGCGTACCCGCATGAAATACTGGCGTTTCGACGTCATCGAGGCCCGAAATCAAGTCGTTTTTGCGCACACGCTCTGGATAACCGTGCGCCGCAACGACCAAAGCTACCGAAAATCCTGGCAGCAGCTGCGCTTGCAGGCCAGCCAAGTCGCCGCGCGCCGTTGCCAGCAGTAGCTCACTAAAGTTACCACCGACTTGCGGCAGCACGGCTTGAGTTTCCGGATCGCCAAAACGAGCATTGTATTCCAATAACTTAGGCCCGGTCGCCGTTTCTATAATGCCGAAGTACAACACGCCGCGGTAATCGATACCTTCGGCCTGCAAGCCGCGCAAAGTGGGCTGCACGATGGCTGCGTCGATCGCTGCAAGTCGAGCCGGCGTACACCAAGGCACTGGACAAATTGCACCCATACCGCCCGTGTTCGGCCCGCAGTCGTTGTCGCGCAAACGCTTGTGGTCTTGCGCCGTTGGCAACAAGAGCGCTCGCTTGCCGTCTACGAGTGCCAGCACCGACACCTCGCGACCGCGCAGGCGCTCTTCGAGTACCAACTCCGCATCTTGTCCATAATTAGCACACAGTTGCGCCACGGCTTGTTCAGCCTGATGCTGATCGGCGCACACGATCACGCCTTTGCCTGCCGCCAGACCGTCGAATTTGACCACCACGCCGTCGCCAAAGTCCCCCAGCAGCGCCAACGCCTGATCGTGGCCGCGCGCCTGCCGATAGCGTGCGGTCGCAACTGCGTGTTTATCCATAAATTGTTTGGCGAACGCTTTTGACGCTTCCAACTGAGCGCCCTTGCGATCGGGCCCCACCACTGCCAAACCGTGCGAGCGCAGTCGGTCCGCAAGTCCGCGCTGTAGCGGCGCTTCCGGGCCAATGACCACCAAATCAATCGCCAGCTCAAGCACCTTCGCCACGATACTGTCGTCGTCGTCGGCACGGACGGCCAGCGAACCGGCAATTGCCGCACTGCCGGGCAAGCAAAACACCTCGCAGCCGTCGCCCAACAGGCGCCACACCAGAGCGTGCTCACGGCCGCCAGAACCGATGACGGCGACTCTCACGCTGCCAATTCCGCGCGGGCGCTGGCGACGATTTCCTGACAGATGCGTACGGAGTCGCCGATGTAGGTCGCCGGCGTCAGATCAAGCAAACGCGAGCGGACCTCGCTCGGCAGGTCAGCCAGCAGGGCGTGCCAATCGGACAACGCAAACACTTTCCCACGGGTGGCGTTCTTGAGCAGCGTGTACACGTCGTCGCCGCGCAGGGTGCGCAATACAGTCTGCGCCGCTTCGCTGAGCAACTCCGGGTGGGCCTGCAATTCGGCGTGGCAAAACGGCGCGTCTACGTCGATCATATCAAGACCATTGAGGATCTCGTGCAGTGCCAAGTGATGATGACCAAAGGCAACGCCCACGGAGCGCATCACCGTGCTGGCCGACAGGTCGCGCTGCATGCGCGACTGCGCCAACTTGTCGCCGATAAACACCAACAGCGCGCGGCTCAGTTCCAGATTTCCTTCGGCGTTTTCAAAGCGAATTGGGTTGACCTTGTGCGGCATCGTCGACGATCCAACCTCACCGGCCACAGGGCGCTGCCGAATATAACCGTATGAAATATAAAGCCAAATATCGCGACACGCATCGATAAGCACGTTGTTGGCGGCCCGGGTCAAATCAAACCAACGCCCCATGCTGCCGGCGTCCTCAATCTGGGTCGTCACCGGATTGCGCACAAAGCCCAAGCTTTCAACGAGCTGTCGCTCGTGCGCACGCCAATCGACCTTGGGAGCCGCCACGACCATCGCGGCATAGTTACCAGTGGCACCGTTGAGCTTGCCAGCGAACCGATGGGCTTTGAGTGCGGCGAACAGCGGCAACAAGCGGCCCAAAAACACCGCCAGTTCCTTGCCAGTCGTTGTCGGCGTGGCGTGCTGACCGTGCGTGCGCGCCGGCATCGGCGTCTGCGACCAGCGCTCGGCAAGATTCGCCAAGGATATCAAAATAGTGCGCCACTGCGGCACTTGGGTATGGTCCACGTAGTCGCGGGCGCAAATCGACCATGCCAAGTTATTGACGTCCTCGGAGGTCAAGCCGAAGTGCAGCCGATTTGGATTGTCAAAACCGCAGCGTTGACGCAAAAACACTTCGCACGCCTTGACGTCATGCCGCAGCGATGTCTCTAATGACTTTATGTTTGCATAGTCGTCATTTGTGAAGTTTTCGACCACATCCAGCGCCCGTTGGCGCTCGTCATCTGTCAAGATTCCAAACACTGGATCCAGAGCGAGGGCATGGTGAACTTCCACCGCGACCCGTGCCCGCATCAGTGCAAACTCGGAGAAATGCTGACGAAGCGGCGCCATGAGCGCCCGATAGCGCCCATCCAGTGGCGACAGGCCTTCGCCCATCCGCGCAAATTCGGCCTGGTCGGCCTGATCGGCCTGATCGGCAGCAATTGTACTCATTTGCCAGCCTGGGTGGGCGAGGTTCGATCAATGGTGTTCCTAGCCTTGTGGCGGACGTCGGCGTCGTCGTGGGCTAAAGTAGCCCGGACACTGGCGATCTCCTGGTCAATAATACCACGCAATCTCGGTAGGTTCAGTGCTCGCAGCGCGGCCTGCACCGCCAACGAAGGGCTGACCACCGTCATCGCCGGCGCATTGCGCGGCATCCGCAACGACGAATGGATATTTGTTAAGTAATCGGCGGTGTCTTTGAACGGCGGGCAGTTGATAACTGGCAAGTTCAAGTTGGCCGCCAGCGCTCCGCCCAAGCCATTGGACTCGCCAGCAATCGCAATGACCGCGCCCGACTCCAGCGATTTGTTGTACTCGACCACCGCTTCGCCAATGCGGTCGCCGTTCTTGTGGGCCGACAGCACTCGAATATCCACGGCGACGCCATGACGGCGCAGGTCCTTGGCGATCGGCTCCGCAAACGCCAGATCGATGCGTGAGCCCATGATGATGGCGACATACCCATCACAGATCACTTGATTTGCAACCAGATTTTCGCGCAAGCGCTGGCACGGCGGTCGCGGATCCACCGGCACCTTTTCGCCGGTCAGCCGCTCATACAGCGCTTGATAGCGGGTAGTTGTCTCGGCGGCGACGTCGGCCGGCAGGTGCAAAGGCAGGGCGCCACCGCTGGTATTGGCCCGCATCCATTTGCGCACGAATTCCTTGTCAAAACTGCCAACCGTCAGCGGATCCCGTTCATACGCCTCGGCATCGAAATAGCGCGACGAGTCCGGCGTATGAATCTCATCCATCAGTAGCAACTGCCCACGCCACATGCCAAACTCGTATTTGGTATCGGCCAAAATCAAGCCGCGGTCGCGGGCGATTCGCGTGCCCTCAGCGAACAACGCCTTGGCAATTGTGGCCATCTGCGCAAACGTGTCGGCATCGGTCAGACCCAGAGTCACCGCTTCTGCCGGGGTAATCTCGCGGTCGGAGTCGTCCTTGGTCGTAGGCGTAACAATAACCTCGGCCAGAAGTGCATTTTCCGTCAAACCTTGCGGCAGTTCCACTCCACAAAACGAGCGGCGCCCCGTTTTGTACGCCCGCCACAGGGTGCCGCAGATGGCGCCGCGCACCACCATTTCCACCCGAATGGGCGTACATTCATGCACCACCATCGCTTGGGGATCGGGCACGCTGACGACGTGGTTGGCGATTATGTGGCGGGTCTTGTCGAACCAAAACGCCGCCAAACGATTCAATACTTCGCCCTTGCCGGCGATAAGGGTCTTGATTTTCAAGTCAAACGCTGAGATGCGGTCGGTGACGATAATCAGTCGCTGGTCCGCGCTGAGGCGAAAGCTGTCGCGCACTTTGCCGCGGTGTAGCAGTTCCAGTTGGGGCGTGTAGACTCTGTCAATCATCGCAGTACTCCTTAAGAATTAGCAATGTACGGCGCAATCAGGTTGGCCCAAAAGTTTGCTAAGTCGCATGAAAATGACATTTGTATAGTATAGTTATGTCTAGTGCCGGAAATGGCGCGTTCCGGTAAAGATGAGCACAGCATGGGCGCGGTCACAGGCGGCTATCACCTGTGGATCTCGAAGAGATCCGCCAGGTTCCACCACACAGCGCACGCCAGCGTCCAAAGCGACCTGCGGACCATCTGCAAACGGAAAAAAGGCGTCTGAAGTCAGCACGCAATCGCCCAGCACCAGGGCCAATTGTGCAGAACTCGCCTGAGGCAGTTCGTTGGCTAGATTGGTCAGAGCTTGAGTCACCGCAAGCTCGGTCGCCTTGAGGCGATTGGGTTGCCCCGCGCCCATCGACAGCAATTGCAGCGCACCGGCGTTGCGCCGCACTAGCGCAATCGCATTGGATTTCAGACAGCGCACCGCGTGCAGGCCAAAATCGATGAGGTCGGCGTCCATGGCCACGGGCTGCTGCACCGAAACGACTTCCAGCCGCGCCCGCAACTGATCATCTGCGCTTTGCACTAGCGTGCCGGTGCTCAAATGGCGTTTACCAAACTGAATTGCGCTCGCAGGAACTGTCACCCGCACTACGCGTAAGTTTTTGTTCTTGCGCAATTCCACTAGAGCGGCGGCGTCAAAATCGGGGGCAGCCACAATCTCGACGAACTTGCGCCGGTCTTTGTCGCCCAATTCCAAGTGGCTCAGCATTGGCGCCGTCACCGCGCGATTGAAGGCTATCACCGAGCCAAAAGCTGACAGCGGATCCCCGGCCCATGCGAGCTCCAGTAGGGTGTCGGTAGCCTCACAACTCGCTAATCCACAGGGATTTTCGTGCTTAACAATCGCGCATGCCGGGCTGCTCAAGCCAAACGCCGCCGCCAGCGCCGCATCCAGATCGACCAGATTGTTGTAGGACAGCTCCTTGCCGCCTAACTGCTCAAAGCGTGTCCCCTCGGCGTTGGGCAAAAACACCGCAGTTTGATGCGGATTTTCGCCATAACGCAACGTTTGGCCGCCCAATTTTTCGGCAATTGCCGCATCGTAGCGCGCCGTCAGCGCAAAGGCTGCGGCCATCCACGTTCGTCTGGACACCAAGGAGGTATGACCAGATGTCGATCGAAATTCATTAATAAAGTCAGAGTATTGTGCCGGGTTCGTCAGCACAGCGACATCGCGAAAATTCTTGGCGGCTGCGCGGATCATGGTCGGCCCGCCAATGTCGATGTGCTCAATAAGCTCTTGATCGGGCAGATTGTGAGCGCTATTGCCAACAAAGTCATAAAGGTTAGCCACCACCAAGTCGATGGGCGCAATCTGCAGCCGCTGGGCCTCGACAGCGTCGCGGTCGCGGTTAAACAGCAAACCGGACGCTACTTGGAACGAAATCGTCTTAATGCGTCCGCCAAAAGCCTCCGGATTTCCAGTAATTTCACTGATCTCTGTTACCGGCAGGCCAGCTTGAACGAGCACAGTCCGCGTGCCGCCAGTGGAGACCAAGCGCACACCGCAGCTCACTAATACCTGAGCCAATTCGACGACGCCAGCCTTGTCGGTTACCGACAACAACGCGGTGCGAATGGCGACGTTGCGCTCGCTCATGCTGCCGCCTTGGCCGCGGCCTTGCCCGCCGCTGCCGCCACCCACGCGCAAAACAAGCCGACGCCGGTGTCCGCGACCTCGACCACCTCGCCGCGTCGTTGTCTGCCGCCCCAATCCGGGTGGTTGATAAATGTCAAGTACGCTTCAGGATGAGGCATCATGCCAAACACCTGCCCGTCAGCCGACAGCAGGGCCGCGGCAGCCAAGTCGGCGCCGTTGGGATTAGCGGGATACTGGACTGCAGGACCGCCATCGGCGTCGAGGTAGGTTAGGACCACCAAGCCACGTTCTTGTGCTAAATCACGCACTTGAGGGTCGGCGAACTCCAGTCGGCCCTCGCCATGGCGCACCGGCAGGTCAAATTCGCGCTCGCCAAAAAGACCGACACCCAAGCCAGTGGCCTGACAACGCACCCAGCGATCCTCAAACTTGCCGGATCCATTGGGCGCCAAGGCCACTTCTTGCGCGTAGATACCGGCTAGATTGGGCACTAGACCGGCGCGAACCAGAATTTGAAAACCGTTGCAGATCCCAATGATGTGGCCGCCAGCGCCCAAAAAAGCCAAGATGGCGTCCCACACCCGACCGCCATTGGCGAAGCGGCCATTTTTCAGACGGTTGGCAAACACTTGGCCGGAGCCTAAATCGTCGCCAAAGGAAAATCCCCCAGGAAAATGCAAGATTTCAAAATCAGCCAGTTGCACCAAACCGTCAAACCAATCGGCGGTATGGGCTACCGTTGGCTCGGCGCCGGCCAATCGATAGCCCGCAGCAGTTTCTTCTTCGCAATTAAAGCCATAGCCGCACAAGACCAAAACCCGCACCACTACAGCACCTCTTGGCGCCAGGCGGCAGTCAAATCGGCAACGCTTAGTGCGCACTTGAGCTCAGTTTCGAAATGAATACATAGAGTCAAGTCGGCGGTCACTTGACCCAACAGCGTCGCAGAGTCGTCTAGCAACTCCGCAAACCGGGGCGCGTCACTGGCACGCACCGAGACGACAATGCGCGAGTGCGACTCGCCAAACACCAGCGCTGGCAGGCTAGCTTGCCCACCCAGTGGCGCCACATCGATCGCTGCTCCGAACTCGCCGCCTATGCAGCACTCAGCCAGAGCAACCGCCAGCCCGCCGTCTGAACAATCGTGGGCCGACACCACCAATCGCTCAGCGTGCGCCGCCATCAGCCGCAGATAGCTCTGCTTGGCCTGTTCTTTGCGCACCGCGGGCACGGCACCGCCGGTCTGGCTCAACATCGTCAGCAGTTCTGAACCGCCCAGCTCATCGTAGGTCGCTCCGACCAAAAACACTTGATCGCCCACATACTTGAACTCACTGGTGACGGCTGTCCGCACGTCAGGCATGCGAGCGACCAGCGTGAACAGCACCGTCGGAGGTACCGAAATCTGGACGCCGTCGGCGACAAAATCGTTCTTCATCGAGTCTTTGCCCGAGGTCATCGGCACGTCAAAAAACGTACTCATGTCATACAAGGCTTCGCACATGCGCACTAATTTGCCGAGCTTCTGTTTTCCATCCGGATTGTGGACCGGGTCATACGCACTGTTGGGGACACAGAAATTGTCGCATGCACTCCACGACGGTTGCTCACCCAAAAGTGGCAACCGCACGCCCACTGCCACCAGCGCGCGGATGGCTTCGTCAAAGGCGCCACAGGCCATGGCGTAGGGATCTAAGTCGCCAAACTTAGGGCACAATGCGCTCGAAACCGCGACGCCATGCCAGCCCGTAAAGCCCGCCCGCACCACCGCGGCGTCCTGCGGCGCCAGACCCGAGCGGCCCATCAGGGGCTTTACGACGGTTTTACCTTTCACTTCATGGTCATACTGGCGAATCACCGCTTCGCGACTGCAAATGTTCGGCCGCGCCAGCAGCGCCAGCAACGTCGCACCGAGGTCGAGGGACAACGGCCCGACGGGCAGTGGCGCGCGGTCCGTCCACTCCGCCAGCATGTGCTTTTGCGGAACGCCGTTGTGCAAGAAATTCAAGCTTAACCGGGCAATGGACTCGCCAGCGTAGGTGGCGTGCAACTCACCAGATTGGTTGAACATGCCGATAGCGGTTGCCTCCACCTCGCGGCGGCGCGCCAGTTGCAGCAGCTCACCTAGGTCGGCCGGCCGCACCGCCAGTGTCATCCGCTCCTGCGACTCGGAAAGCAGGATCTCCCACGGCTGCAGGCCCATGTACTTGAGCGGAACCTGAGCCAATTCGATCGCGGCGCCGCCGGTGGCCTGGGCCAATTCGCCAACAGAGGACGACAAACCGCCGGCACCGTTATCGGTGCAGCCAGAGACTAGACCGAGCGCACACGCTTCGGTCATGAAATCAGAAGCCATTTTCTGGACAAACGGGCTGCCGATTTGCACGACCGAGCTCGATACCTTGTCATCGAGCGTCCCCGACGAAAACGTGGCGCCGTGAATGCCATCGCGGCCGACCCGACCGCCAATGACCACGATATGGTCGCCCACCGCAATGTCTTTTTGCCATGACGGTCCATTGGGGTAGTGGCGCGGCATGATGGCGCCGGTCCCGCAAAAAACTAATGGTTTTCCACTGAAGCGCTCGTCAAACACGATGGCGCCGTTCACGGTTGGCACCCCGCTTTTGTTGCCCGCCTGCTCAACGCCATGGACCACGCCGCGGGCGATCCGCGCCGGATGCAGCTGGCCGCTGAGCAACGGCTTGGCGTAGTCTTGGGGCCCAAAACACAACACGTTGGTATTGAACAGTAAGCGCGCGCCGCCCTTGCCAGTACCGAATGCATCGCGGTTGTTGCCCAAAACGCCGGTCATCGCCCCGCCAACCGGATCCAGGGCCGAAGGCGAATTGTGGGTCTCTACTTTGAGCACGAACAGGTGGTCTGCATCCAGTTCGACAACTCCGGCATTGTCCGAAAACACCGTCAGCATCCAATCTTGGCCAATCTGCTGGTACTTGTCGCGAATGACCTCGGTGGCGCCTCGAATGAACGTCTTGAACAGCGAATGCACGGGCCGAGAAGTGCCATTGTGGAAAAAATCGATGTCGGCATTGAATTCTTTGTGTTTACAGTGCTCTGACCATGTCTGGGCCAGGATCTCCATTTCGCACTCGGTGGGCTGGCTAGCCAAACCGCTGGTTACACGCTGCGCCGCCATCGCTGCGAAATGACTGCGAATAGCCTTAAGTTCGACCAAATTCAGGTGCCAGCAGTTCGCCCGCGACAACTCCATAAGCGCAAGATCGCCGATGTTGAGGTCGATGTGGCGCAAGGCATGGGTCGGTTCGGCCACCACCAGAGGCGCCCACACCTGCACGTGCACACCGGTGCCGTAAGCGATGCGGTCTACCAAACGATTGCCCAAGGCCGTGCCAAGGCGGACCAGTTGCTCTTCAGTCAGAGGGTTTTGGATGTCATACAGGCGCTGCGCAAAGACGTGCTGGGTGTCCGGCCACCCGTGTTGACGATCCAGCGCTGTTGCCAAAACCTGTTGTGCCGTGCGCCCTTCGTCGTCGGTCACCCCAGCTTGACGACCTATGAGCACATGGCAGGCACCTTGGGCCGTGACCGTGTCAATCGAAGCGGCTTCCACAATGCCATCGGCCAGCGCGATCGGGGCAATCGTCGTCAATTCATCAATCGATATTGGCAGGTTCAAAGCGTAGAGCCGAGAAACCCGCACGCTTCCCGTGTCGAGCCCGAGGTCATGCGCCAGCGCCTGAACCTGCTCGCCCGCCACATCGCGCTGGCCTTGGCGAATCCGCACTTGGACACAATGGGCAGCCGGTTGCAACGACATGGTTCAGTGCACCGCATAGCGCAGCGTCGAACGCGGCGTTTCAATCACGATTGTGGGTTCGGCGGTGATTTCACCGGCAATTTGCGCCGCGTAGCCCAAACTCTCCGCGAATTCAACGACGTTCGCTGCGGTAGACGCCGGAACAGTCAGCAGGAAACCGCTGCCCATATTCCAGAACTGGAAGGCGTCGCGATCGGCAACTGCGCCTAAACGCTGCACTTCTGCCATTGCTGCTGTCGGTGGCGGCAACTGCGTCAGCTGCGCGCCCAGACCACTGGCTTTGAGCGTACGGCCAAACTTGCTAGGGATGCCGCCGCCGGTGATGTGCGAAAGACCTTGAAGTTCATAGTGTTGTTGCCGCAGGGCCACAATCAATGGCGCGTAAATGCGGCACGGCTCCAATAGCCAATCGCCCCATGAGCGGTCGGCAAACTGGGTTGTGTGCCAGTCTGGGCCAAATTGGGCCGCAAGGGTGCGTCGCAATGCTGAAAAACCATTCGAGCGCCAGTTGCCACTCGCTAAGGCAATGACCACGTTCCCTACCACAACTGTCCGGCCATCGATCGGCTGCCAGCCGGGGGTAAACTGACCGACGGCGGTGGCGCACCAATTGAAATGCATGCCGCTACCAAAGCCGCCAATGCGTTGGCCCAGTTCGGCAATTTCGCCGCCGACCACCGCGACATGGCTCGCCATCGCGGCGTCATGCAGGCCGCGCATCAAGGAGTCGACAGTCGGACCGTGGACTACATCAACATCCAAAATGTTGGTTAACGCTAGTGGTTCCGCGCCATTGGCTGCCAAATCGTCAATGACCATCGCCATCAAGTCATAGCCCAACGTGGTGTAGTTGCCCGTGCGCTCGGCGATCTCAATCTTGGTGCCAATGCCGTCTGAGGTCATGGCAATTTGGGGGCAAACTCCTTGCAGCCACGACGAAAACTGGCCAACGCCGCTTGCGACTGGCGTACCCAACTTGCCGGCCCGCGCCGCAAAAGTTCGCTGGGCCCAGCCGTAGGCGACTGCCGAGGCATCGTCTTGAATTTGCAACTCCGCTACCACGCGTGCTCCACGTCGAGCACATCATCGCGGCCAGGACCCGTAGACAGCATCGCTAAGCGCGCTTCGAGCTGACTCTCTAGGAAGCGCAAGAGCTGTTGGCAACTCGGCGGCAATTCGCCAAAACTGCGCGCCGCAGTTAGATCGGCATCAAATGCACCGAATTCTTCGTAATGCATCGTGCCGTCGGCGTTTTCTTCCACAGCGACCCGAATCGGCCCCAGCCCGCTGAGCACATCCAGTTTGGTCACCGCGACATGGGTAAAGGCGTTCATCGCAAACGCCCGGCGCAACTGCGGCAAGTCCAGCCACCCGCACCGCCGCGGCCTACCCGTAGTCGCACCATATTCTTGACCTTTGGTGCGCAACTGCTCGCCTTCAGGGCCGTGCAACTCCGTTGGGAATGGCCCGTTGCCCACCCGGGTCGAATACGCCTTGACGACGCCAATGCGCGTCTCAAACGGCATATGTACGCCCAGACCGCCCAATGCGCCGGCGACCGTGGTATTGGAGGACGTTACAAACGGATAGGTACCGTGGTCGATATCGAGCAGCACCCCTTGGGCGCCTTCAAACAGTGCGCGCAAGTTCTGCTGACGGGCGCGGACCAACACGGGGACCAGGTCGCAAATGTGGTCGTGTAGTTGACGACCAGCGGCCCGCAAATCGTCCAATACTTGGTCAAAATCGGGCATCGGCGCGTCGCCGTGCAGTGCCTTGGCGGTAGCTCCATGAAATTCCGCTTGAGCGCCCAAATTGGCTTCAAAGGCGTCATCGCGCAAGTCGCCGAGCCGGATACCGATGCGCCGTGCCTTGTCGGCATACGCAGGCCCAATGCCCCGACCAGTGGTGCCGATCTTGCCGCCTGACAATTGGTCGATTGCCCGGTGATAAGCCGTGACGACGTGAGCGTTTTCGGCCAGCAACAGGCGGTCAGGCCCCACAGTCACGCCGACGGCGCGCAACCCCGCCATCTCCGAGAGCAGCGAGGCGACGTCGATGACGCAGCCACCGCCGATGATGTTGATGCAGCGTTGCCGCAAGATTCCTGAAGGAATCAAGTGCAATACAAACTTGTTGCCCCCGACCCAAATGGTGTGACCGGCATTAGCGCCGCCGCCAAAACGCACGACTAAGTCGGCGTCGTGGGACAACACATCGACAATTTTGCCTTTGCCCTCGTCGCCCCACTGGGCGCCGATGACGATTGTTGCTGGCATGGTGAGCAAACTCGCGGAATGGTTCGGATTAAGTGCGAATTGCCGCTAGGTACGGGTCTCGCGCGGGCGGCGAACCTTACGCCTGTGCGGCGGCGGCGACAAGCGAACAAGCCCGATTCCAACCGCCGTCGTACCAAAACTTCACAAAAAGCGCTGGCTATTTACACACTTCGCGACCGACGGCACCGGCCACCACGTCATCGACCTCATAGCGGAGCGGCCAAGCGCCGTTGGCCAACCACTCCTTGACCTGATCGGCAAAAAACGGACTGTCGGTCAGTCCCGACTGCCCGCCCGGGACAACATTGACCCCAGTGGTTTTGGTCGGCGTCAGCGCGATCGCCAACCGAAACACGGGGCCTGAACCATAACCGCTGCTAAAAATGCCCCCGGCTGCATCCACCGCAAACGCGTCGCCGCCGCGTGGAAACTGCGTCAAGCCTGCGCGCGGATCGTTGGGCGGGTACTTGTCGGCCAACGGCAACAGGCTGGGCGTGATCGAAAAGGTCTCCGTCAAGGCGGCGTATTGCTCGTTGCTGCCCAGAAATTTGGCCAAAATCGAGTCAAAATGGACGCCGTGGCGCAAGCCCCAAATCCACTTGGTCGGATCTGGGCTATTGAATGCATTTTTCGCTGCCAGAGCGTCGAGCCCCTGCTTGAGGGCCATCACCACCAATTCATCTGCACGTTCAATCGGTTCAGTGCTCAGAATGTCGAAGAAGGCTGACTCCTGGGTAGCCGAATTCCACGAGGCCATTTTACCCGGATTGTTCGGACCGCGGCCCTGCCACATGAACCACATGGCCCGCGTTCTCGCATCGGCACCCCACGGCTCCCACAAATCCAACCCTTCGTCGTCGACGGTCAGCCCCACTGCGGCAGACATCCAGGCGTTGAAAATCGATGTCGCAATGGCATGTTCCACTTCGCCCGCCGCGACTTTGTGGTAGAACGTCACCACCCCCGACAGAGCCGGCGTGCCCGCGGCCACCCATGCTTGAATGCGGGCCACAGCATCGTCGCGCAAAGTCGGCGTAATCGCTTGATACAGGTCGACAGCTCGCTGTTGGTCCGCTGTCAACCCACTTTTGCCCACCAGCGCTTTGATATCGGCGATCGCCTTGACAAAAATCGGTCCGAAATCGCCGCCGAGCCGACTTTGAATGTGGCCCTGAACCTGCGCCATTTTAGTCACGTCCGCGTTCTTAGCCGCCACCATCGGCTTGAGCGCTTCTGCAATAGAATCAGCTCGGTAGCCATTGGCCCATGGTCCGCCGATGTAGTAGGGGTCATTGAGCAGGTTGTTGTCGGTCGACAGGTTGCCCGGGTCGTTGTTGCCGGTGACCACAAAGCCCTGTGGCGGATTGACGGACTGCGGGTAACTATCGAAAGGGACTACGCATTTCGTTGGATCGGCGCTCTGGGACTCGTCGATCGTGCCATCAGCCAACGTCGGAATAGTAAAGCCGGTGTACAAGGTGCCGTCGATCAACTGCTTGGGATCAGCGCCTTTTTTCCAGGTTCCGTCCGCATCACGCGGCAGGTGCTTGCGGCAGGGTACCGCCTGATAGCCGGTGTACAGCACGTTGCCCTTGCTGTCGGCCGCGACAATGTTTTGCGAATAGGCCAACAGTTTGCGCGTGTGATCGCGCAGTTGCCAGACGTCTGCCGAGTGACCAAATCCATCGACGGCCGCAACAATGTTTGGCTTGTCTAATCCAGTGAAGTCAAAGGCGATCCCTTCGACAATGCCGTCGGCATTCTCATCCTGGGGCACCACAAAGCCGCCCGCTACTGCGGCGACGGTTTCGCCATATTTTGCTGTGTATTTAGTAGGTTGCACCGATGGCCCTTCGAAATCAGTGAGCCAGCGACCATCCCACGTCACGTAGCGCAGCCATTTTTCGGTTCTGCCCTTGCTGCCTAGCAGCGGCACATTGGCAACTTCGATCGTCTCTTCAACGACTTTGAGTGGTTTATCCACCAGTTTGCCGCCCTCACTAAACCGCGTCGCCACCGGCTTGCCGTCCTTGTCGAGTACCACCTGATCGCGATACCAGTCGGTGATATCTCCGACCAACTGCGTCTGCGACCACGCTACGCCGCCGTTGGTGCCCACCGCCATTAACGGCAACCCAGGAATCATCAAGCCTTTTTGATGAGTAGGGCCCCCGCCGAACACCGCAGTGTCGAGGCCAACTTGGTAGAAAAGCGCCGGCACGGACAGTGGCAAGTGACCGTCCCCGGCCAGCAAGCCAGCCGATCCAGTTGCGCCCGTACCAGCCACTGCCCACGAATTGGAGCCAAAACCTTGCACGCGGTCATGGCCACTGCGCAACTGCCACTGGGCATCGCGAATTTTTTGGCGCTGCGCCAGCGCCGTCGGCAAGGGCTTGGGCGCCCGTTCTTGCAACCACTTAAGCCAGTACGCAACATCTTTGCCCGGCGGAATCTTGCCCACTTCGGTCTTGGTCACCTGTTTACCGTTCAAATCCAGACCGCTGCCTGCGGCTGACGACACCGGTTTGATCGGCTTGACCAGATACTCAATATCAGCGAGCGCGCCTGCCAGTCGCAACTGGGCCAACGGCTTGTCTTTGTACTTGGCTGGCAAGTTGGCGATGGCATTGGTGCGGCCGATATCGTCGGTTTCGTAGCCCAAGTTGTACACGATCGCCGCCGAGGCGCCGGCCACGCTGCGACGATCCCACTTTTTCATCAATGTTGCGGCGGTGCCGCCCAAAATGCCCTTGGCGAGTTTGATCTCCGAAGGCTCCGGCATTTTGCCCGCAACTACCAGATCGATATAGGCATTAATGCCTTCGGCAAAACCGTCGTAGACCTCTAGGAGTTCAGGCGTGAGGCGGTCTTGCACCGCGCCTGCTGTAAAATTGCTGCCGTTGAGACGCGCTTCGACGTCTTGACTCAGGGCGCCATCGCCCAAAAGGGCTGAAATTTCACCTAGTCCCAGTCGGCGAGTCAACTCCATTTGAAAGTAACGGTGGCGGGCGAGCACAAATCCAGCGACAACGCTCAAGTCGCGGCGATTCTTGGCGTAGATGTTGCCGATGTCGCCCTCAGTGCGCACGATTTGCACGGGTTCCTTGAGCGGTAGAGCGAATTGGGCCGTCTCCTTGATCGCCATGATCTGTGCTTGTTTGGCCGCGCTGCCGACAGCGCCTGCCTCCGCGCCGCCAGCATCGCCGCCGTCGGCGGCTGTTGAACTAGCGTCAACTGCGTCGGTCGGGGTTGCATCGGCGGCCACGGTGGCGTCTGCCGCGACTTTGGCGGCAGGTTTGTCGCCGCATGCCGCTGGGCTTAAAGAGATTGCCGCCACGGCACAGTAGGTCGCGTAACGAATACGGTAATTCACTTGCTTTAGTGCGGTGTCGGCCATTGTCGCTTCCTCAGTGCCTGTCGCAGGCGCCGAGTTTGTACACGGTTTTGGCAGGCGCGGGTAGTCGAAAAAGTGGCAACTAACGCACCGCAATCAGCGCCCCACAGGCGAGGCCGGCCAAGGCGCCGGCCGGTCCAGCAGCGAACCAGCCAATGCACAGGCCGGCCATGGCGAAGGCCAATGAGCGTTCTTCCAGGGCTTCGCGCCGCTGTCGGCTTGATCTTGAGCGCAAGCAGTGCGGGCGCAAGCCGTGGGGACGCAAGCCGTGGGGATGCAAGCAGTGGCGATCCTCCAAATTGAAGTCGATCGCCACCAGGCGGGGCTGATCTGTGGTCAATCGGCTGGATGCCAGGACGGAAAATAGTGCTGTGGCCATGACGCGACGCCTCCAAAGTTGGCAGCTGGACAGGTGGCCGCCTGCGACCTATACTAAACATTTGTTCAGGTGCGCGCAAGTTTTGTTTGAGCATCGGAAACTGAGGCGTTAAACGGATATTATTCAACGATGTTGCGTTACGCGGCGGTTCTGGCCGTATTCCCTTGCGCTTTTGCTGCGGAAAATGGTGGTATTGAGGTTCGGTTGTCGCTGGGGCGAACGGCGCAACTGTGCAACAACACAATATATTCGCGAAAGGGGCGTCGGCCATGTTCAAGGCCAATGCGTCCGTCGATCTTGTTTGAGATTTGGGAGGCGTCCATGAAGCAAGGGAATCAGACTGCCAAGTGGGCGTCCACGCAGCGTGCCGTTGCGGCGCGAATCTTGTCCGTTGTCGTCGCAACTGTTGCATTGGGCTGTGAGGCTGAGGCCCCGCCAGCCGCCGCGGTCGAACCAGCGGATGTGACCGAGAGCGAGGACGGGGCTCAGGCTGCTACTGATGGCGTCGTGACGGACACAACCGGAGCGGGCGATTCCGCGACACTGGAAGCCAGCGAAGACAGCGCGGTCGATGGTGATGCCCAGCCAGATGTTCCCGCGGTAACGGATATTGCTCCCCTAGATGTGCCAAGCGTGGATGCCGAGGCGGACGTGGCCACCGTCCCCGATACTCAGCCTGCCCCAGATGTTGCGCCAACTGCTGAAGTTGCACCGGTTGGCGATGCCATCGTTTCAGGGCCGGACGCTGTTGTGCCGCCAGCCGATACAGACTTGCCGCCGCCTGATGTCGCGGTGCCACCTGCCGATGTAGCACTGCCACCTGCCGATGTAGCACTGCCACCTGCCGATGTAGCACTGCCACCTGCCGATGTAGCACTGCCGCCTGCCGATGTAGCACTGCCGCCTGCCGATGTAGCACTGCCGCCTGCCGATGTAGCACTGCCGCCTGCCGATGTAGCACTGCCGCCTGCCGATGTAGCACTGCCGCCTGCCGATGTAGC